>JAYTTT010000387.1:0-53698 GCA_043744895.1 Gemmatimonadota bacterium | reverse complement strand
GGATTGTTCGGCGAATTGAGGACCAGGACCCGGCTCCGGGTCGTGATCCGCGCTTCGATATCGTCGACGTCGGGAGCGTTCGCGGCGTCGACGCCGTAGCCAATCGGCGTGGCGCCGACGAATCGGGCCACCGACGGATAGATCGGAAATCCCGGATCGGGGACCAGCACTTCGTCCCCCGCGCTGACGGTCGCCAGCATCGAGTAGAATACGGCCGACTTGGCGCTGGGCGTCACGATGACTTGGTCGGGGTCGAGCCGCACTCCCCGGGAACCGAGATCGGCCGCGATGGCCTCGCGAAGTTCCGGAATGCCGGTCGGACCAACGTACCGGGCGTCGCCGGCCCGGAGGGCGGCAATGGCGGCCTCGGTGACATGCGGCGCGGCCGCGACATCGGGGGCGCCGAGTTCGAGATGGACGACCGAGCGGCCGGTCCGTTCGATTTCGGTGGCGCGGCGAAACACGTCCAGCGCCCCTTCGCCGGACAACAGGTCGAGTCGTGAGGCCAGGTCAGTGGTCATTGCCGTCCCTCCTTCTACATCATCAGGTCGCCACCATTGATATCGAGCGAGGCGCCGGTGATGTAGCCGGCCGCCTCGGACGCGGCAAAGCAAATCAGATCGGCGACTTCTTCGGCGGTTCCCAGCCGGGGAACCGGATACTGCTGGGCCAGGGCCGTGAGTCGCTCCGGGGTCGCGGTCTCCCGAGTCAGTTCGGTGTCGATCATCCCGGGACAGACCGCATTCACCGTGATTCCGAACCGACCAAGCTCCTTCGCGGCGGCCCGGGTAAAGCCGAGCAAGCCGGTTTTGGACGCCGTGTAGTGGGCCCCGCCCAGGGTGCTCACCATCCGGCCGGCGGTGGACGAGATATTGATGATCCGGCCGTACCGCTGGCTTTTCATCGTCGGGAGGGCCGCTTTGGTTAGAAGGAACGGTGCGGTCATGTTCACCTCCAACGCCTGCCGCCATTCCTCCGCGGTCAGCTGCTCCAGCCGAGTCCCGAGCGCATGGGCGGCGTTGTTGACGAGGATGTCGAGCCGGCCGAACCGCGCCACCACCTGAGACACCAGCGCGTCGGGAACGCCCGCAGCGGTAATGTCGCCGGGAACCGCGAACGCTCGGTCACCCAACTCGGCCGCGATCGCCTCGGCCCGGGCGCGATCACGGACGTTGATGGCAACCGAGGCGCCACGCTCGATCAGCCGGGCCGCGGCGGCCCGGCCCAGCCCGCGTGAAGCACCGGTCACGAGTGCAACGCGGCCGGCGAAATCTTGGGAAGTGGGCATGGGGGAATATACTCGGCGCTCGGCGCTCGGCACTCGGCGCTCGGCTGGGGGGACGGGACTAGAACCATTGGCCAAGGCGGAGGTAGAGGGCGTGGCGGCCGGTGGTGGAGAGGCCGTAGGCGATGTCGATGGGGCCGGCGGGGGTGGTGGCGCCGAGGCCGAGGCGGGCGCCTCCGATCCATGGGGGGGCGGGGGAAAGGACGGCGGGGGTCCAGGCTCGGCCGGCGGCGAGGCTGGCTCGGAGCTCGATCGGGCCTTTGATCGGGTGGCCGAAGCGGATCGAGGCGAAGGCTTCCCGTGAGCCTCGGGCTTCGGTGAGGCGGAGTCCGGGAAATCCTTCGTCGCCGCCGAGCGAGAAGGTCCGCTGCAAGGGGAGGTCGGTGCTGCCGTAGCCCAATCGGGCTTGGGGCCTTACGTGGAGACGATTGGCCTCGAACGGCCATTCGGCGGTCAGGCTGGCCGAGCGAAACCCGGTGGTGATGATCGTCTCGCCGAGGAGTTGGGGTCCGCTCCGCCAGTTGCGTTCGATCCGTGCCGATCCGCCGAATCCGGCTTTGCCCCGAACCGACTCGCCACCCCAGGCAAAGCCGTCGGCGCCCAGCTTGACCCGCCAGGGCTCGCCGATCCGGAGCTCGACGGCGGTGCCGGCGTGAGCCTCGCTGGTTCCGACGGCTGCGACCTCGAGGCCGTTGGCCCGGAACCGGCGGACGTTCTCGGTCCGGAGCCTAACGGTCGCCATCGGGGTGAGCCTCGACCAGCCGGCGTCGAAATGCCAGAGGGCTGCCGCGTACAGTTCCTGCTGAAACCGGCCAAACGAGACCAGTCCGCTGCCTTCGAGCGTCGTGCCGAACATCCGGCGGTCGAAAAGCCCGGCCCAGCCGCGGAGGCCCATGTCGTGGTCATAGGCCGCGCCGGCGCCGCCGACAGTGCTGGGCGACCGGATTGGTTCGATGGCAAAGGACACCGAGTCGGCCGATCCGGTCGGGTTGAGCCAGACGCCTCGGAGCGCTTCGGCATCGGCGAGCCCGATCAGGTGCTCGCGGAGCCGAATCGGCTCGATCGGGGCGCCCGGTTCAAGCCGAAGCATCCGCGCCACCAGGGCACTGTCGGTAGCCGAGCCGTTGGTGACCCGCCACGACGACAAGGTGGCGGGCAGTGAGGGAGTGATCAGCGGCGGCGCTTTCGACCAGCATCGGGCCAACGCCACGGTGGTATCGGCGGCCCGCCGGCCCCGGCGCAAAAGCTCCTCGACGGCCCCGGCCGAGAAATCGAGGCTCCGAAACCGCTGCACGTCGGGGCGAATCATCACGTCGCCAGACCGCAGGGTGGCCGGCGGCTGCTGAAAGAGAAAGCCGACCAGCTGATCGGCGAGGGCCAGCGGCGACTCGACATCGAGGACGTTGGAGGCGTGTTCGGTCACGTCGGACACGATCACCCGCTCGGCTCCGGCCTCCCGGGCCTCGAAGACCGGAATGTTGGCCGACAATCCCCCGTCCACCAAGATCGCGTCGCCCACGACCACCGGCGGAAAGACTAGGGGAATCGCGCTGCTCGCCCGCACCGCCCGGGCCAGGTCACCTTCCGACATCACGACCGTTCGCCGGTCCCGGAGGTCGGTGGCAACCGCGAGGAACGGGATCGGGAGCCGGTCGAACCGCCCGCGGGCGAGGAGATTGCCGCGGAGCATCGCGGAGTTGAGCCGAGCGTTCGGCTGCGTTTCGTCCACCACGCCAGTCTGGAACGCGAAGCCGTGCTGACCCCGGACGACAAAGAGGATCGGCAGGCGGTGGTCCCAGGGGTGAGGCGCCGGGGTTCGGAATCGGCTCACGACTTCAGAAATCGGCAAATTCCTGGCGAGTGAGTCGATCTGCCTGGCGCTGTAGCCACTGGCGTAGAGGGCTCCGACGATGGCGCCCATGCTGGTGCCGACGATCAGATCGGGTCGCACGCCGAGACTGTCGAGCACGCTGAGCACGCCGATGTGGGCCAAGCCCTTGGCGCCGCCGCCGCTTAAGACCAACGCGGTCCGGGCCGGACGGCATTCCTGAGCCTGCAAGGCCTCGACGAGGGTCAACACGGCGAGTACCACGATTCCAGTCACCTTCATGCCCGGAAGGTAACCGGCCGTGCGACTCACCCTGCGACGTCAGATGGCGTGTGCCTCGTGGCGGGGCGCACCGGGGTAGAGGTTCAGGGCGGCGAGATCGGTACCGGCTATCGCCTTAGCGGCCCTGGCCGAGGTGCCTAACGAGCAACCCCAATCATGCCCTGGATTCGCTCGAAGGTGCTGAGCGGGACGATCCGCCGCCCCACCAGCTCGGATTCGGTCTTGTAGGGGCGGCCCCGGATGATCCGATCGGCAAACTGCTGCCCGATTCCGGCAATCGTGGCCAGCTCGTCCCTGGTGGCGACATTCAGGTCGGTCATCCCGGCCGGCAGCGCTTCGGGAGCAGCCGTTTGGGCCGGGGCCGGTGGTGGACTCGCCAACAGATGATACTTGATGGCCAGGTAGACTGACGTCGGCATGATCTGGCGTCCGACGAGTTCGGCTCGGGCTCGAAACGGTCGGGCCCGATAGATTTTTTCAGCGTACTGCCACCCGATGCCGGGGAAGGACCGGAGTTCGGTCAGGGAAGCGCTTCCTTGACGCAAGCCGGCACGGAAAGGTTGCAGCTACCGGTGGAACGGGCAGCCGAGGGCCAGGCGGAGCAGGCCGGCCGACGCCCTGAACCCACCGCTCCTCGAACCTCGGGGATGGAAGCTCACCAGCGGACCGAGGCCCGACGCGGCCCCACGGGCCGGTTCCGGCCGGCTTCGCCAGGTTCGCTCCAGCGCCTCGCGATCGTGCGGCTCCCAGGTATCATCGTCCGGCGGACCGAACGCCACCACCAACGTGCCCTGTTCCCGCGGTGGAACGTCCACGACCAGCCAGACCCGAAACCCGGTCTCCGGGCAGTGGCCGAAGAAGCCCACCAGATCGGGCGCGGCATGTTCGGCATCGGGCGCGACGGCCGCCCGGATCCGATGAGGCGTCCCGCATCCGGGGCACCGCTGGGTCACCATGGTTTCGAGTTCGATCGTGGCCATCATCATCGCGTCCCCCATTGAGTGTGTCTCGACGGGAACACATTACGAATTGACGACGCCGACAACAAGTTGGGAAAAAACCTTGCCTTCAGGTCGGATTGAGGACGTCGTCTACGGTGGGGGCGCCGGGCTGGCTCATTCGCTCCATGCTGAGCGCTTGGAGAGCCCGAACGTTCTTGATCGCGAGGGCTTTTTCGAGTTTGACGCGGTGAAACTCCACCGTCTTGGTTTCGAGGCCAAGGAGGTCGGCAATTTCTTGCGTGGTCTTGCCGTGACCCATCAGCACGAAGACTTGACGTTGGCGCCGGGACAGGATGTCGAGCGGATCGGTGAGCCGGCTCGACACTGATTGGAGCGGGCGGCTCCGGGTCTCAAATTTGGGATTCCGATACGTTCCACCCGCCAGCACCGCCGCCACCGCCGCCAGCAAGTCGGCGTCGGACGAGAGCTTGACCACGAAACCCGAGGCGCCCGCCCGGAACGACTCGTCGGCATAGATCTTCTCGGCCTGCATCGACACGATCACGACCTTGGGGGCCGGAACGAGCCGAACGATGTCGCGGCAAATGTCGAGACCCATCCGGTTGGGAAGATTCAGATCGAGCAAGACCAAGTCGGGGCGGTGCCGCTCGACCGCCTCCAACGCTTTGGCGCCGTCGTGGACCAACCCAACCACCTCATAACGCGGCTCGAGCATGGCTTTCAAGCCCTGCACCACCAAGGGATGGTCGTCCACCAACAACAATCGATGGCGCCTCATGACCCTTCTCCTTTGCCCGGAACCCAGGCCGTGAGGTTGGTGCCCCGGCCCGGCACGCTCTCGACCGACACGTGGCCCTGAACGGCCCGGAGCCGCTCGTTGATGCCGAGGAGGCCAAGGCCCTTCCCCGCCCCGGCCGGGTGGGCCATCCCCACTCCGCGATCCTCGATCGCGACAAAAATCCCCCCGGCCCGAGCACCGACGCGCACGGTGGCCTCGGATACCCCGGCATGGCGGGCCACGTTGCGGAGACCTTCCTGCGCCACCCGAAAGAGGGACAGCGTGGCGGCCGGACTGACCGTGCTGAAATCCGCCGCCGGGTCGGCCTCGACGGTGACCGTCAGGTCGTCGGACACGCCCATGTCGGTTGCCAGGCTTTGGAGAGCGTTGGATAGGCCCAAGTGATCGAGAATCGCCGGATGGGCCCGCCGGGCCATGGCCCGGACCTCGTCGGCCAGATCGTGGAGCTCTTCCCGGAGCCCTTCGATCCGCTGGGTTACCGCGTCACTCGGGTTCGGGATGATCCGCCCCAGCGCCGAAAGCTCGCCGCCGATCAACGCCACTCGCTGAATGACGTCATCGTGGAGCTCCCGGGCAATTCGGGCCCGTTCGGCATCTTGGGCCTCGACCAAACCCTGGCTGAATCGCCGGCTCTCCTCGACCTGCTTGCGTTGTACGGTCACCACCAGCCGGATCACGGTACCGATCACGATGAAGACCAGCGCGCTCGCCAGGAGGTAGATCCAAATCAGCCCGAGCGGTGCGGTTCCCATCTACGGGCTCCCTGCCGGCCCGAGCCGCCAGAGCCCGCGGGCAATCATCAGATAGCCCAAGACGTTGCCGACCGTGTTGACGACGAAAGCCGCGAAGGCCAGGTCGTCGCGGACCCCGAACACTTGAGCCCAGGTCGGCGCCAGGATGACCTCGGTGCCGTACATGATCATGATACCCGAAGTAGCCCAAAACCAGAGGTGATCGGTCCACCGTCCCTCCGTCGACTGAACCCGCCCGAGCAGCGTGTACCCAGCCGCTCCAACCTTGACCAGTCCGGCGATGGGAACCGACAAGAAACTGAACTCCGCCGCCCGCCCCTGAATCACTTGAGCGGCAATCCACGCGAGAACGAAGCCAGCCGCGATCAACCAGGACACCTGCCGCCGGCGGTCGGTCGGTTGCCACCATGCCATGGCAACCAAGAGCAGGAGGGTCTCGCAAAGCACCGACCCCTCATTGAGAAGCCGATTCGATCGCCCCGCGAAGACCAACCATAACGAGAACGGAACGAACCCGGCCGAGACCGCCACCGCGGCGACCAGCCACCGCCCACCCCGATCGAGACCCGGCCACCGAACCGCTCCGAGCACCGCGACCAGGACCATGGCCGCGGTGATCAGGTAGCCGAGGTAAAATCCCAAAGGCACGGGGCCGCTCCCCTAGAAACCCAGGATCCCGTCCTTCACGGGGCAGAACGGTGGGCAATGAAACGGCAGGTCGCCGATGGTGCCCTTGAGAATGTTGTTGCCCTTGGCGTCGAATCCGCAGAAGAGCATGGTAAACTCGCCCTTGTCGTCGAGGCCCGGATAGCAGCGAACTCCGACACAGGCCGGCTGGGCGAGAATCTTGTCAAAGATCTCTCGATGGTACCCGGCAGCCCGGCCGAACCCTTCCTGAGTACCTAACGCGGTGATGGCCCGTTTTCGCATCCGGCGGGCGTCGGCGTGAGTGACTTCATGCCGGCCCTTTTTGTAGGGATAGGGAAACGAGGACTTCGGATCCTTCGAGGTTGCCATGGCGTAGTTTCTCCGACAATGAGACTGGGGTGTACCAATTTCGATCACCAGCAGGAAAGAACAAGCTAGGAAAAAACCTTGCTTTTTACGAGGGGGGGGCGGAACGCAGCCGGAGCGAGTCGAGAACCCGCCCGCCGGCCCGGCCGTCGACCGGGAGGCCGACCTGGGCCTGAAACGCCTTGATGGCCTCACGACTCTTCCGGCCAAGCACCCCGTTCGGAGTGCCGACATCGTGGCCAAGGGCTATCAGGCGCTGTTGGACTTCGCGCCGTTCGGCTCGGGACAATCCGCGATCGTCGGTTGGCCATGGGGTGACGAACCCCGCGCCCCCCCGGAGCCGATCGGCCAGGTGGGCAATGGCCAGCGCGTACGACTCGGCGGCGTTGTAGGAATAGATGACGTCGAAATTCCTGAACACCAGGAATGCCGGTCCGGCGGGGCCCGCCGGCCGGAGCAGCGCCGCCGGGCCAGGACCGCTCATGGCGCCGCCGTCGATCCGCTTGACGCCCGAGGCCGCCCAGCGGGCCACGGGGCGCCGGTAGAGCCGGCCCGATCGGCCCCGATAGCGTGCCGGCACCCGCACCTCGTAGCCCCACGGGGCTCCGGTCACCCAGCCATGCTGTTTCAAGTAGTTGGCCGTCGAGCCTAAAGCGTCGGGCACCGAGCCCACGATATCGCGGCGCCCGTCCCCATCTGCGTCGACGGCCAGCCGAAGGAACGTGGTCGGCATGAACTGGGTCTGTCCGAAGGCGCCCGCCCAGGAGCCGACCAGCCGGTCGGCTGGAATATCGCCGCGCTCGAGAATCTGGAGGGTGGCCACCAGCTGATCGCGAAAGAAGTCTTGCCGACGGCCAAGGCAGTACCCGGTGACGAGCGAGCGGACCAGCGGTCGCTGCCCCATGATCCGGCCAAAATCCGACTCGACGCCCCACACGGCGACGACGGTGTGCCGATCGACCCCAAAGGTCTTCTCAATCGACCCGAGCGCGGCCTGCCACTCGTCGATCCGCCGGACGGCGTCGGCAATCCGCTCGTCGTCGACCAGCGCGGCCAAATAGTCCCAGATCGGGGTCGTGAATTCGGGTTGATTATCCCGCGCCACCAGGACGGTCGAGTCCAGGGTGAAGCCGGCGGTGGCCGAGTCGAACACCGTGGCGGTGGCTCCCCTGGCGATCGCCGCTCGGCGCAAGTCGGCCAGGCAGCCCGGCTCGAGTCCCAACATCAGCGCCACCGCCGCGAGAACCATCGGTTACATCCGGAAGAGATAGCTGGCCTTCAAGAAGAACCCGTCACTGGTCCGATTCAAGTCGCCGAACTTGAACCGGCCGGTGTCGCGGTAACTGCCGCCGTATCCTGCGAAGAACACCGTACCGGGCGTCGGCTGGAACGAGAACAGGAAGTCGGACCGGAACCCATTGGTTTCCCGTTTCGACGCGAGCCCTCGTTTGTAGACGCTGTCGCGCGGATCGAGGATCAGGATCGGATCGCCGGTCCGGCCATCATCGCGAAAGTCGTCCTGTTTCGAGGCCCGATATTCCCCGACGACTCGGAGGAAGAGTGCCCGGCTCAGCTGATACTCGAGCCGAAGCCTGGGGATGTGGGTCACCGAGACGACGGAGCCGTCGGAGCGGCGCTGAAAATAGGTCAGGACGTAGGTGCCAAGGGCCCGAAACTGGCTCGTCGGCCGGAACTGAATGGTCGAGTTGACGAACAGGATATTGGCCGGCGACCACTCGAAATAGTTCACGTCCGCCCCGAACGTCGCCCGCAGATTGGCGGAGAAGGGGCCGACCCAAGGGGTGTTGAGCGTGACGTTGGAGCCGTAGTTGTGAATGGTCCCGCCGCCCGGATAGGGGGCGATCGTATCGATGACTCCGGCCCCGCCATGACGCTCCAGCGCATAGCCTCGGAAAAGCCGCCGGTCGTAGCCGAAGTACTCGAACCAGTTGAACGCGTCGACGCTCCAGCCGCCTCGAAATTGGAAGCTCCCCGTGAGGAAGTACTGCCGATCCTGAAGATGCCGACCGCCGACGAAGGCGTCGTAGGTCCACCGCATGTTGACCCGAACGCCACCGGTGGCCCGAGCAATCAACGCCCCGGGCTTCCCGTAGGCGGTCCACGAGGGACCGCCCGACACCGTGACGGCATCGGGGACCCCGATGAAACCCGCCGCGGCTTCGAAGGCATCGCTCACTCCCGCGAACCCGGCTTGAAACCCCAAGTGCTTCCCCGCCCGCCGGACATCGAGATCCCAGAGCGGCGCCACCTCGCGGTGACCATCACGGGTCGTCACGCTGCCGACGGCCTGGGCCGAGACGGCGACACTCCCGGGAAGGACGACCCGGGTGTCGATCCCGCCCAAGTGATTGCTCAGGCCCGGCTCGGTCCGGCTCGTGAACACCATCCCGGCCCGGGAGCCGCCGCCCAGGTCGCGCTGGGCTCTGGCAATCGCAAAGAACGGATGGTCGGCCCCGGTACGGGAGGCTTCCCGGCCGTCGAGCGCAAACATCGAGGCCACCGTCGTCCCGGAGACCTTGCCGGTCAACTTCGCGGCCGCCACGGGGGCGGCAATCCGCCGGGAATAGATCAACTGATTCGGCGTCGCGAACTGCTCGATCCCTTCCAGGAAGAACGGACGCTTCTCGCCGAAGAACAGGGCCCGCCGCGGATCGGTGACGATCTGGCTCGCGTCGGCCTCGACCTGGGAGAAATCGGGATTGACGGTGCCGTTCATGGTCAGGTTCGGCGTGATGCCCCACCGGACGTTGCCCCCGAACTCGGCCGCGCGGTCATAGTTCCACTCGCCGACCCGAGTCAGACTCGGCGCGCCGTTTGCGCGGGCGGTGACCACCGGACTCAGGTCCATGACGACCCCGCGCCGAAGGCCGGTCAGCCCCTGCAGCGTTCCTGCTTGCCTCAGAAAACTCGGGGCCGCGCGAACGGCCGGTACCCACGAATCCTCATGCCCCGACGCCTGAATCAGCCGGATGATATGGATGCCCCAGTCCTGCGACCGGGCCGACTGGTACCGCAAGGTCTTGAAGGGGATCCGAACTTCGATCTCGAAGCCATCTTCGGTGAGCCGGCCCCGCGAGGCAAACACGAAGTCGGGACTCAGGTCGGTGCTGTCGCGCCCCCCGTTGGCGCGCCCCTGCTCCACGATGGTCCCGTCCTGCTGGACACCGAGCGGATTGACCGCAAACACGAGCGCCTGGTTGCCGTCGTTATAGGTGCCGAGGTAAAACTCAATCCGGTCTTCGCCGGCCAGCCGATCCCGGTTGGCCAGGGTGGCCCGGACGGTCCCTGGGCGGGCCTTGGCGCGAACCCCGAAATGGAGCGCCGTCGGCGAGTACCACACCAGGACCTCGGTATCCTGCTCGGCCAAGCGACCGTCGGCCGGAGCGTATTGGGAAAACCCGGTGAGCCTGGCGGCCTCAGTCCAGACTGGCTCGTCCAATATGCCATCAACGGCGACCTCGGCCTCGATCCGGGGAATCGCCACCTTGAGCTGGCCCGCCGCGCCGGAATAGCTCGGCGCCAGGGAATCGGAGGCCGCAATGGCGGCCGCAACCAACAAACCGAGCATTCAAACCTTCTGGAAGTCTTCTTCTCGGAACGAGCCCAACGCGGCGCGGGCGGACTAAGATACCTACGGAGGGGGGCGACCCGGGGTGACGTGGAACCGGTCGCGACGGCGTCTCGCTCAGGGAGTGCTTGCATACAGTGCCTGCTTCGCCTATGATAAGTGCATGCAATATACCTTGCGAAACGTACCCGCCGCGGTCGACCGAGCGCTCCGCCGGATTGCTCGGCGGGAAGGTCGGAGTCTGAACGAGGTCACGATTGCCGCCCTACGCCGGGCGGTTGGGGCGGCCGGGGAACCGGTCATCGTTCGCGAACTCCGCGACCTCGCGGGCACCTGGGCAGACGACCCCGAATTCGACGCCGCGCTCGCGGCCCAGGATCAAATCGACCCGGACCTCTGGCGATGAGGCTGGCGCTCGACACAAATCGGTACGTCGATCTTTGCCGAGGCGTCCCGGAGGTCATCACGGCGCTCGAAACGGCGGCGGCGGTCTACTTGCCGTTTGTCGTCGTCGGCGAACTCCGAGCCGGCTTTTCCGTGGGTTCCAAAGGACCGACAAACGAGCGGACCTTGCGTCGTTTCCTAATGAGGACAGGCGTCGAGGTCCTCCTCGCCGACGAACAGACGACCCATCAGTATGCGGCGCTGTACCGCCAGCTCCGAGTCCAAGGCACGCCGATCCCCACCAACGACCTCTGGATCGCGGCCCTCGTACTCCAGCATGATCTCGCGCTCTTCGCCCGCGATCAACACTTCGACCACCTGCCCCAGCTGGTTCGGATCTAGTCGGAGGAGAGCGACTCCATCGGCCGGATCCGTGCCGCTCGTCGTCCGGGGACCCAGCAGGCGATGAAGGCAATCGCCACCAGCACCGCCACCGCGGCGATCGTGGTTGGGGGATCCATGGCGCCAATCCCGAACAGCAAGGTGCCGATCCAGCGCGACAGCAACGCAGAGACGCCCAAGCCGATCGCGGTGCCAAGGAGCGCGTACCGCATTCCCCGCTGCACGACCAGGCGGGTCAGCGACCCGGGTGCGGCTCCGAGCGCGAGCCGGACACCCGTCTCGCGATACCGCTGCCGAACGACATACGACATCAGTCCGAACACCCCTAACGCGGCCAGCAGCGCGCCCGCCGCCGCGAACCCACCCACCACCGTCGTCCACCGACGAGGATCACCCAAGGCATCGCGGAGTCGATCGGTCATCACCACCTCCACCGGTGCCAGTTCGGGGTCGAGGGCACTGATCGCCGCCCGGAGCCGGCGGAGCGTGGCGGCCGCGCCGAGCCGGCTCCGCACGACCAGATTCAGGCCCCGTGCCCCCTCCTGTGCCAAGGGCGCATAGACGGCATCGCCCTCGGCCGCCAGCCCGCGATAGTGGACGTCACCGACCACGCCAACGACGGTGGTTGGAGGGCAGCTGGTGCAGCCGCCGCTGACCATCTGCCTGCCCAAGGCACTTTGGTCCGGGTAGTACTTGGCAGCCCAGGCACGGCTCACCACGACGACCGGTGGGGCGGTGCCGGAGTCGGCCGGCGTAAACAGCCGCCCCTCGAGCAGCCGAATATTCAGGGCGGTGAAATACCCCGGCGTGACCGAGGGCCACGGCGCCACCGGCTGCGAGCTTCCAGCCGGAACCGGTTTGTCGAGCAAGTCGAAGTTGTTGACGTCGCCGTAGTTGTCGGGGGGTATCGATCCCGCCAGGCCGGCGGCCGTGACGCCGTCGGTTTCGGCCGCCCGCGACTCGGCCAAGCGCCAGAAGTCCAGCAGTCGGCGGTTGTCCGGATACCGCTCGGAAGGCAGCGACAGCTCGAGGCCGTACACCCCGGCGGGATCGAAGCCCGGATCCACCCGTTCGAGCCGAAGAAAACTCCTGAGGAGCAATCCGGCGCCCAGCACCAAGGGGAGCGCGAGCCCGAACTCGGCGACGACCAGCCCGCTCCGAAGGGCGTGGGCGCGGCGCCCCGAACCGGCCCGCCCGGGTGATGCCACCAAGGTGGGGACGGCCGCGGAGCCCCGGGCCAGGACGGACCAGAGCGTCGCCAGACTGATCAGCCCGCCGCTTGCCACGGCCGCGGCGAGCGCGAACGCGACGCCCCCGGCGCCGAGCCTCACTTCGCCGAGTCGGGGCAGCCCGGGTGCCAGCAGTCCGACGAGATCAAGACCGAACCCCGCCAAGCCCACGCCGACTAGACCCGCGAGCCCAGTCAGCATCAGGCACTCGGTGACGATGAGCCGAGCCAGCCGGTGCCGCCCCGCGCCAAGGGCGGTTCGTACCGAGAGTTCGTGTTCGCGGGCCGAAGCGCGAACCAGCATCAGGGTCGCCACGTTGGCCACCGCGAGGAGCAACACCAGCCCCACGGCGCCGGCAAAGAGGTTGATCGGTTGGCTGGCCCCGCCGATGACCGTAGCCCGCAGCGGAATCGGGGTCAGGCGGGCGACGCTATCCTGGAACCCCGCCGCCCAGATCGGGAAGATCCGTTCGCTGATGCCGGCCAGATCCCGGGTGGCCTGGGCCAGCGACACGCCATCGGCCAGCCGGGCAATGCCACGAAAGCCGAAAGGCCCGCGCCGGCTCGGCGTGCCGAGCTGAAGGACCGGCCACGCGACGGCCTCGATTCCGGCCAGCTCGTTCCGCCCGGGCTCGAGGACTCCAATCACCGTGTGGCTCACGCCGTCAACGGTGATGGACTTGCCTAACGCCGCCACCGATCCGCCCAAGCCGCGTTCCGCGAGCCGGTGCGATACCACCACCACCGGATTGGCGCCGGGCGTCTCATCGCGTGATTCGACCAACCGGCCCTGGGCCGGCCGAATGCCGAGGGCTTGGAAAAACCCCGACGTGACGCGGCCCACGGCCACTCGAGCCGGACTGCCGGCCCCGGAGAGGGAGACGCTCCCGTACCGGGCCGCTCCGAACGCCGCGAACCCGCGTTGTTGGCCGCCAATCGCCTGGACGTCAACGGCCGAGAGCGACCAGAGATCGGTGGGCGAGTTCTTCTGGTAGATCCGGACCAGCCGGTCCGGCGCGGGGTACGGCAGCTCCGAAAGGAGGACCCGGTCCACGACGGCGAACACGGCGGTCGCCGCGCCGATGGCGATCCCGAGCACGGCCACGACTGCCATCGAGAAGCCGAGGTTTCGGCGGAGCGCCCGGAGCACATAGCGGACATCGGCGACGAACTCGTCCAGGGGCAGGACGCCCCGGGCCTCGCGGACCTCGTCCTTGACTCGCTCGACACCACCGAAGGCAAGCAGGGCGTCTCGCCGTGGGTCGGCGCTGCCGGCGTGAGCCCGGGCTTCCTCCTCGCGGGCCAGGTGAAAGCGGAGCTCTTCGTCGAGCTCGCGCTCGAGGCGGCTTCGGAAGACCAGGGCCTTGAGGCGCTCGATCAGATCGGGAATCAGGCTCACGCGCCACCGTCCGCCAGGCGGATTTCAAGGATCCCGTTGATGGCGCCCGAGGCCCGCCGCCAGAGCGACTCTTCGGTCGCGAGCTGGCGCCGGCCGGCCGGCGTGAGGCTGTAGTACCGAGACCGGCGATTATTCTCCGAGTCGCGCCACTCGGACCGGACCCAGCCTTTTCGGAGCATCCGTTGGAGCGCGGGGTACAGCGATCCCTGGTGGACCTTGAACACGTCATTGGAGAGCTGGTCGATCCGTTGGCCGATACCCCAGCCGTGCATCGGTTCGAGGCTGAGCGCCTTGAGCACCAGCAGTTCGAGAGTGCCCTGCAGCAGGTCCTTCCGATCGGCAGCCATACGTCAATAGGCAGCGACCTTGAGCCCCAGGGGTTGGAGCCGCTTGAAATCGGTGGGGTTCGCGGTCGCCAGCGCGGCCCCTACTCGAACCGCCGTCGCCGCGATCATACAGTCGATCAGGGTGCCGCGCCGCCGCCCGGCTTGGTTGAAGAACCGGGCCGCCACCACGGCATCCTCGCCGGCAAACTCGAGCCGCTCGGTCACGAACAAGGCGGCCAGGTCCAGTTCGTCCTGGCCGAGTGGACCGCAGAGAAACTCCGCCCAGACGATCGCGCTCGTCGAGAAGGATTCTGCTTGCCGGAGCCACCGCCGGAGGGCTCGATCCTCGGCCGTTCCCTTGACCAGGGCTCGGATCAGGAAACTGGTGTCCGCCAGGATCACCGGGCCCGTCGCTCGTCGCGAGCGGCAGCGGCCCACCGGCCCGCCTTGGCCTCGGTGAGGGCGACGCGTCGCTGAAGTCGATCGAGGGCCGCGAGGTCGGGCGGCTCGTCGGTGCCGAGGGCCGCAGCCCGGATGGCACGGCGGAGGACCTCGGATCTCGAGGTTCGCCACCGCTTGGCGAGGGATTCGAGAGTCCGAACGGTGTCGGCATCGAGGGAATAGGTCGCCTTGATTCTGTGTATGGCCATACAGGATGGTAAAGCCATACCAAGCCGGTGCCAAGGAGGAGTATCACCGTGGGCCGAGGGATCGCGTGACGGCGGCGATCAGGCTAAGCTAGAGGTCCATTCTCCCGGAGCAACCATGCTGATCCTCCGAACCCTGTTCGCGGTTTTGGTCCCCGGTGCGCCCACCGGACCGAAGCTCCCCCACGTCGTCATTGAAACGCCGCTCGGCCAAATCGAGGTCGAGATCGACACCGTCCGAGCCCCCATTTCGGCGGTGAACTTCCTCCGCTACGTCGACGCCAAATTCTACGACCGGGGCGTCTTTCACCGCACCGTAACGCTGGCCAACCAGCCGAACAGTCCGGTCAAGATCGAGGTGATCCAGGCCGGCGGCGATACCACGCTCCACAAGACGAGCCCACCGATTGCGCTCGAGCGGACCAGTGTCACCGGGCTCAAGCACCTCGCCGGAACCATCTCGATGGCCCGGACCGGCCCCGACACCGCCCGGGATCAATTCTTCCTTTGCGTCACCGATCAACCCGAGCTCAACTTCGGCGGAAAACGGAACCCCGACGGCCAAGGCTTCGCGGCCTTCGGAAAAGTCGTCGCCGGCATGGATGTCGTCCGGAAGATTCAGCGGAGCCCGGCCGACGGCCAGCGACTGACGCCGGCCATTACCATCACCCGGATCGGGCGGCAATAGCATGTTCTTCCAAGCGCCACCGCCACCCACGGCCTTCGTGGACGTGGCCGTGCTCACGATGGAGCAGCCTCTAGTCCTCGAGCACCAGACCGTGCTCGTCAAGGACGGCCGGGTCTGGTGGGTCGGCCCGGCCAAACAGGCCCCGTCGGCGAAGAACTACCGGATCATCGACGGGCGGGGCCAGTTCCTGTTGCCCGGGTTTTCCGACCTGCACACGCACCCCGGCCGGCCGCTCGATCTGGTCACCTACCTGGCCAACGGGATCACGACGATCCGGGCGATGTGGGGCGACACCGGCACCTTGGGCTGGCGGAAGGCCGTCGCGGCGGGCTCGCTCCCTGGACCCCGGATCGTCACATCCGGCGCGATCATCGACGGCAGTCCTCCGTCGCAGCCGGATATGACGGTGTTGACCGACCCCGCCAAGGCTCGCGCCGAGATCACGGCTCAGCATCGGGCCGGGTATGACTTCATCAAGGTCTACAACAGCGTTCCGAAGGCGGTCTACGACACCATCGTGCGAGTGGCCCGGGAGTTCGGCATGCCGGTGGCGGGCCACGTGCCGTTCGAGGTTGGACTCACCGGCGCCCTGGCCGCGAAGCAGGCCTCGATCGAACATTTGCGAGGCTACATCGCCGAGCTGGTGCCGAAGGACGCGGCGGTCCAACCCGGCGCCACGCTCCGCTCCCGGACCGTGGCGTGGAACTACATCGACCGGTCGCGGATTCCGAGCCTGGTCGAGCGAACGGTGCGGGCCGGGGTCTGGAATTGCCCGACCTTCGTCGTCGCCTATCACATGATGTTGCCTGACTCGGCGTACCGGGCGCTCATTCGGCGCCCCGAGGTCACGCTGGTTCCGGGCCAAGGCGTCCCGGATCGATCCAGGATCAGCTACTTGGCCGACTTCACCGAGGCCGATTTCGCGGAGGCACAACGGGCCCTGATTCCCCAATTCGAGCTCGGGCGGGCCCTCTATACCGGGGGCGCCAAGCTGATGATCGGGACCGACTCCTGGCTCCAGGGGTACGCCTACCAGGACGAACTGGAGTTGTTCGAGCGGGCCGGATTTTCGCGGGCCGAAGTGCTCCAACTGGCCACTCGGGCCGGCCCGGAATACCTCGGACGGGCCAGAACCCAAGGGACCGTGGCGGTTGGGCAAGCGGCCGATCTTCAGCTGGTGGGAGGCAATCCGCTGTTGTCGTTAGGCAACCTCAAGGACCGGCGCGGCGTCATGGCTCGGGGCCGCTGGTATTCCCAAACCGATCTGAGCGCCCGCCTGGCCGCCGGCGCCCCGCGCCAGTAACCGGCTAACGATCGATGAGGCGGGCCAGCCAGTGGAGGACGTTCAACACGAACTGAGGGTTTTGCTCGGCGAGCGGGGCGTTCATTCCCATGGGCTCTCTATCGGGGCCTTCCACTTGAGCGCTGAACATCGCCGCCTCACCGAAGAAGGCCACCCGCCCGGCGCCCGCTTGAATGGTGGCGCCCTGTAACCATCCGCCCACCGGGCGTTTCTTGGTGTCGGGGCCGAACTGCCAGGCAATCCGCGGCTCCAACGAAACAAACGACTCGGGAAGAATCAGGACCGGGGCCGCCTTCCCCACCGTCACCCGAAAGGCTTGCCCGGTGAAGCTCCGCACTTGGGTGACCCGTTCGGTGCTGTCGCGACCCCGGGTGATCGGGTGGGGCCTGAGGGTGCCGTCTCCCGGAGTGAACAGCGTCGGTTTGGCGAACGCCGCTTGGCGCGCCGGATCGCCCCCCTCGAATCCCTCGACCGCAAAGCCATCGGTAAATGAGATTCCGAACGAGGCTGCCAGCGGGGCGGCGGCGCCCGCGAGGGGCATGTGGTCGGCGATCAGGAGCAAGGCCCCGCCTCGATCGACCCATTCGCGAAGCGCCTTGATCTCGTCCTTGGTAAAGGCGGATAGGGTCGGCGTCGGATAGGTATCCCAACTGCTGTCGTTCGGCTGGGCGTTGGCGATCACCAGAATGCGGCAGCGGGACAACGGGTCGAACTCGAACGGGGCTCGGTTGGGAGCGACCCGGAACCCGTCGCGCCGAGCCAGTTCGCCAAAGGCCCAGTATCGGTTGGCGAGGGTGTGGAAGTTGTGATGGGCTTCGTCGAGGCAGAGGGTTGGCCCGACGCCAACCGGGTAGGCGGGCCGCCGGACCGGCGGACGGAACGCCGTATCCGGCAGTTGCTGAGCGCTGAGGTGCTGGCCGGCGAGGGCGGTGGCGATCAAGGCGATTCGAAATCGCCTCATTCCGCCTCCTCAGTCAATGGTCCACATCTTGGCGAGCTTTGGCGTGCCCAAAGGGTACGCTCAGCGGTTCGGGGACGCCCGGGAACCTTACCCATTTGGTCAAACCGTCGGCTTCACGTTGGCGTTGAGCCGGAAGAGGTTCTTCGGATCGTACTTGTTCTTGGCCGCCACCAGCCGGTCGTGGTTTTTCCGATAGTTCCCGTCGACCGCGTTCACCGTAGCGTCGATCGCGACGTCGTTGACGTAGAAGCCGGCGGTGAACGGTTGGATCTTGGACCAATACTGTTTGATCCACTTGACGTGTTCGGTGGAATCTTCCCCGAACTTCCACGACACCGAACTGAGCAAGTTGCCCAGGACCTCGCGCTGGGAAAAGGCGGTGGCGTCCGGCGACACCCGCCCGATGGCTCCGCCGCTCAATTGGGCGAAGATCTGAGTCCGCCGGGCGGGATGGCCCTCGAGGCCCTCGACGATCGCGGTCATCAGTCCACCGGACATCTCGTTGATGAACCCGCTCTTGAGGTAGTCCCCCATGGCTCGCGGGTCGTTGGTATCGCCCGATCGCTGGAGCGCGACGTAGTCGATGGCGCGGACCCCGTCCGCGAGCGGTGTCCCCAGTTTGCGGACCGGCGCCAGGGCTCGCTCGGCGTCTGATTCCTTCCCGGAAAAACAGATCGCGACCGCAGCCACGGGCGGGGCCCCTTGGGGAGGCCGGACCAACGCGAACCCGAAATCGAGGTCGTCGGGCCCGTTGCGGCCGATCTCCCCGTAGAGTTCGAGAATGTCCCGGGCTCTCGCGAACGGGAACGCCATGGTCCCGCCGACGACCCGCCGTTGCATCGGGTGAAGGGCGAACTCGAACGAGGTGACGATCCCGAAGTTTCCGCCGCCGCCCCGCACCCCCCAGAATAGCTCGGCATTCTCGTCGGGGCCGGCATGGCGAAGCTCGCCGTCGGCGGTGACCACGTCCACCGAGAGGAGGTTGTCCACTGACAACCCGAACCGCCGGCCGAGTCGTCCAAACCCGCCGCCGGTGACGAGCCCGCCGGCCCCGGTGTGGGACACGGTCCCCATCGTGGTGACCAATCCCAGCGCCATCGCCTCGTGATCGAGCTGCCCGAGGAGGGTGCCCCCGGTGACCCAGGCCCGCCGCGCCGCGGGATCGATTCGGACGTCCCGGAACCGCGAGAGGTCGATCTGGAGGCCACCGTCGCAGGTCGACTGGCCCGAGTGGCTGTGCCCGCCGCACTTGACGGCAAGGAGTAAACCGCCGTTGTCCCTTGCGAAGTTGACCGCAGTCCGGATGTCGGCGGGCCCGGTTGGCTGGACGATCAGGGCTGGGTGCTTGTCGAAGGTAGGATTGAGGATGGTCCGGGCCTGGTCGTAGCCGTCGTTACCCGCCAGCAGCACCGGGCCGCGGAGACTCGCCCGAAGGTCGGCGATCGCTTTGCCGGTCAGGGTCACTCGCTTGCCATCGCCGGTGACCGCGCTGAGATCCTGGGGGAACCGCGGGGCCGCGCGGAAGAGGGGGCCGGGGCCGGGGAGGCGGGCAAGGGCCGGAGCGGCCATGCCAAGCAGCGAGGAGCGAACGAAAGTTCGGCGGATCATTGGGCCTCCAAGGGATTGATCGGGTGGGCTCCTGCGACCCTACAGTACCACGGCCTGGTGGGGCCGGCAAGGCCGGCCGAGACGATGGAGGAAGACCTTCATCGGCCCCTCGCGCGCCGCCAGACTCCGGAGTAGGCTTCCGTGACCGCGAGCCGGCACCCAGGCCCTTCACCAACTGGTTTTCGACTCCGGTTGTGGTAAACTATTGGCCGTGACTCCCCCTCATGCTGTGCTCCCACAGCTGACCGCTGCCCTCGCCGACCGTTACCGGATCGAGCGCGAGCTCGGCGCCGGCGGCATGGCCACGGTCTATCTGGCCGAGGACCTCAAACACCGACGGCGGGTGGCCGTCAAGGTGCTTCGGCCCGAGCTGGCGGCCACGCTCGGACCGGAGCGGTTCTTTCGGGAGATCGAAGTCGCCGCTCGGTTGCAGCATCCGCACGTCCTCCCGCTCCACGACTCCGGCGAGGCCGGCGGCTTCCTCTACTACGTGATGCCTTTTGTCGAGGGTGAATCACTCCGAGAGCGGCTGACTCGCGAACGGCAGCTCCCCGTCGCTGATGCGGTCCGGATCGCGGGCGAAGTGGCCAGCGCGCTCGACTACGCCCACCGGCAGGGCGTGATCCATCGCGACATCAAGCCGGAGAATATCCTGCTCCACGACGGCCGGGCGCTGGTGGCCGACTTCGGGATTGCGCTCGCGGTGAGTCGCTCGGATCGGAGCGCCCGGATGACGGAAACCGGGATGAGCCTCGGTACGCCGCAATACATGAGCCCCGAGCAGGCCATGGGCGAGCGCGACCTCGACGGGCGGACCGATATCTACTCGTTAGGCGGAGTGCTCTACGAAATGCTCACCGGCGAGGCGCCCTTTGTCGGGCCGACGGCCCAGGCCATTGTGGCCAAAGTCCTGACCGCGGACCCGGTGGCCGTGGCCGAGCTCCGACGGACGGTGCCCGAGGCGGTGGCGCGGGCCACCCACGTCGCACTCCAGAAACTGCCGGCGGATCGGTTCGGCACCGCGGCGGAGTTTGCGGCGGCGCTGGCCAATCCCTCGTTCACCACCCCACCCTCGGCCGTTCGCGCGCGCTGGCGCCCCCCGGTGGCTGTCGGGTTGCCCTGGGCGCTCGTGCTTGCCGCCGGGGCTTTCATCGGGTTCGATCGATCCCGGTCGACGCCGATGCCACCGCCCCCGGCCGTGCAGCGCTTCAGTATCCGTTTTCCCGAGCAGGTCGCCTGGACCGACGAGAGTGGTGCCGGGCTGGCGCTCTCGCCCGACGGGACCATGCTTGCCCACACCGGACGAGACTCGACCAGCCAACGGCGGTTGTACCTCCGGTCGATGGACCGGGCCGACCCGGTCCCGATCGTTGGCGCCGAGTCCGCCGGTCTGCCGTTTTTCTCGCCGGACGGTCGATGGCTCGGTTTCGTGGCCCAGGGCATCGAAAAGATTCTGGTGGCGGGTGGGGCGCCCGAGTTCGTCTGCAAGGTCCCGGGCTACGTCAACGCGACCTGGCTCGAGAGCAACGTCATTGTCTTCGGCGACGGGACCGATTTCGGTCTCCGGCAATGCTCTCTTCGCGGCGAGGTCACCACGCTGCTCGCCAGCGATTCGGGGGAATCATTCAACTTCCCTCACGGATTGCCGGGCGACCGGGGGGTGATCTTCAGTGTCCGGCGGGGCCCCGTGGAACGCCTGGCCGTGCTCGACCTGCGGACCAGGACCAGGACGTCGCTGGAGATCGTCGGGACCGATCCGCGCTACGTCGCGACCGGCCATGTGGTGTACCTGAGCCCGGACGGGCTGGTTCGCGCCGTGCCGTTCGACCTGAAAGAGCTCGCCCCCACGGGGGAGCCGCGGGTCATCGCCGAGGGCGTGCCGATCGGGCAGAATGAAGGGGCCCTGATGGCGGTCTCCCGCGGCGGCATTGTGGTCGCGGCGGGCCAATCGTCGTCCCAGCGAGCCCTCGAGCTGGTGGACCGCGCCGGCACCGGCCAACGCCTCTATCCTCGGCTCGGGAGCTTTCTCGAGCCGCAGTTCTCGCCTAACGGCCGGCAGATCGCGGTCGCGTTGGAGGGCGAGATCTGGCTGGTCGACCGAGCGCAGGAGGCGCTGACCCGGCTGTCGCACGACAGCCTCGCCCTTCGGCCGTTTTGGACCCCCGATGGGAGGCAGGTGGCCTACGTCCGGCAAACCGGGGCTCGCGTCGAACTCCGGATCATGCCGGCCGACGGCACCGCGCCCGCGAAGCCGCTGTTCGGCTGGCCGAACTTCTCCTTGTGGGAAGGGCTGTTCACGCCGGATGGTGGCTCTCTGGTGGTGCGGACCACGGGCGGGCCTCTCCGGCGGGAGATGTGGCTGGTGTCGGGTGATTCCGCCGCCAAACCGATCTCGCTCCTTGCCAGCGCCGCCGACGAGGTCGCGCCGGCGGTGTCCCCGGATGGCCGGTGGCTAGCCTATGCCTCCAACGAGTCGGGACACTACGAGGTCTACGTCCGATCGTTCCCGGGAATGGGGGCCCGATATCCGGTCTCGCTCGACGGTGGGACCGAGCCGGTATGGTCGCGGCGGGGGAACGAACTGTTCTACCGGAGCGGCCCGAAGTTGCTGGCGGCGGAGGTTCGGACGGGAACCGGAACCGGGTTCGAGGTCGTCCGACGGACCGTGCTCTTCTCGAACAGCGACTACGAAGGAGACCCGACGCACGCAGGGTACGACGTGGCGCCGGACGGGGCGCATTTCGTGATGGTGCGGAACCTCGGCGGCGCGAGCTTCTTCACGGTGACGCTCAACCAGTTCCTGAATCTGACGGGCCGTGATGCCGGGGCGGTCCATCCCGGGCGGGCCCCTTGAGGGCAGGGTGCCGTCCTACCACGCCTGGGTCGGAACCGCCGCCGGCACCGGCAACGACCTGAGATAGCTGACCAGCTTCCAGATGATCGGCTCCTGAAGTACTCCGCCGAAGGCCGGCATCCCTTGGGGCCGGCCGAAATAGATCGTCTGGTAAAGGGCACCGTCGCCGGCACCATACCGGTACCGGCCGTCGCTCAAGCTCGGCCCGATGAACCCTACCGCCCCGCCGCCGTGGCAGCCGTCGCAATTCATCGAGGTGAAGAGCTTGCCCCCTTCGGCGGCCGACTTGGCATCGCCCGCGAACGGATTGGTGAGCTCGACCCCCGCGGGCTCGCGGCCCTCGACCGCGATGTACTGGCCGGACCGAATCATCAGCGGCGCGGCGGCTTTCGTCCCGGTACAGCCGATGAGCACCAGGCAGGCGGACATCAGAGTATGGCGTCTCATAGACCGAACACCCACACCATGCCGCCTTGACTGGTGTGCCGGCCGAGTTCGCGAACGTAGTCGGCGGGGTCGCGGACGTCCTTGGGGTCGTCGGAGCGGAGGTCGCCCGCGAGCAGGGCCCAATCGCCGCCGATGCCGGAGTACACCGCGACGTACTGTTTCCCGTCCGGCCCCCGGAAGGTGATCGGCGCCGCCACCACGCCTGAACCAACCTTGAAGCTCCAGAGCACCTTGCCGGTCCGGGCGTTGGCGGCCCGGAACCAGCCGTCGAGGGTGCCGTAGAACACCACATCGCCGGCGGTGGCGACGACGCCGCTCCAGACCGGGAACTTCTCCTTGATCTCCCACGCCCGACGGCCGGTGCTCGCGTCCCAGGCAACGAAGGCGCCGAGATGGCCGCCGCCGGGGCCGGCCTGATACGGTGTCGTGGCGCCGATATAGGGCGTGCCCCGGAGCCGGGTAGTTTTTTCGGTCGCGTAGTTCATGCAGAGATTGACGGTCGCAAGGTAGAAGAGGCCGGTCCGGGGGGAGTAAGCTGCGGGTGACGCCGGGCTCTTGCCGCCCTCGAGACTCGGGCAGATGTACTTGGCCTCGCCGCGGGAGGCGCCGGTGAGCTTGGTGCTGTCGAGCACCGGGCGCCCGGTTTTGAGATCGATCCGCTTGGCCCAGTTGGTGAAGACATAGGGCTCGGCCAACAACACTTCACCGGTGGTCCGGTCCATGGTGTAGGCAAACCCGTTTTTGTCGAAATGGACCAGCGCTTTGCGGCGGACTCCTTTGATCGTCAAGTCCGCCAGGATCATCTCAGCGTTCGAGTCGTAGTCCCAGTTGTCGTTCGGGGTGAACTGATAGGCCCAGATCAGCGAGCCGTCGCCGGGCCGGCGGGCCAGGACGCTGTTGGTCCACTTGTTGTCGCCGGCCCGTTGCTCCGAATTGTAGGGCCCGGGGTTGCCGACCCCGAAGTAGGCCAAGTCGAGCGACGGATCGTAGGAGAGCCAACCCCAAACCGGAGCACCGGCCTTTTTCCAGGCATCGGTCGGCCAGGTGGTAAGGCCGAGATCGGGAGCTTTGTCGTAGAAGGGCTTGAAGGTTCCCTGGCGGGCCAGCATTTCCGCGTCCGAGCCAACGTTGTAACCGGTCCAAGCCGGGGCACCGGTCGCGAGGTCGAGCGCTTTGGTCCAGCCCCGAATCCCGAACTCGCCGCCCGAGGGTCCGACGATGACGCGGTTGCCGACGACCATCGGCGCCATCGGCATCGTTTCGCCGTTGGCGAGGTCGCCGACTTTGACGTTCCAGATTTCCCGGCCGGTCAGGGCATCGACCGCGATCGTATGCCCGTCGAGGGTGTTGTAGACGACCTTGCCCTGGGAATAGAACGCACCGCGGTTGATGGCGTCGCAACAGGCCATGCCTAACGCATTCTCGTCGACATCGGGACGGTACTTCCACTGGAGCGGAAAGCCCGGCTGGCTCAGGTCGAAGGCGTAGAGCACGTTGGGGAACGGGGTCACGACGTACATCAGGTTCCCGACCACCAGCGGCTGGCCCTCGTGACCTCGGAGGACCCCGGTGGAAAAGGTCCACACCGGCTTGAGGCGAGTGGCGTTGCCGGCGGTGATCTGGGTCAGGCCACTGTACCGCGTGGCCCCGTAATCCTTGCCCGGCATGGTCCATTGGCCGTCCTCGCGGGCGGGCGTCTGGGCTCGGGCAGGCGCGGCGTGGACACCCAACACGAGGAACAGGGCGCCAAGGTGCTGGGCGCGAGGCCGGCGGGTCGGAATCAAGTGGGGCGCTCTCGGTGGGGACCCACTGATATAGAACGGCGGGAGCGAGTTGGCAAGAATTCCGGGTAGGGCACGGTTGGGTCACGCACCCGAGCGAGGTTGGGGCTGTCCCTTTGGACCACCCTGACCGTGGAGATCGCCCCGATGCCAGTCTTGGCCCGAATGTTCGCACTCCTGGCCCTCGTGCCCGGCCCGACGGTGGCCCAGCGCCCGGCCGGACCGGTGACCGACACCCTGATCGCGACCGGACCGATCGACTCGGTTCGGGTGACCATTGCCGGGGAAGGGCCCACCGTCGTGCTCATCCCCGGTCTGTTCGGCTCGGCGTTCGGCTATCGCCGGCTGCTGGCCGACCTGCCGGCGGCCGGGTTTCGAGCCGTGGTGATCGAGCCGCTCGGAATCGGCGGCTCGCCCCGACCGGCCAACGCCGACTATTCGTTGACCGCCCAAGCCGATCGTCTCGCTACCGCGATCGAGGCCGTCACCAACGAGCCGGCGCTGGTCGTGGCCCACTCGGTCGGGGCGTCGATGGCGTTCCGGCTGGCCTACCGCCACCCCGAGCTGGTCCTCGGGATCGTGTCGCTCAACGGCGGCCCCGCCGAGGCGGCGGCGACACCGGGATTCGGAAAGGCCATGAAGCTGGCCGGCCTGTTCAAGTGGCTCGGCTTCAAGCCGGTTCGCTCCCGGATTCGAAAGGGGCTGGTGCAGGCCTCGGGCGATCCGTCGTGGATTACCGACGAGGTCGTCGTCGGCTACACCAAGACCGCGGCAGCGGACCTTGGCGCCACGATCCGGGCGTTTCGCGCCATGGCCAAAGCCACCGAGCCCGAATCGCTGGGTCCCCGGCTCTCCGAGATCACGGTGCCGGTGCTCCTCTTGGTTGGGACAGCACCGGGTTCGGGCGGGATTCCAGGGGACCAAATCGAGCTGTTGGCCGGGCGGCTTCGGAACTTTGCGGTCGACAGCGTGGCGGGGGCGGGCCAGTACCTATTTGAAGAACAGCCGGACCGGGTCGTCGCCGCCATCACCCGGGCCGCGACGAAGATGACGGTCGCGAGCGCGGCGGTGCGGCCGTGACCGGCGAGTGGATCGGTGCGTTCATTGCCGTCACCCTGTGGTGCCACGGCCCGTGGTCGCCACTCCTGGTCGTGTCGTACGAGCCGGTGTTGCTGGCCTTCGGCCAGCGGAACGCGCCCATGGCGCTCGCCCTGGTCGGCGCGATCGCGGCCACCGTGGCCGAGGCGGCGAACTATCTCCTCTACGGCCGGTTGCTTCGGCTCCGGGCACTCGAACGGACCACCGAGGGGGCCAGCGCCGAGCGAGTTCGCCGGTGGTTTCTTCGGTGGCCGATGGTCACGGTGTGGGTGGGTATTTTCACGCCGATTCCCGACTGGGCGGTGCGGATCGCGGCGGTCCACGCGCGGTATTCGCCGGCGCGGTATCTCACGGCGGTGTTCTTGGCCCGGGTGCCGCGGTTCTGGATCTTCGCGAGCGTCGGGGCGTTGTGGCAGCCGAGGCCTGGTTTGTTGTGGATGGTGGTGGCGGTGACGGTTCTGGTTGCGCTATGGTCGCAACGGACCCGGATCGGGCTGGCGTTAGGCACGGCGATCCGGTCGGTGGCCCCTACCCGCCGAATTGGCGAAGGTGGTGGTCGAGGTGTTTGAAGAACATGCGCCGAAGGAATGTGACTCCTTGCCGTCAAAGGCGGCGGCGCCAAGGTTGAGCGTCTTGGTGAGGTAGTCCGTCAACCGCCGCTTCTCGACGGCGAAATCCCGCTCAGGGGTCACGAGAAAGACCGGGGCGGTCCGATTCTTGTGCCCATAGGGTTTTTCGCTGACCACGATCGGCTTGACGACCAGCTTGAGCAGGAATCTGGCGATCGGATTGGGCCGGGGATGCTTGGAATCGTAGGCGAGTTCGTAAGTCACGTTGCAGTGCGCCAACATTTGGCCGACGTTCATCTTGCCCCAGAGTGGCTGGGACCCCGGGCTCAGTTTCTCGATCCGTTGCAGGATCTCTCGGACGTCGTTTTGGTCGAATACGTTCTTCATGGCGGGGCCGGGTCAACCCTCGTCCCTCCGCCGCGTCTTGGCGGCGAAGATCTGCTTGGCCATTTTGCCGAAACTCCGCGATCGGGCTCGGGCCTCCGCGATCGACTCGGAGTTGTGCCGTTCCTCCCGAACCAGTTTCTGATATCGACTGAGCCGATCGAGGTCGAGACCACCGGCCGCGATCGCATCCTGGATCGCGCACCCCGGCTCGGACCCGTGGGTGCAATCGGCAAATCGGCAGGCCTCGGCCAGCGCGGCGATGTCGTCGAACACCTCGGCGATGCCCTCCGCGGCATCGATCAGCTGGAGCTCGCGCATCCCGGGGGTGTCGAGCAGCCAGGCGCCCGAAGCCAGCCGGTGGAGCGACCGGCCCGTCGTCGTGTGCCGGCCTTTCGCGTCGGCCTCACGGATCGCCGCCGTTGGCTGGAGCTCCGCACCGGTGAGGCTGTTGACGAGGGTCGATTTCCCAACGCCGGACGACCCCAGAAGCGCCACCGTCTGACCCGGCTGCAACCAAGGACCGAGTCCGGCGACATCGGCCACACTTCGGGCATCGATCGCCACGACGAAGAGCCCGGGTATCAAGCCCCGGGCGGCCGCGAGGTAGGGCCGGCAATCGGCGGCGAGGTCGGCCTTCGTGATCACGACGACGGGGGTCACCTCGGCCTCCCGGGCGATCGCCAGATATCGTTCCAGCCGAGCCGGGTTGAATTCGTCGTTCGCCGACGTCACCAAGAAGAGGGTGTCGACATTCGCCGCGAGCAACTGGACCTCGCGGCCGGCCCCGGGGCTTTTGCGCTTGAAGAGGGCGCGCCGGCCGAGCAGGCGAGTCGGCCGGTGGGTGACGCGGTCGAGCACGAGCCAGTCGCCGACGGTGGCCGGCGTTTCAGAGCCAAAGGGGGGGACTCGGCCCTCGAACGCCGGGCCCGCGACCTCGAACGCGCCGCGGTGGACCGCCATGACCCGGACCAGGACGACGGTTTCCAAGTCGGGCGAGTCGATCTGGGCGGCGACGTGGGCATTCCATCCCAAATCGGCGAGTTGCCAAGGGTGAGTGGTCACCCGTCAAATATATCATTCGCGTCGGCCGAGCATGGCGGCGTAGATTGAGGGATGACCCCGCCTGTCATTTCGGTTTCCCATCTGGGCAAACGCTACGGCTCGACGGTTGCCGTGGACGATGTCTCGCTGACGGTCCAAGCGGGCGAGATCTTCGGCCTGATCGGCCCCAACGGCGCCGGCAAGACGACGACCATGGAATGTGTCCAAGGCCTCCGGAAGCCGGACCGGGGAACCATGACCGTGTTAGGCCTCGATCCCGAACAAGACGCCTCCGCCCTTCGACAGCGGATCGGGGTCCAGCATCAGGAGGCCCACCTCCAGAAGCGGATCAAGGTTTGGGAGGCGGTCGATCTTTGGGCCACGCTCTACCCCCGGGCCGTCGACAGCGAGGCGCTGCTGATCCGGCTCGGCCTCGAATCGAAACGGAACGCCTGGTTCATGACGCTCTCGGGGGGCCAGAAGCAGCGGCTCTTCATCGCGCTGGCCCTGATCCATGAACCCGAGGTCGTGTTCCTCGACGAGCTGACCACCGGACTCGACCCCCAGGCTCGCCGCGCCATCTGGGAACTGATCGCGGACATCCGACACCGAGGGACGACGGTGTTCCTGACCACCCACCTGATGGAAGAAGCGGAACGACTCTGCGACCGGGTCGCGATCATCGAGCACGGCCGGGTGATCGCGATGGGCACCCCGGCCGACTTGGTCTTGACCCATTGCCCGGAGCGGCGAGTGGTGTTCACGAGCGACGGGACCGACGTGGCCGAGCAGCTCAAGGGCGTGGCGGCCGTCCGATCGGTCACCAGCGAAGGATCGACCCACACCCTGCATGGCGAGGGTGACGACTTCGTGACCGCCGTCATCGGCGCGATCGCTCAGGCCGGGATTCGGGTTCGGGGGTTCCGGACCGAAAGCCCAACCCTCGAGGATGTGTTCTTGAAGCTGACCGGACACGGGATCAGGGACTGACGATGCTACGCGGACTTTGGAAGCTGACCTGGATCGAGACCAAGGTCTTCGTGCGGGAGCCGATGGGCGTCGTGGGCAGCCTCGGTGTCCCGGTGGTCCTCTTCGTGGTGCTCGGCCAGGCGTTCGGGTCCCGCCAACCAACGGCGCCGTCGCCGGAGCTTGGTCCCGTCAATGTGTCGATCCTGGCGGCGCTCGTCATCGCGATCGGCGCGGTCCTCTCGCTGGTGTCGATCATCTCGATCTACCGGGAAGGCGGGATCTTGAAACGCCTCCGGGCTACGCCGCTCTCGCCGCTGACGATCCTCGGCACCCATGTGCTCGTCAAGCTCGCCTTTACGGTGGTGGGCCTCGGCCTGCTGGTTTTGGCCGGTCGCCGGTTCTTCCCGGGGGCCATGCAGGTGAACCTGCTCAGCTTCACGGCGGCGCTCCTGCTCAGTACCCTGAGCATCCTCTCACTCGGCTTCGTGCTGGCGAGCATCGTTCCGACGGCCCGCTTCGCCCAGCCGCTCGGCGCCGCGGTGCTCTACCCGATGCTGGCGGTGTCGGGGCTGTTCTTTCCGCAGGATCAGCTCCCTCGGGTAGTTCGAATCATCGCGGCCGGGTTCCCGACGACGCATGCCGTGGCGCTGATGCAGGGAATCTGGGACGGCTCGGGCTTTGGAGCACATTGGGTGGACGTCGGGGCGCTGGTTTTGATATTTGCGGTGTGCAGCGGGCTGGCGACGAGGGTTTTCCGATGGGAATGACCCGCCCTCGTTGCGGCCTTGCCTCGTCGCTGTCGCCCGGGAGATATTCGGCCTTCATTCGGCTCACCAGGGTCATATCGTGAAGGGTTTCGTCCCGACGCCCTCAGACGTCGTTAACCTGATGGTCAGCAAGCTTTTCGGGGGGCGAGCCCCGGGAAGCGGTGGGTCCGTGCTCGATCCCGGCTGTGGGAACGGTGAGTTTATCGCCGGGATCCTCCGAGCCTGCACGGCAAATGGGTGGCCAGTTCCCCGGATCGTCGGCGTTGAACTCGATCCCGTCCGCGCCGCCACCGCGAGTCGGCAGTTTAGGCAGGTCCCCCAGGTCGAGATCCGTCACGCGGACTTTCTGCGGCCGACGAATGAGACCTTCGATTTTGTAATCGGCAACCCACCATACGTGGCAATAACCGGCCTCAGCCCAGCCGAGCGGTTGGAATATCGGAGCGCTTACCTAACCGCGAGCGGACGGTTCGACCTCTATGCCCTCTTTTTTGAGCAGGCGCTCCGGCTGCTCGCGCCGAGGGGACGGCTGGTCTTTATCACGCCGGAGAAGTTTCTCTATGTAGAAAGCGCTCGCCCGCTCCGCGAACTCCTCCGGCGGCACCATGTTGAGGAGCTTCACTTCGCCAGTGAAGCGACGTTCAGCGAGCGCGTCACCTATCCCCTCATCTCAACAGTATCCACCGCCGGCCGCAATATCCTCACGAGGGTCATCCGCCGTAACGGCTCGGTGTCCAACGTAGTCATTGCAACGGCCGGGTCTTGGCAACCGATGATCGAGGGGTTCGTCACGACCGCATCAACGGCAATGACGACACTCGCTGATGTGGCCCTTCGGGTCAGTTGCGGCGTTGCAACCGGCGCCGATTCGGTCTTCGTCGTGCCCACGGCGGAGCTCTCCCCTGAGTTGAACCAATTCGCGCACCCCACGTTGTCCGGGCGCCAGATCCTGCCGTCGCACGAGCTCGTCCTGAGTTCCAGCCTGCTGGCTCCCTATGGCTCGGACGGGAGGCTCCTTCCGGAAAGTCAGCTCGGCGCTTTGGGTCGTTTTCTCGCCGAACCTCAACGCCGCCGCCGTTTGGAGGGCCGGACGTGCATCGACCGGAAGCCGTGGTACGCATTTCACGACAACCTCCCGCTCGGAGAGATGCTCCGGCCCAAGCTCCTCTGCAAGGATATTACCGAAGAGCCGTTCTTCGTCGTCGACCACGGTGGACACCTGGTGCCGCGCCACTCGGTCTACTACGTCGTACCTGCCGATCCGGCCGATCTTGAACCGTTGGCTCAGTATCTCAACTCGGATGTGGCACGGGCGTGGCTCCGGGCGCATTGCCAGCGCGCCGCGAACGGATTCATCCGGCTTCAGAGCCACGTCCTCAAGCAGCTTCCGGTCCCCCCGCAGTTCCAATCGCGGGTCGAGCGCCTGAGAGTCGGCTCGCCCCAAGCGGAACTGCTCCCGGTATGAACACGCCCTTTGATGCGGCCATCTCGAAGATCGCCCGGGCTGGCTACCACAATCACCGGCTTGAGACCCACTCGGACATCGTCTCTGATGGCATCGTGGCGGATCTCCAACTGACGTGCGAGGTATTTCGCAGGGACGTCGAAGCCGGCATCGTATCCATCTGGAAGAATGTCGCATCGCCTGGTGACCGGCAGCGGCGGGTCGACCTGTTCGTCGGAGAACCGAATGCCAACGGCGAACCCGACATCGCCAAGGTCCGGATTGCGATCGAGAACAAGTCCGTCATTACGGCGCATCGGAATCGCACCAATCGGTTCGACGATCTCTCAAAGGTCTTGGCCGCTGTTCAGGGGGCCCGACCCGAGGCCCTTCTGATCGCCACCGTCTTGGTTGGTTTGGCCGATCGAGTACTCAATGTCCCTGACCATGTGCACAAGTACCGTGCGTGCATTGCGAGGACCTGCCGGGCGTACACCGCCCGATACCACATGTGACCCAACACTGGACGACTCCCCATGCAAACCTATTCGCTGACGATTGACGGCAAGGCCACTCCGACCGCCCGTACCTCCGACATCCTCAACCCCGCCGACGGAACCCTCGTCGCCGCCTGCCCCGAGGGCGACATCGCCCTCCTCGACCAGGCCGTCGATGCGGCCCGCCGGGCGCTACCCGCCTGGTCCGCCCTCCCCGATGCCGACCGGGCCGCCGCCCTCAACAAGGTGGCGACCCTGCTTGAGCAGCACGCCGGCGAACTCTCGGCCCTCGTAACCCGCGAGCAAGGGAAGACCCAGAGCGGGCCCGGCGCCAACCTCGAGGCCGGCGGGTGTGTGGCCTGGACCCGGGTCACGGCCGGCCTCACGCTCCCGGAACAGACCATCCAAGACGATGCCAAAAGCCGGATCGTGATCAGCCGGAAGCCGGTCGGCGTCGTCGGCTCGATCACTCCCTGGAATTGGCCGTTGATGATTGCCACCTGGCACATCATGCCCGCCGTTCGGGTCGGCTGCACCATCGTCATCAAGCCCTCGCCGTATACGCCGCTGTCGACCCTCCGGCTTGTCGAGCTGATGAACCAGGTCCTCCCGCCCGGGGTCGTCAACGTGGTGACCGGGGGCGCCGAGGTCGGCCACCGGATGGTGACCCATCCTGGGATCGACAAGATCGTGTTCACGGGATCGATCAAGACCGGCAAATCGGTCATGGAGGGCGCCGCCGATACCTTGAAACGCCTAACGCTTGAGCTCGGCGGCAACGACGCCGGGATCGTGCTGCCGGGGACGACGATCGAGCCGCTGCTCGAGAAGCTCTTCTGGGGCTGCTTCCTGAACGGCGGGCAAACCTGCGCCGCCCTGAAACGGCTCTATGTCCACGAAAGTCAGTATGAGGACGTGGTGGCCAAGTTCGCGGAGTTCGTGTCGAAGATTCCGGTTGGCGACGGGATGGATCCCAAGAACCTGATCGGCCCGCTGACCAACGAGATGCAGCGCGACAAGGTGACCTCCTACGTCGACGAGGCCCGCGCCCGGGGCGCCCGGATCCTCACCGGCGGGGCACGACCGGCGGGGCCGGGGTTCTTCTACCCGCTCACCGTCGTGGCCGACGCGACCGACGACATGCTCCTCGTCAAGGAAGAACAATTCGGTCCGGCGATCCCGATCCTCAAGTACCGGACGGTCGATGAAGCCCTGGCCCGCGCCAACTCGCTCGACGTCGGGCTCGGCGGCTCGGTCTGGGGCAACGATCCCGAGGAGGCCGCCGGCCTGGCCGCCCGCCTCGAATGCGGCACCGCCTGGGTCAACCAGCATGGCGGGCTCCATCCCCTGGCGCCGTTCGGGGGGGTCAAGTGCTCGGGCATCGGCGTCGAGTTCAACGTCGATGGCCTCAAGGAGTACACCACCATCCAAGTGGTCAACGTCGCCCGATGACCATGCCGGTGTTGCGCTGCGGCGCCGCCATGCTCCCTCTGCTCGCGGCCCAACTCCCCGCGCAGCGGCCCACGCTTGGACCCGAGGTTCGCCAATACGTCGCCGTCGACGCGCCGATCGTCGCACTCGTCAACGTCACCATCATCGATGGCACCGGGTCGGCCCCGAACGCGGGGCAGACGATCGTGCTGTCCGGTAACCGGATCCAGTCGGTCGGGGCCTCGGCGACGACAGCCATCCCCGCGGGCGCCCGAGTGCTCGACCTGGCGGGTCATACCGTCATTCCCGGACTGGTCGGGCTTCACGACCACATGTTTTACTCGGCCCCGGGCGGCAACGAGGTCCAGTCCAATTACTCCTTTCCCCGGCTCTATCTCGCGAGCGGCGTCACCACCATCCGGACCACCGGGAGCGTGGCGCCGTACGCCGAGCTCAACCTGAAGGGCGGGATCGATCGAGGCGCGGTGCCGGGGCCGAGAATGCACGTGACCGGCCCGTACCTCATTTCCCCCGGTCCCGACGGCGCCCGGCTCGCGTTGATCGGGATGCACGAGGTCGCGACGGAAGTCGCGGCTCGGCGAGCGGTGCGGACCTGGGCGGAAGAGGGCGCCGAGTGGATCAAGGTCTACACCCAGATCTCGCGGGAAATCTTCATGGCCGTCGTCGATGAGGCCCACAAGCACGGGATGAAGGTCACCGGTCATCTCTGTTCGATCAGCTTTTCGGAAGCGGTTGACTTGGGCATCGACAACATCGAGCATGGCCTGCGGACCAACTCAGACTACGATCGCACCAAACAACCCGGGGTTTGCCCGCCGACTCACTTCGAGACGTTAGGCCGGCTCGACATGGCTGACCCGAGAGTGGGCGAGACGATCCGTCGCATGGTCGGCCGCGGGGTACCGATGACAACCACGGCCGTCAACGAGCAACTGGTGCCGAACCGTCCCGGCCCAGACGCCAGGACCCTTGAGGCGATGGCGCCGTGGATCGCTGAGCAAGAACTAGCCCGGCGGGCGCAACTCGACCTGCCGAATCCCAAGGGCGAGATCTACCCCCGGATGCGGGAGATCTATCCCAAGTCGCAGCAATTCGAGCTGGCCTTCGTCAAAGCGGGCGGGGTGCTCGCGGCCGGGGTCGACCCGGCATTCGGCGCCCTCGCGGGGTTCGGCAACCAGCGCAATCTCGAGTTGCTCATCGGGGCGGGCTTCACCGTGACCCAGGCCGTGCAGATCATGACCGCGAACGGGGCCAAAATCCTCGGGGTGCTCGGCGACCTGGGCACGATCGAAACCGGCAAACTGGCGGACCTCGTCGTCCTTCAGGGTGATCTCGCCGCCACCCCGGCCGCGATCTACCGGACCGTGATCGTGTTCAAGGATGGCGTCGGCTACGATCCGGCGAAATTGATCGCGGCGGTGCGAGGGCAAGTTGGCATCCGGTAGGCCGGGTAGTACATTCGGGAAACCCCAAGGACTTCCCATGCCCGTCCTCGCCCGATCCGCGATCGTTCTTGCTCTCTGCTTCGGCGCCCAGCATGCGGCGGTGGCGCAAGCCGTTCCCAACCTGACGGGGACGTGGACCATGGCCGCCGACAAGAGCGATTTCGGCCCGATGCCGGCGCCCCAGGCCAGAACCGACGTCATCGATCATCGCGAACCGACTCTCACGATCAAACGGTCGATTCAGAGCCCGGGAGCCGCGACGCCCACGGTCATCGATCTCAAGTACGCGGTCGACGGCAAGCCGTACACCAACACCACCCCCCAGGGCGAAATCACCAGCACGCTCAAATGGGATGGGAAAGTGCTGGTCATCACCAGCCAGGTTCCGACGCCCGGCGGCACCGCGGAGATTACCGACCGGATCAGCCTCTCGGAAGACGGAAAGACTCTGACGTTCGACCGCACGATCGCGGTGCAAGGCCAGGAGCTCAAGCAGACCGTCGTGATGCTGAAGCAGTAGCCCTCGATGCTCGCCCTCGCGGTTGCCTTCGGCGCGCTGACCGCTGGGGACTCGGTCGCCGTGCAGTTCGACGTCCGGATCCCGATGCGGGACGGCGTCACCCTGTCGGCCGACATTTACCGCCCCGCCGCGCCCGGCCGTTACCCGGTCGTTCTGATGCGGACCCCCTACAACAAGAACGGCAACGCCGTCCTGAAAGAGGGCCGAGCCTTCGCCGGCCAAGGCTATGTCTACGTCGCCGTGGATGTCCGGGGTCGCGGCGACTCGGACGGTGAGTGGCGGCCCTATTTCTTCGAAGGCGACGACGGCTACGACGCGATCGAGTGGTGCGCCGCACAGACCTGGTCCACCGGCAAGATCGGCACCATCGGCCGCTCCTATGTCGGCTACAACCAGTGGCTCGCGGCGGTCCGGAAACCGCCGCACCTCGCGGCGATCATCGCGCTGGCGCCGATGGCCGATCCGTTCGAAGACGTCTGGATTACCGGCCCCGGTGGACTCCCGACGCCGACCATGATCTCCTGGTACCACCTCACAGCCCGCCACGTACAGCAGAACATGGATGCGGTCGACTGGGAGCGCCTCAACTGGCATCTACCCCTGCTCACCATGGACGAGGCGGCGGGCCGGGGCGTGATTCCGGGGTATCGGGACGTCATTACCCACTCGACTCGCGACCGGTGGTGGGATCCGCTCCGCTACCAGAACCAGTTCGAGAAAGTGGACGTGCCCGCCCTCCACATTTCCGGCTGGTACGACGACGCGCAGCGCGCCACCCCGATGAACTACGTCGGGATGCGAACCCGCGGCGCAACGGCCGAAACTCGCGACCGCCAGAAATTGGTCATCGGCCCGTGGCCCCACGCCATCAACTCGACTCGCAAACTCGGCCGGCTCGACTTCGGGCCGACCGCGGTCATCGACCTCTTCGGACTCGAAGCCGACTGGTTCGATCGCTGGCTCAAGGGCAAATCGCCGGCGACGCCCGACCCCCGGGTCCACCTGTTCGCGATGCAAACCAACCGCTGGTTCACCACCGACGACTGGCCGATCCCCGGCACCCGTTTCACCAAGCACTATCTCCGGTCGAGCGGGCGGCTCACCATCGCCGAGCCCGGCGACGAGCCACCGGACCACTATCGCTACGACCCCGCCCAGCCGACGCCCTTCTTGACCGAGCCTTCCTTCGCGCAACTCGGCGGGCCCGACGACTACGCCAAGGCGGCCCTGCGCAAGGACCTGCTCAACTACACCACGGCCCGGTTCACCACCGCGACCCTGCTCTGCGGCCCGGTCTCGGCCCGGATTTTCGCGGCCTCCTCGGCCACCGACACCGATTTCATGGTCAAACTGCTGGATGTCTGGCCTAACGGTTTCGTCCAGCGGCTTAACGATGGGATGGTCCGGGCGCGGTTTCGGAATGGGTGGGACAAGCCCGAACTGATCGAGCCGGGCCGAGTCTACCAGTACGATGTCGACGTCTGGAACACCTGCCAGTCGGTACAGCCGGGGCACCGGCTCCGAGTCGAGGTTGCCTCGAGCGCGTTTCCGAAGTTCGACCGCAATCCGAATACCGGAGACCCGCTCGGCATGTCGGTCCGGCTCCAGGTGGCCGACCAGACGATTCATCACGACCGGGCTCGGGCTTCGTACGTGGTCCTCCCGATCGCCCCCAATCCGAAATGACCGCCCGCGGAGAACTCGAGGGACGAGTCGCGCTCATCACCGGTGCGGCCCAAGGCATGGGGCGGGCCGTGGCATTGAAGCTCGCCGCTGAGGGAGCGGTACCCATTCTGGTGGATCTTCGAAATGACGGGCTCCTGACGCTCCAGGCCACCCTGCTGGAGCGGGGCGTCGAAGCGAACATCCGGGCCCTCGACATTTCGGTGGAGGATCAAGTCGGGACGCTGATCCGCGAGGTGGCCGCGACGCTCGGAAGGATCGACATCCTGGTCAACGCCGCCGGGATTCTGCATCCGACCCGGTTCGACACGATGACGGTCGCGGAGTGGGACCGGGTCATCGGCGTGAACCTCCGCGGAACCTTCCTGCTGATGCATGCCGTCTACCCGCACATGAAGAGCCGGGGCCGCGGCAGCATCGTCAATTTTTCCTCGACGGCGGGCCTGACGGTAAGTACCCTCGGCGGAGCCCACTATACCGCGTCCAAGCACGCGGTCATCGGTCTGACCAAGGCCGTCGCGAAAGAGGGCGGCCCCTTCGGCGTTCGGGTCAACGCGGTCTGCCCCGGCCTGATCGACACCGAGATGGTCCGGGCCACGATCGCCCCGGAACAGATCCGGCGGTACGAAGCCGCGTTTCCGATCCGCCGGCTCGGCACCCCGGACGAAGTCGCCGAGCTGGTCTTGTTTCTCTGTTCCGATCGATCCGCCTACATCACCGGCGCCGCCATGAACATCAGCGGCGGCGATCTGCTCTAACTCGGCAAAGCCCGCTACTTCGCCCGGACGATCTCGACCGGCGTGTTGGTCACCCCGATCTTGAGCAGCCGATGGGGAGCCGCAGTACTGACCCAGAAGGTCGCCGGCTGCCAGCCACCCGAAAACTCCACTTTGTACGCCTCGGTGGGCCCGGCGGGAAGGGCCACGGTCTCGATCCCGACGACCTTGAGCGTGGTGACCCTCGACTCGTTTTGGCCCCCGGCGAAGACCGCAAAGGACCACTCCGAAGTGGCCGACCACGGCAGCGACGGCACCAGCCCTTGAATCGCGTTGTCGTCGATGGTCCCTGCCGTCACGGTGGTATCGATCACCAGCTCCTTCGGCCCGGCCTGCGACACCGTGCTGGCCTTGCCCTTGACCCGTCCGTTGCCGTAGTCGAGTTCGATCGACGTGGGCTGGCCCTGCGCCTTCCCACTCTGGCGAACCCGAAGCATCGCACCCGTGGCCGAGACGTCGACCGTCGTCTGCTGTTCCACGAACCCGCCGAGGCTGGTGTGCTCGGTCAGCCGTTTGCCCTCGGGCGTGTCCTCGACCGTGGTGACCGACCAGCCTAACGTGTTGCCCTGAACCCGAATCGCGAAGCTGTCGCGGCCGGCGATCAACCGATCGAGCGCCAGCGGCAGCGGTTTGGCGCTCGGGTTGAGATCGCTCTCCGTGATCGGCTTGCCGTCAACGTCGAGGATCGTCACCGGGCCGACCGGCTTGAGGCCGGCGAGGACCTTGGCCCCATCGCCCACCACGACGATGACCATGCCGTCGGGCCGAATCAGGGCCTTCGCGGCGGCCAGGACCTCGGCCCCGGTCACGGCGCCGATCTTGAGCCGGTAGGTCTCGAGGTAATCGGCCGGCAGGCCGTAAAGCCGCACGCTGGTGACCGCGCCGGCAACCTGCTCGGCCGTTTGGACGCTGAGCGGATAGCTCCCGGTGATGGCGGACTGGGCTGCGGCGAGTTCTTCCGCCGGAACTGGTTCGGAACCGATCCGCCGCAGCTGACTGATCATTTCGACCAGCGCGGAATCGGTGACTTCGGTTCGGACCTCGGTGGAGGCGGTAAAGGTGCCCCCGCCCCGGCGGCGGTCGAGTGCGGAGTACGCTCCGTAGGTCCAGCTCTTTTGTTCGCGGAGAATCTTGAACAGCCGGGAGTCGGCGCCGTCGCCCACCACTCGGTTGGCCACCACGGCCGCGTAGTGTCGCGGATCGCCGGGACGGTACGTTAGGTTGGCGGCGAGGATATTGGATTGCACCGACCCCGGCCGATGCACCAGGTAGATCTCGGTCTTGGTCCGGGCTGGAAGCGGCTTGGCCGCGGGGATCGGGGCCGGGCCGCCGATCCAGCCTTTGAAGGCGCGGGTCGCGTGGCGGCGGGCCTCGGCCAGCGTAATGTCGCCCGCGACCACCAGGAGCGCGCCGGCCGGCTTGAGCCGGGCTTTCTGGAAAGCGAGGAGGTCGCTCCGGACGATCGACTTCACCGAGGCGGGCGTCGGATGCTTGGCGTAGGGATGGTCGCCGAACAGCATCTGATTCATGATCCGTCCGGCCACCGCGGCCGGCTGCGACCGCTCGAGGTCGAGGCCGGAAAGGGTCTGAGTCCGGAGCAGCGAGACCTCCGTGGTATCGAACCGGGGCCGGACCACGGCGTCGCCGGCCAAGTCGAACGCCAAGGCCGCGTCTTTCGACAGCACCCCGGCCGACACCGTCAGGAAGTCACTCCCGGCCCCCGCACCGATCGACCCGCCGACCCGCTCGATCGCGTTCGACACTTGGTCGGCGGTTCGGGCCCCGGCGCCCTTGGTCAGCAAGCCGGCCGCCATCGCGGCCAACCCCTCCTTGCCCGCCGGATCGACCGTCTTGCCGGCCCCGAACGACAGCGACAGCGAGACGACCGGGAGCCGGTGATTTTCCACAACGACCAGCCGAAGACCGTTAGGCAGGACCGCTTCCCGAAACGGCGGAAACGCGGCCGGCTTCAGCGGCAGGGGCGGTGGCGCGGTGACCGGCTGCTGGGCCACGACCGGGCCGGCAAGGCCGAGCAGGAGCGCGAGACACGGCGGGCGGTTCACTTGGCACCTTCCGGGGTCACCAGCAGCACCAGGGAGTTGTCGGGGACCAGATACTTGGCCGCCACCCGGCGGATGTCGTCGGCGGTGACCGCCAGATAGCGGGCCGGGTCGGTGTTCACTTTGTTTGGGTCGCCCAGGAACATGGTGGCTTCCTGGATCGCTTCCGCCAGGAAGAGCGAGATCTGCTGCTGCTGGATCTTGCCGGCGAGGTAGCCGTTCTTGGCCTTGTCCAATTCCGCGGCCGAGACCCCGTTCTTGGCCATATCGTCGATCTGCTCGGCCATCGCCCGCTCGAGGGCTTCGGCGCTGACGCCCTGGTTGGCGATGGTCGCCATGAGGAAAACACCCGGCCCCCGCCGCGGGGCCTGCGCGTTGACGAAGGTAAAGGCGGCCTGGGCCAGTTGTTTCTGGCGGACCACGACCCGGTTGAGCCGGGAGCTTTCTCCCTGGCCTAACATCGTTCCCAACAGCGCGACGGCGGGATAGTCGGCGTCGGCGTAGGCCGGGATCCGGTAGGCCACGAACGTCCCGGGCAGGGTGGCCTTCGAGTCGGGCCAGGGCCGGCGAACCTTTCCAGTGTTGAACGGAGCCTGGCAGATCACCGGCGGCGGTTCGGCGCCCCGGGGAATCGCCTCGAAGTACTGGGTGATCAGCGCCTTGGCCTCGGCCGGCTCGAAGTCCCCGGCCACGACTAACGTGGCATTGTTGGGGGCGTAGTAGAGGTCGAAGAACGCCTTCACGTCAGAGGCCTTGGCGGCGTTCAGGTCGGCCATCGAGCCGATGATCGAATGGGCGTACGGAAAGCAGGTTGTGCTGTCCTGTTGGGCGTAGATTCCCTCGAAGAGCACCCCAACGTAGGGCTGGTTGTCGACTCGGAGCCGCCGCTCTTCTTTGACCGCCTCGCGCTGATTGGCCAGGTTGGAGTCGGTCACCGCGAGCGATCGCATCCGGTCGGCTTCGAGCCAGAGGCCCAAGTTGAGCCGGTTCGAGGGCAGCATCTCGAAATAGTTGGTCCGATCTTCGGCGGTGCTCCCGTTGAGCTGGCCGCCGGCCCGCTCCACCAGCGCGAAATGATCGCCCTTCTTCACGTTGGCCGACCCCTGGAACATCATGTGCTCGAAGAGGTGGGCGAAGCCGGTCCGGCCCCGGACCTCGTTCCGGGACCCAACGTTGTACCAGACGTTGACGGTCACCACCTGGGTGCTCCGGTCGGGCGAGAGAATGACCCGAAGCCCGTTGCCCAGCGCGTAGGATTCGATCGGGATCTTGGGAACCACCTGGCCGGCTCCAACCTCCAGGGGTGCCAATGCCAGGCACGCAAACGACAGCAGGCGACGCATCGTGATCAACCTCGAAAGGGTAAACCGGCTGTCAATCTAATCGGGGCCTTCGAAATGACCGTTGTCGCCGGATTTTGGCGCATTACTTGACAGCCAGGCCAATCCGGTCGGAACTTCGGCCATCCCAGAGGGAGAACACCATGCCCATCAGGTTCGCGAGTCTCACCGTAGCGGCCGTGGTCTCGCTTTCGCCGCCCGGCGGTTTCCAGACGGCCGCCAAACCGGATCAAGCGTTCGCCGCGATCATGCGGTGTCGACCGACGTCGAGCGCACCCTGCTTCGCTTCCCCGAGGTGCGGAGCGTGGTGACCAATCTCGGTCGCCCGCAGGAGGCGACCGAATCGATGGCGCTCAACCAGGCCGACGTGTATGTTCTGTTCAATCCGCGAAGCGTGTGGCGAGCCCGCTCGCTCGAACAGCTGATCGAGCGAATGGACTCCGCCCTCAGCGAAATTCCCGGATTCGACTACCAATTCAGTGCCCCGATGCGGATGCGGCTCGACGAAGTGGTCTCCGGCGTGAAAACCGACCTCGGCGTGAAGATTTTTGGGGACAGCCTGCCATTGCTCGAAGCCAAGGCCGAGGCGGTAAGACAAATTGTTGCATCCGTCCCGGGAGCCGAAGACGTGTCGATTGGGGTGAGTGCGGGAGCGATGCTGCTCGAAGTCGATCTCGATCGAGCCGCGATCGCGCGGTATGGCTTGAGCGTGGCCGACGTGCAGGAAGCGGTCGAGATGGGCGTCCGCGGCATGCCGGCATCGCAAGTCATCCTCGGCCGCCGGCGCTACCCGATCATGGTCCGCCTCGACGCACCGTTCCGGTCAACCCCGGACGCCGTTGCCCAGATCCTGGTCCGGACACCCGCCGGTGGAACGGTCACGTTGTCGCAAGGCACCCGGATCCGCACGGTCGAGGGACCGGAGGTCATCAACCACGAGGGGAGCCAGCGCTTCGTGCTGGTTCAGGCCAACGTCCGAGCCCGGGACCTGGGCGGCTTCGCGGCCGACGTTGAGCGCGCCGTCCGGAGCCGGCTGACGCTGCCGCCCGGGTACTACGTGACGTATGGCGGACAGTTCGAGAGCCAGCAACCGGCCACCCGGCGGCTCGCGGTGATCGTGCCGGCCGTCCTCCTGCTGATCGCGGGGCTCCTGTACGCGAGCTTTGGCGTCCTCCGGCATGCGCTCGTGGTCATGCTGAATGTGCCCTTCGCTCTGGTTGGGGGTGTCGCTGCCCTGTGGCTGCGCGGGCTCCATCTCAATCTGAGCGCGGCGGTAGGGATGATCGCGGTCTTCGGAGTGGCCATCCTCAATGGGCTGGTGCTCATCTCCAGGGTCAACCAGCTGCGGGCCACCGGACGCTCCCTGGCCGAGTCGATCTGTGACGGCGCACTGATCCGATTTCGGCCGGTTCTGGCCGGCGACCGTCGCGTCCGTGGGGTTCCTTCCCATGGCACTCTCAACCAGTGCCGGCGCCGAGATCCAGCGCCCGCTCGCCACGGTCGTAATTGGCGGTCTGGTATCGTCGACCCTGCTGACGCTGCTCGTTCTGCCGACGATCTACGCGTGGGTCGAACGGCGCTGGCCGGCCGGCGCCGCCTCGTCTGCATCGACAAGTGCCCCGGCGACTGCTGTCCCTTGAAGGATGCTCGGGCCGCAGGCGGGCGGCGCGGTGCTTGCTCCACGTGCCAGCTTACGGGTTCCGCGCGGGGAAATCCATCCGGAGAGGACAGTTTGTCGCCTTGCATCGGTCCGAGCCAGTCATTGTGTCGCCGCGGGGGCCGGATCGTCGCATGAGCGACATGGCCCTCCCGGAAACCGTCCGCCGGCTGCTGATCGTCGAGGATGAACTCCAGATTCGCCGCGCGGTCCGGAACGCCCTGTCCGGATTGGCGGACCTGATTCTCGAAGCGGCCACCGGAACCGAGGGCATCGACCTCGCGGCGGCCGAACAACCGGATCTGATCGTCCTCGACCTCGGACTCCCCGATCTGCCCGGCATCGATGTGTGCCGGGAAATCCGCCGCTGGGGCACGATGCCGGTGGTGGTACTCTCGGCGCGGCACTCGGAGCGGGAGAAGGTCGAGCTGCTCAACGCCGGCGCCGACGACTACATCACCAAGCCGTTCAGCACCGCTGAGCTGGTGGCCCGGGTCCGGGTTCAGCTCCGACGGACCCCGGCGGCCCAGCGGCCGTCGCTGCTCACCCTGCCGACCGACCTCACCCTGGATCTTCCCCGGCGCACCGCGTCACGCCACGGCCAGGTGATCCGGCTGACCCGGCTGGAGTGGGAAATCCTCCTGGCGCTGGCCCTGCACGCCGGTCGCACGTTGACCCATCGACAAATCTTCGACCTCGCCTGGCGGCGGCCGTTCGGGAACCCGCAGCAGTACCTCCGGGTCCACCTCACCAACCTCCGCCGCAAGATCGAGATCGACCCGGCCCGGCCCCAGATCGTCATCACCGATCCGGGAGTCGGCTATCGGTGCGAGCTTCCGGCCTGACGATGGCGGGGCGACGGCGGCAGATCTGGAGCTGGATCGGCTGGTTCGCCGCCCTCTACGTGGTGACCCTGATCCTCCTCGCGGCCAAGGAAAGCCCCGATCAGGCCCATGTGGTCCTCGCCTACCTGTTGCTGGTGCTCGGCGGCAGCACGACGGGCGGCCGGGCCCTCGGCTTCGCCCTCGTGGCGGCGGGCGTCCTCCTGATCGACTACTACTTCCAGCCACCCTACGACACGTTCTCGGTCGCGAAATCCCCCGACTGGGTCGTGTTGATCGCCTTCCTGGCGGTCGCCTCGGTCACGACGCAGTTATTGGCCCGGGCTCGGGCGGAAGCGGCCGAAGCGCGCCGCCGGGCCGAGGAGGTCGCCGCCCTCGCGGTCGAACGGGTGGCCCTCGTCGCCGAAGCCGAACACGCCAAGGCCCTCCGCGAAACCGACCGGCTGCGCGACGTGCTGATGGCCTCCCTCTCGCACGATCTCCGCACCCCGCTTACCGCAATCAAGGCGATGGCGAATCAGGCCGCCCAGCGCGGCGACCCTAACGCCCCGGCGATCGAAGCCCAGACCGATTTGCTGACCCGGCTGGTCGGCGATCTGCTCGACTGGAGCCGGATCAAGACAGGCGCCTTCCCGGTCGACGCCGACATCAACACCGCGGAAGACCTGATCGGCGCCGCGGTGCGGCAATTCGTCGGGGCTGGTCCCGTCGCGATCGTCGCCAACGTCGACCTCGACCAGCCGGCCCTGATCGGCCGATTCGACTTCGTCCTCTCGCTTCGCATCCTCACCAATCTGATCGAGAACGCGATCCGGTATTCCCCGGGGTCCGAGCCGGTCGAGCTGTCGGCGTCGCTCGATGGCGAGGTACTGGTATTCCGGGTCGCCGACCGGGGACCGGGCATCCCGGTCGCCGAGCGGGAGCGGATCTTCGAGCCGTTCTATCGACCCGCGAATGCGCCGCCGGATGCCGGGCGGGCCGGGCTCGGGCTGTCGATCGCCCAGCTGCTCGCCGAGATCCAGGGCGGCCGGGTCGAATACCAGCCGCGGCCCGGCGGCGGCAGCGTGTTCCTGCTCGGATTGCCGGCCGCCGAAATCGAGCCCGAACTCGACTGAGCCTCTTTGTGAATTCTTAGCGCCCCGCCGGCCAGTTCCATCTCGATTCTTAACATCGCCAGTCGGTAGGTTGCGGCCCGTGAGTTCTGCGGCGGCCCAGTCAGGCCGATCACTGTCGAACGGGGGGGTCGTGGTGCCGGTCGGGTCTCGGTTGGGAATCGCTACCGTCGCGGCGGTCGGGTGTCTGATGACGGTCGTGACCCCGGTGCACGGGCAGTCGGACCTTCCCCAGGTGCTGGCGCGCGCGCTCCAGGAAAATCCCGACGTCCGGCTGGCGCGGCTCCGGGTCGATTCCGCCACTGCCGAGCGCCGGATCGCGCGTGCGGTTCCCAACCCGACCCTGTCGGCGGTCTCGAACGCGCCCTATCAGTACAACGCCACGGTGCCGCTCGACATCGGACCGGATCGGCTGTTCCGGACCCGGGCGGCCGGCCAGGGCGCGAGGGCCGCCCGCCTCGATCTCGACAACGTCGAACGACAGGTTCGTTATTTCGTGCGAAAGGGGTTCTACGACCTCCTGCTCACCGACGCCCTGCTCCGCACCGCCAAGGAAAAGCGAGACACGTTCCGCCAGTTGCTAGAAGCCGACTCGGCCCGGGTCCGGGCCGGCGACGCACCAGCGCGGAACCTGGTCAAGAGCGAACTCGAATTGGCCCGGGCGGACGCCGACCTGACGCGGGCGGAGGCCGACGTGCGGGCGGCCCGGATCGCCATTCAGCTGCTGATGGGTGCGCCGAATCCCGACACCGGCTTCACCGTTCGCGGCGATCTCCGCTACCGCGACCTCGGGCCCCTCGATGCGCCGGCCGCGCCAATCAACCGGCCCGATGTCGTCGCCGCCCAGTCCCGGGTCGGCCAGGCTCGCTCGGCCCGCTCGCTGGTCGCGGCCGACCTCCTGCCGGCCCCGACGATGACTCTGACCTACCAGCCCGACGGCGGCTTCTCCAGGCGCGAACTGTGGACCCTGGGCGGGAGCGGCCGGTTGTCGTTAGGCGTCGGGTTCCAGATCCCGTTGCTGAGCTGGAGCGGCGGGCAGCGGGCCCGGGCCACCAGCCAGGTGGAGTCCGCGGTCGCCGAGGAGCAACGGGCCCGGCTCCAGGTGGAGGCGGACGTCATCCTGGCGCGGGGCCAGTTTCGCGCCTCCTCGATTCTGGCGAGCCGGTATCAATCGACGCTGCTCGACCGGGCCCGGACCGCCCTTGATCAAGCCCGCTATGCCTATCAATCGGGCGCGACGTCGCTGCTCGACGTGCTGGAGGCGATTCGCACCTATGGCGACACCCAGGTCGCCGCCGCCCAGGCATCCCACGACTACTGGGTCAGTGTGGCCGCGTTGTCGGCCGCGATCGGAACGGATGTGAGGCCTGATGATGACTAGAACGGCAATGGTTGCACTCGTGTCCTGGGCTGCCGGCATCGGCTGCGCCCGGGTGGCCGCCCCGGATGCCGAGACCCAGACCGCACCTCGGCTGGAAGACTCGACCCTGGTCGTGCCGGTGTCGGCTCGGGGGGGCGGCGCGGTCTCGGTGGTGACGGTAAGCCCGCCAGGCCGGGCCGATTCGGTCGGCTTCGGCGGCCGCCTGATCTGGAGTGAGGACGCGACGGTCCGGATCTTCACACCATTTGCGGGACGGGTGACCCGGGTGCTGTCCGACATCGGCCAGCGGGTCCGGCCCGGACAGACCCTTGCGGTGATCGACGCGCCGGATTTCGGCCAGGCATTGGCCGACGCCCGCCGGGCCACGGCCGATCTCAACCTCGCCACCCGGACGCTTGCCCGCCAGCGCGATTTGTTGGCGCATGGGGTCGCGGCCCGCCGCGACGTCGAGGCGGCCGAGACCGATTCGATTCGCGCCGCGAGCGACCGGCAACGGGCCGAGGCACGGATCGCGCTGTACGGCGTCGACTCGACCGCCACGGCGCAGGGGTTCCCGTTGCGGTCGCCGTTAGGCGGCCTCGTGGTCGACCGGAACCTGACGCCCGGCCAGGAGGTTCGCCCCGACCAGATGCTGGCCGGCACCGCTCAGCTCACCGCCCCGCTGTTCCTGGTCACCGATCCATCCCGCCTCTGGGTCCAGGTCGACATTCCGGAGCCGGACGCCGGCCGGGTATCGGCCGGCCAGCCGATGACCATCCGGGTCCTGGCCCTCCCGGGCCGGACGTTTCGGGGCCGCCTCACCCTGATCGCGAGCGAGATCGACCCGACCACCCGGACCATCAAGGCCCGCGGGGTGGTCGACAATCCGAACCGGGAACTCAAAGCCGAAATGCTGGTATCGGTCCAGGTCGGCATCGCGGCCGGCTCGGCGCTCAGCGTGCCGGCCCAAGCGGTGTTTCTCGAAGGGACCGATCGATTCGTGTTCGTCCAGGACGGGACCGGCCGGTATCGCCATCGGTCGGTGACGACGGGGGCGGCCCGCAATGGGACCGTGCCCGTGCTCCGGGGGCTCCACGTCGGTGACCGGATCGTGGTCGACGGCGTGCTGCTGCTGAACCAGCTCTACCACTCCCTGGCCCCGGCGAGCGTCAAGTCGTCCTGACATGATCCGCAATCTGGTCGCGTTCAGTCTCCGCCAGCCCCTCAGCGTGGCCGTGGCGATGATGCTGTTCATCGGCGGGGGGCTGGTGGCCTTCCACAATCTGCCGATCGAGGCCTTCCCCGACGTCGGCGACATCCAGGTCAACGTCATCGCGCTCTACCCGGGCCGGGCGGCCGAGGAGGTCGAAAAGCAGATCACCATTCCGATCGAGGTCGCGCTGGCGGGTTTGCCGCACAGCGTGCGGATGTTCTCCCACAGCCAGTTCGGTCTGTCGTTCGTGGTGCTGACCTTCGATGACGCGGCCACCGACTATTTCGCCCGGCAGCAGGTGCTCGAGCGGTTGCGGTCGGCCGACCTGCCCCAGGGGGTCGAGCCCGATCTGGCCCCGCTCTCGAGCCCGGTCGGCGAGCTGTATCGGTACCGGCTCCGAGGCGACGGGGTGAGCCCGATGGACCTGCGGACTCTGCAGGACTGGACCGTCGAGCGGTATCTCAAGATGACGCCGGGCATCGCCGACGTGGTCACCTTGGGCGGCCTGATCAAACAGTACGAAGTGAATCCAAGCCCCACCAAGATGCGGTACTACGGCATCTCGCTCCTCCAGCTCCACAACGCGCTGGGCCGCAGCAATGCCAACGCCGGCGGGAGTTACGTCGAACAGGGTGCCCAGCAATTCCTGATCAGGGGCATCGGCCTGCTCCGCTCCGCCGACGACATCGGTGGCGTGGTAGTGACCAACCGCGGGACCACGCCGATCCTGGTCCGCGATGTGGCCCAGATCACGATCAGCTCGGTTCCCCGCCAGGGGGTGGTGGCGCAGGACACCGCCGAGGATGTGGTCACCGGCATCGTCCTGATGCGGAAGGGCGAGAATCCGTCCCTGGTGCTCGAGGCCACCAAGCAGCGGATCGACGATCTCAACAACCGGATCCTCCCGAAAGGCGTCCGACTGGTTCCGTTCTACGACCGGACCTGGCTGATCGGGACGACCCTGAAGACGGTCTTCCGGAATCTGACCGAGGGCGCCCTCCTGGTCACCTTCGTGCTGCTGCTGTTCCTGGGGAACCTCCGGGCGGCGCTCATCGTGGCCGTGATGATCCCCCTCTCACTCCTCGCCACCTTCATCGGGCTGACCTGGCGGGGGATCCCGGCCAACCTGCTCAGCCTGGGCGCGCTCGACTTCGGCATCATCGTGGACGGAGCCGTGATCGTGGTGGAAAACGTCTTCCGGCGGCTGGGAGCGCTCCAGGGCCAGCGGACCCCGGCGGTGATCCGCGACGCCATCCTCGAAGGGACGGTGGAAGTCGGGCGGCCGACCTTCTTCTCGATGCTGATCATCATCGGGGCGCACCTCCCGATCTTCACCCTGCAGCGGCACGAGGGACGGATCTTCGCGCCGATGGCGTGGACCGTCACGTCGGCGCTGATCGGTTCCCTGATCTTCTCGCTCTCGCTGGTACCGCTCCTCTGCTACGGGCTGCTCCGAAAGAACGTCGCCCACGAGGAGAACGCCCTGGTCCGGTGGTTCGGGCGGCTCTATCGGCCGGTGCTCGGGTGGGCCCTCACCAACCCCCGCAAGGTGCTGGGCAGCGCGCTCGCGGCCCTGGCCGCGAGCCTGGTGCTGGCCACCCGCCTCGGCACCGAGTTCCTGCCTGAGTTGAACGAAGGAACGATCTGGGTCAGCGCGACGCTGCCGCCGGGGATTTCCGTGGCGGAGACGGTGCGCCAGGTCGGCCGGATGCGGGCCGCACTGGCCACCATTCCCGAGGTCACCACGACCGTCTCGAAAGCAGGCCGGCCGGAAGACGGGACCGACCCGAAGCCGATCAACATGGTCGAGATCTTCGTCGGACTGAAACCTCCGAGTGAATGGACCCGGAAGGTCACCAAGGAGCAAGTCATCTCGGAAATGGAGCGCTCGGTCGAGTCGGCGTTGCCCGGGATCGATGCCGCCTTCTCACAGCCGATCCGGGACAACGTGCTGGAGAGCATCTCCCAGATCAAAGGCCAGCTCGTCATCAAGGTGTTCGGTGAGGACCCTGCCATCCTCCGCAGCACGGTCCAGTCGGTCCTCCGGTCGGTCGGCGACGTCCCGGGGGTCGACTACGCGTTCATCGATCGGGCCGGCGAGGTCCCCCAGGCCCGGATCGAAATCGACCGGGCCCGGGCGGCCCGCTATGGACTCAACGTGGCGGATGTCGAAGATGTGATCGAAATCGGCGCGGGCGGCAAGGCCGCAACCCAGCTGTGGGAGGGCGAGCGGCACTTCGGCGTGGTGACCCGGTTCGCGGCGGCCGACCGGGAGCTGGGCAACCTCGACCGGATGCTGATCGACACGCCCGACGGGCAGCGGATCCCGGTGTCGCAGGTCGCGGCCGTGGTCACCGCTACGGGCAGCGTGAACATCAGCCGCGAAAACGGGACCCGGGTCACTGCGATCGGGATTTTCATCCGGGGCCGCGACATGGGGAGCGTGGTCAAGGACATGCAAGCTCGGGTCGGCCGCCTCACGATCCCGAACGGTTACTCGGTCGCCTGGAGCGGCGAATTCGAAAACCAGCAGCGGGCCATGAAACGCCTCGCGTTGATCGTACCAATCAGCGTGTGCCTGATCTTCGGGTTGCTGTTCAACGCGTTCGGGTCCTTCAAGCTCGCCGCGCTGATTCTCCTGAATGTGCCCTTCGCCCTGATCGGCGGCATCGTGGCGCTTCTGGTGACGGGCATTCCGCTGTCGGTGTCCGCCGCCATCGGGTTCATTGCACTTTTCGGCCAGGCCGTCCTGAACGGCGTCGTGATGGTGAGCGTGTTCAACCAACGCCGGCCCAGCCCGGAGTTCACCACCCGCGACATCGTCGTCTGGGGGTCAGCCCTCCGGATGCGGACCGTGCTGATGACGGCCACGCTGGCCATGCTGGGTCTCCTCCCGATGGCGCTGTCGCATGGCATCGGTTCGGAAACCCAGAAACCACTGGCGGTCGTCATCATCGGCGGCCTGGTATCGGCCACGATCCTGACCCTCATCGTGCTGCCGACGATTTATCTGGTCCTCGATGGCGATTCGACGAACGGCAACACCGCGTGATCGGGAAAGGGACACCAATGACAACAGGTACGGGGATGGTACTGCTGCTGGCGACGACCTTGGCGCTGCCCGGCGGGCCGGGCCATCGGCATCCGCCGGAAGTGGCCGGTGAATGGATCGACCTCCGCCACACGACCGCGACGGACACGGCGGTCTGGGTGCTGGCGCCCAACGGCGACGACGCCACCCTCCGGATCCTGCTGGATCCGGTCAAAGGGCGGGTTGAAGTCCGGAAGCACTATGGTCGCTGGTGGCTCGAGGGCGACTTGGCCGACTCGGCCGGTCGTCGTCTCTGCTTCGTTCATCGACCGGGCCGCCAGGGCGGCGCCTGCATCGCGTTTGCGGTCGACACCGTCGCCGGCCCGGCGCCCCGCCGCCGACTGACGCTCCGCAGCTATCGCGGTGAACAACACACCGGAGACCGGGAGTTGGTTGCCCGGGAGGCCCCCTAGTCGGACCTGGCGATTCCGGAGCCGCTCATCGGGTCCGGGGCGGGGTTGAACGGGGCGCCCGGAGTCGGCCCGCATTCACCACCGAGCCGAGGTACCACGCATGCGGCTGGGGGCCGGTCACCGGTACGATGATGCCGAGGTCGAACGCCAGCCAGGGACGCACCGCGTAGGTCGGCCCCGTCAGCAACGCGACGATTGCCGGCGCCCCGGCGGGGCCGGTGGTGCCGGGATAGCCGAACACTTCACCGACCCATCCGAATGGCCCCCGGACCTCGGCGCCAACGGACACCGTCCAGATCGTCGCGAATGTCGGCGCGGTGGTGCCGTCGCCGTTCCGGGCGGTGATCCCGGCGTTCAGGTCGATGGCAAACCGGCCAACGGTCCGGCTCGAGATCACCAATAACGACCAATCCGTCGTCGAGGTGCCCCGCCCGCGGTCGGCGTTGCCGCTGGGGAATTTGACGGAAGGCAGGATCGCGAAGTCGCCCAGGACCGGGGCGTCCTCCGCTAGTCGGAACTTGACGCCGACGGACCCGTCGCCCAGACCGGCCGACTGGCCGGTCGGCCCGACGACGGGAACGGTGAGGTTGAGCTGCAACCGCCGCCCGAGCCCGACCTTGAAGACCGTGGGAAACAGCGGCGACGACTGGCCCGCCAATCGATCGCGTTCGAACCCGGTTTCGATCTCGACCCACCCCGGCGCCACCACGCCCGCGTGGGTCGCCACGGTCGGGCGCTCCGGCTGCACGGCATGCGGATCCGTCGGCCCCTGGGCAAAGACCCGGGTCGAGAGCGTCACCAAGAGGATCGCTACTGCGACACTCGATCTCATTAGTTCAACCTAACTATATCTTTCGTATCACCGCAATCCCTGGTCGTGCGGGGCGCCGGCCATCCCCAGGAATCCCGTCCTCGTGTATCCTATAGTATCCCTATCCGGCGGTAGACCATGACCATCACCTTGAAGGTGAATGGTGCGACCCGCACCGTCGACGTCCCGCCCGAGATGCCATTGCTGTGGGTCCTCCGCGATATCCTCGACCTTCCCGGCACCAAGTTCGGCTGCGGCGTCGGCCAGTGCGGCGCCTGCACGGTGCACCTGAAGGGCGTCGCGGTCCGCGCCTGCCAGCTGCCGATCCGAGCCGCCCAGAATGCCGACATCACTACCATCGAAGGAATCTCGGCCGACGGATCCCACCCGGTCCAGCGGGCCTGGGCCGAGGTGGATGTGCCCCAGTGCGGCTACTGTCAGGCCGGGCAGATCATGTCCGCCACCGCACTGCTCAAGAAGATTCCCAAGCCGACCGATGCCGACATCGACGCCGCCATGACCGGCAATCTGTGTCGCTGCGCCACCTACCTCCGGATTCGCCAGGCGATTCACCGCGCGGGCGCACGGCCAGAGGACGTCATGACCGCCACCACCGTCGACCGCCGCGCCTTCCTCACGGTCACCGCCCTCTCCCCGGCGGCCTGCTCTTCTCATCGTACCTCGCCCCGCGAACCCGCAAGGGCCGGGTCGCCGACTTCGAGCCGAACGCCTTCATCCGGATCGGCGCCGACGGCACCATCACCATCGTCGCCAAGAATCCCGAAATCGGCCAGGACATCAAGACGATGCTGCCGATGCTGATCGCCGAGGAACTCGATGTGGAGTGGAAGGCGATCCGGATCGAGCAGGCCGATGCTGACCCGAAGTACGGCCGCCAGTTCGCCGGCGGCAGCCTCGCCACGCCAATGAACTACGATGAGCTTCGCCGGGTGGGCGCCGCCGCACGTCAGATGCTGGTGGCGGAGGCCGCGCTGACCTGGGCCGTGCCGGAATCGGACTGCACGACCGCCGCCGCCGTCGTCACACACCAGGCCAGCGGCCGGACGTTCGGCTATGGCGACCTGGTCGGCAAAGCGGCCACGGTCCCGGTCCCGGACCTCAAGACCGTCCGGCTCAAGGACCCGAAGGATTTCAAGATCATCGGCACCTCGGTCCCGGGGCATCGACAACCCCCGGATCCTGACCGGGAAGCCGCTCTTCGGGATCGACGTCACCGTGCCCGGAATGCGCTATGCGGTGTTCGCCAAATGCCCCGTGTTCGGCGGCAGGTGGTGACGGCCAACGTCGATCAGATCATCGCCCTCCCCGGCGTGCGCGATGCTTTCGTGGTCGAGGGTGGCAGCAACCTGGCCGGACTGCTCTCCGGCGTGGCGATCGTGGCGGACAGCTGGTGGATGGCGGAGAGCGCCCGCCGGAGGCTCGAGGTCACCTGGAACGAAGGGCCGACGGCGGCGCAGTCGAGCGAAGGATTCGCGGCCGCGGCCACGGAACTCTCGAAGGGCGCGGGCGCCAAGGTGCTCCAGAACGACGGCGATGTGGATCAGGTGCTTGCCAGCGCGGCCAAGGTGGTCGAGGCGGCCTACTTCTATCCGTTCCTTGCCCATGCGCCGCTCGAGCCGCAGAACTGTACCGCCCATTTCCGGAGCGGCAAACTCGAGATCTGGGCCCCGACCCAGCTGCCCGAGGGAGGCCGCGACCTGGTGGCAAGCACGTTAGGCATCGACAAGACCGCCATCACCATCCACATGACCCGGTCGGGTGGCGGCTTCGGCCGGCGGCTCAGCAACGACTACATGGTCGAAGCCGCCTGGATCGCCCGGCAGACCGGAACCCCGGTCAAGCTGCTCTGGACCCGGGAAGACGACATCAAACACGATTTCTACCGCCCGGCCGGCTTCCACTTCCTCAAGGGCGGAACCGACGCCAACGGCCGACTCGTGGGGTGGAAGAACCACTTCGTCACCTTCGGCGAGGGCGACAAGCCGGTGAGCAGCGCCGGACTCTCGCCGAGCGAGTTCCCGTCCCGGTTCGTCCCCGCGTTCCGCCTGGAACAGTCCACCATCCCGCTGGGCGTGCCCACCGGCCCGCTCCGGGCCCCAGGCAGCAACGCCATCGCCTTCGTCATGCACTCGTTCCTCGACGAGCTGGCCCACGCGGCCGGGAAGGACCAGGTCCGGTTCCGCCTCGACCTCCTGGGCGAGCCGCGGATGGTCGGCCCGGCGGCGGGCGGCTATGACGCGGGGCGGATGCGCGGCGTGCTCGAATTGGTGGCGGAGAAATCCGGCTGGGGCAAGCGGAAAATCGCCGCCGGTCACTCTTGTAGTCGTCGAGCGAGGAGACCAGGTACTCGTCGATTGTTTCACTGAGCAGCAGCACATCCTGCCCCTTGGCCCTGAAGCTCTCGAGGTACGGCGAGTGGTCGAGCTGATCCCGCGAATCGCCGATCAGATAGTAGATCTCCTCCTGGCCCTCCGGCATCGCCTCGAGATACTTCGCCAGACTCGTGAACTCGCCGCCCTTGGTATTGGTGGACTCGAACAGCAGCAGGTCTACCAACCGGTCGCGGGTCGGGTGGTCGCTGCCCACACCTT
>JAYTTT010000386.1:0-4814 GCA_043744895.1 Gemmatimonadota bacterium | reverse complement strand
CTGCTCGGGGGTCGCGGGCCAATTCCAGCAAATTCAATGGTTTGTGGTCCCCGGCGTGGCCGCGTTCGAGACCGCCGAAGGCCCCAAAGTCGGGATGTGGGAGAAGAGCGGTTCGGTCGCCCGGATCATCATCGCGGGGCGGTACCTGGACCACGAAATGGTGGTCCGGCACGAGATGTTGCACCACCTCCTCGACCGCGAGGGCCACCCCCAAGAATTCTTTGTCGATCGCTGCCACCTGACCTGGGAAACCTGGCCTAACGCCTCCGCCGACCGCTAACAGCGCGGCGGACAGCGGCCACAAGGTGTGGCGGCCATCCCTCAGTTCACGGCTTCACGAGCCCCGTCATTCGAACCACCTCGAAGTCCGACCCCCGCAGCCGTTTCAAGGTATTCAGCTCGGCATCGTTCCACCGGCTGTCCGCCACCCCCGATACGTACCAATCGCTGCCGTTGTCGGCCACGATCATCCCATAGCGCTTGAGCGCCCGCAGAATGACCTGGGCGCTCAGCGGATAGCTCGCAAGGTCGTAAGAGGCTTTGAGCCGGACTCGCATGCCCATCGGTGGTCGGATCGACGAGACATCGGCACTGGCCCAATGGCGAGCGGGGAGGACGTAAGCCTTCTGGGTTCGGCTGACCGTGAACCGAAGGGCGTGGGCAATCACCCCGGCCGCCACCTCGTCGTAGCGGACGAGGCCCGGCAGGATCGGAAGACCGGCGGCATCGGCCGACGTCCAGCCAGCCGGCCGGAGCGCATTGGAGTTGAGATCAAAGACCGCCCCGCTTCCGGCCTGCCATGAGCCATCACCCTGCGGGTAGGCCGCGAACAGCTCGTAGAGCCGCCAGTTGTCCCGGTCGATCACCAATACATGCCGGTCGCCTGCCGACGAGGCGCCACCTTCGATCGGCGCGGCAGGCGGAACCGGATACGGCCCCGGATCGCTCTCGTCCCAATAGCTGAACGTCACCGGCACCCGGCCTTGGTTTCCCGCGACCACGATATAGGGAATCCCGAACGGGCCGCCGTTCCAGTCCGCCCCGAAGTCGGGATGAAACGCTTTGGTCGGACCGATGTTGGCGACGATCTGATCGGACAGCGGATCGACCGTCGCGGTGTCGACCGGCTGGTTCCACGGGTTGTCGGCCGGGAAGAGGCGGCGGGCGGTCAGATCCGCGTTGACGCCTAACGGTCCCCCAGGCGGTGGGGGCGGAGGTGGAGGTGATGCTTGAATTTGGACGGCGCTCGTGTCCGCTTTGCCCTTGGGGTGCTCGAACCAGACCTGGAAGTTTCCCGCCACCTGCCCGGCCGTGAACAGGCCGGCCGAGGTGATCAGTCCGCCCGTGGCTCGATAGGTCCCGGTGGTCGGACCGGCCGATCCATCCGACATTCGCCCGACCACGGAAAACTGGCTGACGGCCCCGGTCTGGAGGGTCACCTGATCGGGCGAGAGCTCGACCCCGGTCAACGTCGCCGCCGGGGCCTGCACTTGAACGACGCTGCTGTCGGACAGTCCGGCCGGGTGCTCGAACCACACCCGAAAGACCCCAGCCACTTGGCCCGCCGTGAAGAGCCCCGTCCCGCTGACCAGGCCTCCCGTGGCACGATAGGCCCCGATTGACGGACCAACCGACCCATCGGACATTCGGACTGCCACCGAGAATTGGCGGGTGGCCCCCGTCACGACGACCGCTTGATCGGGAGATAACTCGACCGCGATCACGGCGGGCGGGGGAGGCGGAGGAGGCGGTGGCGGTGGTGGCGCCAACGGGGCGACGATCACGGTCGCGCTGTCGGTGAAGAGGCGACCCGCGACCGTGGCCGTTGCAATCACTAGCGCCCGGCCGAGGGCCGCCCCGGCCACGAACCGCCCAGCAGGGTCGATCGACCCGCCGGCCGCCCGCCACGTCACCGAAGCCGACTGCGCCGACCCGTCACTGAGCCGGAGTCGGGCCTCAAACACCCGCTCGCCTCCGGGCGGCAGGTCAATCGAGTCCGGCACCACTTCGAGCGCTCGGACCGCCGGCGCCGGAGCCACGACCTGAACGACCACCTCGGCCGCCAACTCGCCGACCCTGCTCCGAACCAGGTAATTCCCGGTCGCGCCGCCCGCCCGATACAAGCCGGCGCTGTCGATCTGGCCACCGTTGGCTTCGAACCGGGCCCCCGCCGCCGGAGCCCTGGTTCCGTCCCGCCGCACCACGGTCACCGCAAACCGGAGGGTGTCGCCTGCGGCGACCAACCCACCGGTGGGAGAAAGGTCCAGGGCGAGCGGGTCGGTCGGATCCGGACCAAGGCCGGTCGATCGGGAGGCCTGACACCCGAGCACCACCACTAGGCCGACGGCAAGCGCTCGACGCCACGACCGGCGCACCAGAGAATTCATGATCGCAATGTACTAATCCACTGATTTGTCAACAAGCACAGAAACAGTACATTGTCATTTATCAACATAGACGTATGTGATCGTAACAAGATGTCTTTTAATATTTTACAAATCAATTCAAAACGATAGCGTAACGTGTTCGCTGTACACTATCTATTCAGTGTTTGAAACTCGTGATCTCGACTGGACAGTAGCTCCAAATTGGCAATAGATTGTCTCCAACGACCACCTCCCCATCTGGATTCTCTTCCACCGATCTGAGGGCACCGTGCTCCGTCCCGAGGTCCGCCAAGCCGTTGGCACCGCCACTATCGATCACGCCTGGTCGCTCATCGAACGGTTTTCGACCCTGAAACGGGCCCGCCCCCAGGACGTCGAGACCGCCGCCCAAGAAATCGTGGCGCGGCTCACGGCGCTCGGGATCCCCGTCACCGTTCACGAGCCTGACCTGTTCCTCAGCATTCCGGGCGCTGCCGATGTCCGGGTCGGCGCCTCGTCGTATCGCGCCAAGCCGATGGCGATGAGCCGGGCCACGGCCGGAACGACGGCGCCGCTGCTCTACCTGCCGAACCAGGCCGATCCCACCCTGGAAGAATTCTTTCAGCGTCCGTCCGGTTCCGACCGCGACCATGAGGTCCGGGGCCGAATCGTGATTACCGAGGGGTTCGGGATGCCGGGGAAGGTTGCCCACTACGAGGCGCTGGGCGCCGCGGGCCTGATCGCGGTCAACCCGGGCCAGAACGCCCATTGGGGCATCTGCACGACGGTCTGGGGCACCCCCGACCTCTACGACCTGCCCCGAAAACCTTCGATCCCGGTCGTGGCCGTCAACCACGCCGACGGCCAAGCGCTGATCGAGAAGGCCCGTCGAGGGGCGGTCGGGACGATCGAGGCCGCGCTGGAGGAGGGCTGGTATCGGTCGCCGATTCCGGTCGTGAAAATTCCAGGGACCGACGAGGCGGAGCCCTTCGTCCTCCTCCACGGTCACTACGATTCCTGGGACGTCGGGGTCGGCGACAATGCCGTGGGCGACGGCACGATGCTGGAAATCGCGCGGGTGCTTTGGACCCGGCAAGCCGATCTCAAGCGGTCAGTCTGGATTGCCTGGTGGCCGGGCCACTCGACCGGCCGGTACGCCGGCAGCACCTGGTTCGCCGATCACTACGCCGCCGAGCTCTATCGGTCGTGCATCGCGCAGGTCAACTGCGACTCGCCGGGGTGCCGCTGGGCCACCGAATACCTCGACGTGTCCTGGATGTCGGAGACGGAGGCCTTCGCCAAGGCGGTGATCTTGGACCTGGCCGGCAAACAAGCCAAGGGCGAGCGCCCCTACCAAGCCGGCGACTACTCGTTCAACAACATCGGGATCAGTTCCTATTTCATGCTCCTGTCCACCATGTCACCCGAGGACCGAGCGGCCAAAGGCTACTACGCCGTCGGCGGCTGCGGGGCGAACATCGCCTGGCACACCGAAGACGACACCATGGAGATCGCCGACCGGACCATCCTGCTGACCGACATCAGGATCTACCTGGCGGCCGTCATGGAGGCCGCCAACGCCACCATTGCGCCGTTCGACTTCGCCGCAACGCTTCAAGAATTCTCCGGGACCCTCGACCGGTACCAGCGGGCGGCCGGAGAGGTGTTCTCGTTCGAGCCGAGCCGCCGCGCGATCGGGGCGTTAGGCACCGCCGTCGGGGCCCTTGGCGCCCGGGCCGCCCGCCTCGCCGACCGGCCCCCCGGCGACCCGGTCGTTCGCCGGCTCAATCACGCGATTCGCCGGCTCGCTCGGCACCTGGTCCCGGTCAACTTCACCACCCGGCCCGGGTTCTTCCATGACGAGGCCGAGACGATTCCGCCGTTGCCGGACCTGGCGCCCGCGACCGGTATTCCAGCCGCCGACGCCTCTCGCCGAGGCTTCATCCGAACCCACTTGACCCGGGGCCAGAACCGGTTCGTGGCCGCGCTCGACGATGCCCGCCGTGACGTCGAGAGCGCCCTGGCATGAACCGCACCCTCCGATACCTGGCGGCGTCCCTGGTCGTCGCGGGGTGCAGCCGGCAGAAACCGCCCGAACACTCGCTCCGGATCGCGATCATCAACGATCCGATCATGAACGCCCCGCTCTCGCCCGATATTGGATCGGTCCTGATCAACAAAGTGATTTTTCCGGGACTGGTGCGCCCGAGCGATTCACTGTCCCCCGAGCCCGACCTCGCCACCAGCTGGACCATTTCGGCCGACGGCCGGCAGTACACCTTCGCCTTGAGACCGGGCGTGGTCTGGCATGACGGCCGGCCCTTCTCCGCGGCCGACGTCAAGTTCACCTTCGATCAGATTCTCGATCCCTCGTCGGGCACCCTGCAATGGTCGGATTTCTCGGTCGTCGATTCGGTCACGGTGGCCAACACCCTCACGGTCCGATTC
>JAYTTT010000385.1:0-4815 GCA_043744895.1 Gemmatimonadota bacterium | reverse complement strand
TCTTGCTCCGGTCGGTGCGAATCACCGAGGGCGAGGCCGTTGCCGGTCAGCGCCGTGGCAGGCCCAACCGTCGAACGCTGAGCAACGGGCCTGGAAAGCTCTGTCAGGCTCTGGGAATCGATCGGTCCCTCGACGGGCAGCGGATGAGGGGATCACCGGTCTCGATTGTCCCGGGAGCGCCAGCCGGGGGTATCCGGGTGACGCCGAGGATCGGCATCACCAAGGCGGTCGACTGGCCACTCCGGTTTCTCGAGTGGCCGGCTTAGTACCCGCCGCCGTGAAGCCCTTCCTTGGCGCCACCTAACGAGAACCGAAGTCCGCCGGTGATCGCCTGACCGGCACCTCGAAGCAGGTGGCCGGACTGAGCCGAACTACTGAGTTGGGCCTGACCGAAGGCCACCATCCGACCGGCCCGGAACTGGATCCCGGCCACCGCGGCGATGAAGCCATCGGTCGATTTGGCGGAGGCGAGGTTGCCCGCCAGCCGGGCTTGGATTGGCGAGGTGAAGACGCCCTGCGGTTTCGGGTTGAGGACCTGCATCAGCCCGAATCCGAGGCCGAAGTAGGGCTGGGTCGATCCCTTCAAAGGATAGGCCGTCAAGGTGGCCGAGTATCTCCGAATGCGATCGAAGAGAACTTCTCGGACGCTACCGTTGGCGGTGACATCGCCGTACCCAGTGACCTCGTTGCTGCCGAAGGCCTCGTCGATGGAAACCAGCAAGCCGGTTCGTTTGGCCATGACCAAGAGTTGGCCGCCGACTGTCGGGGCCCATCCGCGGGTCTGGGACGGGGTCTCGAAGCCTAGGACACCTGCCTGGGCGCCAAGGTACCACTTGAAGGAGTCATCAGCGCGCTGGGCAACAGCCGACGTTGACAACATCACAAGGCCACCGAAGGCCACAACCACAGCTCGAACAGGACGCATTGAACGGCCTCCCGCCAATGAACAAAGGAGTAACGGACGCCCGACCTCATGGCAAACCCCGTGCTCAGGCCAGTTCCTGCAGTTTAGTAGTTGGTTTTGACGGAAAATCGGAGCCGACACGTCCTGGTGTTCTGCGGTAAGCTGTTGTAAACAAACGATATAAAATGTCAGGAAGCATCAGGAGACGAGTGTTCGATACCTGGACGGCTCAGAACAGCCTCCGGTCCTGAAACACCAACTGGGTCGGTTTTTTCGCCGGTTTGGGAGGAACGCCAGACTTACGGCAATGAGCGGCTAGAGGAGGCCGAGCGCTCTCCCGACCTTTGCGAACGCCACCAGGGCCTCATCGAGGTCGTCGATGGTGTGGGCGCCCGAGATCTGGCATCGGACCCGGGCGGTGCCCTGGGGCACGACGGGATAGCCGAAGCCGGTGGCGAAAACGCCCTCGTCCAGGAGCAGTTCGCTCATTCGAATGGCGTCGGCCGTTTCGCCGATGATGACGGGGATGATGGGGGTCTCGCCGTCGAGGGGCTTGAAGCCGAGGTCTTTGAGGCCGGCCCTGAAATAACGAGCGTTGTCCTGGAGCTTCCGGACCCGCTCGGGATGGGCCTCGAGAAACTGAATGGCGGCAAGGCCGGCCGCGGCCACCGGCGCCGGCAAGGCGTTGGTGAACAGTTGAGGGCGGGCCCGCTGAATCAGGTAATCGGTCACGTCGGACGACCCTGCCACGAAGCCGCCGGCGCCGCCGGAGAGGGCCTTCCCCAACGTCGTCGTGATAATGTCGACCTCGCCCACCAGTCCGAAATGCTCGGCCGTTCCTCGCCCCGTGGCGCCGAGGACGCCGGTCGAGTGGCTGTCGTCGACGACCAGGACGGCCCCGTGCTTCCGGCAGACCGTGAGGAGGTCCGGCAGATTGACGATCGACCCCTCCATCGAAAAGACCCCGTCGGTCACCACCATCTTGACCTTGCGGTCGGTGGCGGCGGCGAGCTTGGCATCGAGGTCTTTCATGTCGTTGTGCTGGTAGACGCCGGTTTGACACTTGGTGATGACCTTCGCCAACCGGATCCCATCGATGATCGAGGCATGGTTCAATTGGTCACTCAAGACGAGGTCATCCTCGTTGAGCAGGGTCACCGGAAACGCTTCGTTGGCGTTCCAGCAACTCATGAACGACAACGATGACGGGGTCCCGACGAGCTTGGCCAGGGCCGCTTCGAGGTCACGATGAATGGTCAGGGTCCCGCAGATGAATCGAACCGACGCCGACCCAGCCCCGAATTTGTCGAACGCCGCTTTGCCGGCGGCAATGACCTCCGGTTCGTTGCAGAGCCCAAGGTAATTGTTGGACGAGAGAATGATGACCTCGCCTCGGCCTTCCATATGGGTGCGCGCGGCCTGAGGACCCTCGAGGAAGTTGAGGCGCTTGTAGATCCCGTCGCGCCGGAAGCCGGCGAGCGCTCCCGTCAACCGGAGGTCGAGGGCGTTGTTCATCGGGCAATCTCCAGGATGACTTTGCCGGCCTTGCCGTCTTTGATGACGCTGATCGCCTCGGCAATTTCTTCGAGCGGGAAGCGGTGCGTGATGACCGGCCGGGGATCGAGCTGGCCACTGCGAATCAGCCGGCCCATGGTATTCCAGGTCGAGTACATCTTCCGGCCGGTGACGCCATAGAGGGAGAGGCCCCTGAAAATGATCTCTTGGGCAAAATCGACCTCAGTGCTCTGGCTCGGCGTGCCGAGCAGGTTGACCCGGCCGCCTAACCGGGCGGCTCTGAAAGCCTGGGCGTGACCGGCCGGGTGGCCGCTCATTTCGCAGACCAGATCGACGCCGTTGCCATGGGTGGCCTCGAGGATCCGATCCACGACGTTATCCCGGCTGGGGTTGAGGGTAATGGTGGCGCCCATTTGGCGCGCCAAGTCGAGGCGCATGTCGTTGAAGTCGCTGGCAATGACGGTCGAGGCCCCGGCGGCCCGGGCGACGCCGACCGCAAAACAACCGATCGGACCGCATCCGAGCACGAAGACCGTGCTCCCGGCCAGCTCCGCCCCTTCGAGGACGGTGTGGACGGCATTCCCCACTGGATCCATAATGGCGCCGATCTCCACGGGGATGCCATGGAGTCGAACGATGTTGCTGGCCGGCATGGCGATGTAGTCGGCAAAGGCACCGTCGCGATCGACGCCGATGATTTGGGTCCGCTTGCAGAGGTGCCCGTTGCCGGTCCGGCACTGGAGGCAATGGCCGCAGACGATGTGGCCCTCGGCGGTGACCAGTTCGCCGAGGGTGAGGATCCCGGCCCGTCGGGCTTGGTCGCCGAGTTCGACGATCTCGCCGGCGAACTCGTGGCCAATGACCACCGGGGGTTTGAGCCGATTGCTGGCCCAGCGGTCCCACTCCCAGATATGTAAATCGGTGCCGCAGACGCCGGCGGCGTGAACCCGGATCAACACGTCGGCGGGTCCGATGGTGGGCTTCTGGACCTCTTCCAGGGTCATCCCGACCCCGGGCTTGGTCTTCACGATGGCGCGCATGGTCACTCAGGCCGGAGGAAAAACCGGCTGAAGATATACTGCTGCCTGTGGCTGAGTAAGCCGGGCGGATTGCGGCCTACCTGACCGATGACAGGCCGCTTTGGCGGATTGGGGGGCCGGACAGCAGGAAGCCGCGAAGGCCGGGCTCATTGGACCGTCCCGTTGGCCCTGACGAGGGAGCGGGGATTTTTTGCCAGTCGGGGTAGTGGCGGAGGCAGCCCTCCGGGGCGATCTCGGCGTCGGAGGAGACCAGGGCGTGGAGTCCCTCCGGCGCGGTGCGTTGCTGGGCCTGGATCATCAGGGAACGCTGTCGTTCCGGGGTCAGTGATTGCACGGTGGCCGCGTCGACGACGACCAGGTGGTAGGGTCCGAGTACCGCGGCGGGAATCCAGTGGCCCAGCATGACCACATAGGCTTCACACTGGCCGCTCAAGGACTCGGACGCCAGGGTGCCCTCGATCTTGGTGGCCGCCGTGGTGTCGCCGAGGAGGCAGTGGATCTCGAGGTCATGGGCCGCGAGGAGGTACACCGCCCGTTCGGCCCCGATTCCGATGACCAAGGCTCGGTCACCCGGCTCCAGCCGAGACAGGACCAACGCCACGGGGTCGACGGTCGACATACCCCAGCGCGTCGGCGATCGCTGGGCCTCGCGGAGGGGGAGGATCTTGGATCGCCATTTCCGAAATGACGGCAGTTTGAGCCGGTCGATGATTTGCTGGTCGACCGTTTCCTGCATCAGCATTTCGGTGAGGACCAACTGATCGCTCCGGGCCCCGTGGAGCTCGGTGGCCGCATCGTCTCCGAGGCGCATCAACATTTCCCGGGAGAGCGAATCCTTGTAGTCCTCGATCCGCTGCATCAGATAGGCCCGGTACTGCTGCTCCAAGGACGGGAGCGATCGGATCCGCCGCGCGGGCGCGGCGGATCCCTGGGGGCTGGGTTGGGTGGCAGTGCGCACGATTCGAGATGGGGGCCGTTTGCCGGAAGTATAAGCCTAACCATGCCTAACTGTGCAGGGGTAGGTCTTCAGGCGGGCTCGATCCGGAGGATCGCACCCTTGAGATACCCGGTCTCGGGAATTGTCAGGACCTCGGGATGGTCGGGGGGTTGGGTCAGATGCTCCACCATCGTGACTCGGCGCCCGCTGTCGGCCGCCGCGTCGGCCAGTATCCCGAGGAATTCGGGCCAGCGCACGTGGAAGGAGCACGAGGCGGTGACCAAATGCCCCCCGGGGCTGACGAGGCGGATCGCCCGAAGGTTGATGTCCTTGTACCCTTTCAACGCCTGGTGGACCGATCCTTTGTTCTTGGCAAAGGCCGGCGGATCGACGACGACGACATCAAATCGCTGCTTGGC
>JAYTTT010000384.1:0-4830 GCA_043744895.1 Gemmatimonadota bacterium | reverse complement strand
CAAGACCGCGATCGTCGAGGGGCTGGCTCAGCGGATCGTGTCGGGCGACGTGCCGGAAAGCCTCAAGTCGAAGGAGATCATCGCGCTCGATATCGGTCTCCTCTTGGCCGGCGCCAAGTACCGCGGTGAATTCGAAGAGCGGCTCAAATCGGTCGTCAAGGAGCTGACCGAAGCCGAGGGTCATTTCATCGTCTTCATCGACGAGCTCCATACGATCGTTGGGGCCGGCGCGGCCGAAGGGGCGGTCGACGCGAGCAATATGCTCAAGCCGGCCCTGGCCCGGGGCGAGCTTCACGTTGTCGGCGCCACCACCCTCGACGAATACCGCAAGCACGTGGAAAAAGACGCCGCCCTTGAGCGCCGCTTTCAGCCCGTCATGGTCAACGCGCCAAGCGTCGAAGACACCATCGCCATCCTCCGGGGTCTCAAAGAGAAGTACGAGGTCCATCACGGCGTTCGGATTACCGACAACGCCCTGGTCGCGGCGGCCACCCTCAGCGACCGGTACATCGGCGACCGGTTCCTTCCGGACAAGGCGATCGACTTGGTCGATGAGGCCGCGGCCCGGCTCCGCATTGAAATCGACTCCATGCCGCTCGAAATCGACGAGGTCGAGCGGAAGATTCTCCAACTCGAAATCCAGCGCCAGGCCCTGCTCAAGGAAAAGGACAAGGCCGGCATCGAACGACGAGAAGGAGTCGAGCGGGAGATAGCCGAGCTCAAGGAAAGGTCCGGCGGGATGAAGGCCCAGTGGCAGGCCGAGAAGGCGGCCATTCACTTACTCCAGGCCAAGAAGGTTGAGATCGAACAACTGCGAGGCGAAGTGGAGATCGTCAGCCGGCGGGGCGACCTCCAGAAAGCGGCGGAGTTGCGCTATGGAAAGATTCCCCAGCTTGAGGCGGCCATTATCGAGGAGGAAAAGCGCCTCGAGCTGATTCAGCGGAATGCCAAATACCTGAAGGAAGAAGTCGGCTCCGAGGACATTGCCGAAATCGTGGCCCGATGGACCGGGATTCCGGTCACCAAGATGCTCGAATCGGACCGGGAGCGGCTGACCCGCCTCGAGTCGGTGCTGGCCGAACGAGTGGTGGGTCAGGCGGAGGCGGTGGGGGTCGTGGCCAACGCGGTCCGGCGAAGTCGCGCCGGCCTCCAGGATGCCAACCGGCCGACCGGCTCGTTCATCTTCCTCGGCCCCACGGGCGTCGGCAAGACCGAGACCGCCCGGGCCCTGGCCGAGTTTCTCTTCGATGACGAGCGGGCGATGATTCGGCTCGACATGTCCGAGTACATGGAAAAGCACTCGGTGGCCCGGATGATCGGGGCGCCGCCGGGGTACATCGGGTACGACGAAGGCGGCCAGCTGACCGAGGCGGTCCGCCGCCGTCCGTACAGTGTCGTCCTCTTCGATGAAATCGAAAAAGCCCATCCTGACGTCTTTAACGTCCTGCTCCAACTCCTCGATGACGGGCGGTTGACCGACAGTCAGGGCAGGGTTGTGGACTTCCGGAACACGGTCGTCATCATGACCTCCAACATCGGCGGCGGCTTCATTGTTGAAGCCGGCGCCGAGGCCGATACTACGGAGTGGACCGCCGTCGAAGAGCAGGTCCGGGGCGAACTTCGGAAGCACTTCCGGCCCGAGTTTCTGAACCGGGTCGACGACATTGTGGTCTTTCATCCCCTCGGACGCGACCACATCGCGAAGATCGTCGACCTCCAGCTGATCCGCCTCGCCACGATGGTCGAGGCCAAGGGCCTTCGGTTCGAGGTCGATCGGGCGGCCCGCCAGCTCCTGGCCGAGCGGGGTTACGATCCGGTGTTTGGTGCCCGGCCCCTGAAGCGCGTCATTCAGCGATTGTTGCAGAATCCGATCGCGCAGGCCATCCTCGCCGGCAGCTTCGAACCCGGCGCCCTGGTCGCCGTCACCCGCGATGGCGAGCAGCTTCAGATTGCGAGTGGGTGAGATGCCCGTGCGGGCCGACCACGCCCTCGCGATGCGGTGGGCCCTCGCGCTCGCCGAACGGGCCGCCGTGGCCGGGGAGGTGCCGGTGGGGGCGGTCGTGGTTGCCGGGGGCACGGTGGTGGGCGAAGGCCACAACGAGACGATCATCCGGCGGGATCCGACCGCCCACGCCGAGATCCTCGCGATCGGGCGAGCGTTGCAACACCTGGCCACCGACCGCCTCACCGAGGCCACCCTCTACGTGACCCTCGAGCCCTGCGCCCAGTGCGCCGGCGCCATCGTCCTGGCCAAAGTGGGGCGGGTGGTCTTTGGCGCGTACGACGACAAGGCGGGCATGGCCGGATCGGTCGGCGACCTGCTCCGTCACCCGAAGCTCAACCACCGCGCCGAGGTGGTCGGTGGGGTGATGGCCGATCAATCCGCGGCGGTGTTGCAGCGGTTCTTCCAGGCGAGACGTTAGGTCGTCGGTCCCCTACCGTTAACCCTTACTCCCGTCTTATCTTATGCCGCTCTGAGGACAGGTGTCCGAGTGGCTGAAGGAGCCGGTCTCGAAAACCGGTGTGCCGGTAACGGTACCGAGGGTTCGAATCCCTCCCTGTCCGTATGTTCGCGTCCCTGATGCAGGCCATTCCAGGCCCCAGCGATTGTTTCCTCGCGGGGACCTGCGGCCTTGGGCAGCGCCCCATTGGCCCCCACTCGGGGACCATGTACCTGGCCCTTGGCTTGATAGCCATCGGCGTGGCCGGCGTCTGGCTTGAGTGGCGGCGGTCGCACACGCTGCCGCCCCGCCGAGAAATCTCCTCGTAGCTCACACCCGCTATTGCGAGCCGGCCGCCTTCAGGTTCCGGCGGAGCGCGGCCAGATCAAGCAGCGGGACCCCACCCTCCGTCGGCACCAGAACCACCAGGTTGTTCGACGTCTTCATGTCGTGTAGAACCTCGAGATACTGCTTCAGCAACGCCTCGGCCGTCAACGTCTGGTTGAGGAGCCGCTGCTGCTCCGACTGGAGCCGGGCCACTTCGACCCGGTGCTTTTCAGTCTGAATCTGCTGCTCCTGGGCAATCTTCCCATTGATCGCGTTGACGACCTGTTCAGGCGGCTGAAGGTTGCGGAGAAAAAACGCCGTGATCGTCGCGATCCGAAAGGGCTCGCCGCCTGCCCGCGGCCGCGTGACCAGGGCGCTGTCAACCTCGTCCTTCATGACGTCGGCCACTCGGCTCCGCTGATTGATGTCGTTGATCGTGAATTGGGACATCCCGTCGCGAACCCCGTTCCGAATGGCGTTCAGGACCACCGCGTGGATTTGTTCTTCGCCGCCGATTTCGGTAAAGATCCGGGGCGCTTGCTGCGGATCGATTTGCCAGCGGACGGCGGCATCGACCTTCATCCCCATCTGTTCGCTCGACAACGCGTCCATCTGCTCGGACTGCTCGGTCGCCCTGGGGAACTGTTCCTCGCGGGTCGAGTACCGTTCGACTTCGGACCAGGGCGGGACGAATCGAACGCCGGGCAGCAGGGGAACCGGGGAGACTTTCCCGAAGGCATGCGAGACCCCGACGGAGCCGGCATCGATCACCTTGACGCTGGAGCTGATCAGCGTGACGGCGCCGATGATGATCAGGACCACGCTCACCAGCGACACCACCAAGCCGGCCGCCTTGCTCCCCGCCGAGCCGAGACTCTTGCCCGAAGCCCGAACCACCAAGCCGACCACCAACAAGACGAACCCAAAAAGCAAAGCACCCACGGGACGACTCCACGAAAGAGGCAGGGACCAATCTAACGGCTACCCGTACCGGACGCCCGTGAACAGCAGGTTGACGGCCGCCATGAAGATCGGCTGAAAGATCATGTCGAACACCCGCCACGCCGCGAGCATTCCAAAGATGGCGAGCCCGGGGTTGGTCCACAGGAAATTCTGATACCGCTGGGTCAGCGTGGGCGACAGCAGGAGCGGAACCGCCGCGCTGCCATCGAGTGGCGGCAGCGGAATCAGGTTGAGGATGGCGAGTGCCAGATTCATGGAGAAGAAGGCCCCGATCATGAACGCGCCCCCCGCAAGCCACCCACTCCCGTCCGTCGCGATCAGGTGGCCGAACCGAACCGAACTCGGGGCCGTGAAGATTCCGGCCGCCGCTCCGGCGCGAATTAGCGTCCAGGCAATCAGGACGAGCAGCAGGTTCGATCCGGGGCCGGCCAGTGCCATCCAGGCCGCCCGACGCGGATGCCGCATCGCCCACGCTGGATCGTACGGCGCGCTCGCAAAGCCGAACGGCCAGCCCGAAATCGCCACCGAAAGCAGCGGCAGGATGACCATGCCGAAGGGCTCCCGCTTGATATGCGGGCGCGGGTCGAGCGAGACTTGCCCGCCGCGATAGGCGGTGAGGTCGCCGCCACGCTTGGCCGCCCAGGCATGGGCCGCCTCGTGCACGGTGGTTGAGAACAGGAAGACGAGGTAATAGATCAGGCCGGTCAGGACGTCGGACATTCGGAAAACTCGCCAGACCACCGGAAATACGCCAATCGGATCCGTCTGGGATAGATTGAGTCTCTTCAGCCTAAAGTACCCAGTGGCAGTACTTTACGTCGGCACTCCACAGCCCGAGCCGAGCGAGGGGGAATTGACAGCGCGCCGCCGTTGCTCCATTGTGTTCCCCCGTTCCGGGGTCCCCGCCGGATTCGACTTTAGCGTTAGGACGGCATGGCCAGTCTCGTCATCGTAGAGTCACCAACCAAAGCGCGAACCATTCGGGACTTCCTGCCCAGGGGCTACAAGGTGGTCGCCTCGATGGGGCACGTCCGGGACCTTCCGGATCGGGCCGCCGATATTCCGGCCAAGTACAAGGGCGAGGCCTGGAGCCGGCTGG
>JAYTTT010000383.1:0-54122 GCA_043744895.1 Gemmatimonadota bacterium | reverse complement strand
GGTGTCATATTGCACCAGGCTGTTGATCGAGACGTTCGGGGAGATGTTGTAGCGAACCCGGGTGCCGACGACCGTAGTTTCGAAGGCACCTTCCGGCAGGCGGCCCCGGTCGTGCTCGCCGTTCAGCTCGAATGCCAAGGTGGCCGAAGGGCGCCAACTCGCTTCGACCTGGAACTGGTCGAGCCGGCCGCCGTAGAAATTGCCGAACCACCACGTGAGTTGGCCGCCGATTCGGCGCCGCGCCGCCAACTCGGCCTCGAGCCGGTAGCGGGTGTATCGGTACGCCCCCGGCTTCACCACTACCCCATCCGCCACCTCGAACGGCTCGACCAAGCGTTCGCCCTGGGGCACCACGTTCGCCTCGATCCGGTCGCCGCTTTCGAATCGCCAATTGATCGGGGCCAGGAATAGCCGGTATGATTCCCAGCGGCCGTCGAGATCGAGCGCCATGGTGAACCGGTTCTCGAAAAACATCTGCCGAATGCCCCACCGCTCCGGGCGGGGTGAGACATCGGCGCCGAACGACAGGAGGTTGACGCCCCGCCGCGGGACGAACCCGAGCGGTGGGTCGAAGGCGTCCCCGATCCGCTTCCACGAGACCGAGGCGTCCACCAGATCATTCGGATAGTCCACCAAAACTCCGAACGCCGAGTGATCGCCCGGGTCAGGGCCCGGCCGGTCCGTCGCCAGGTACCACGCCCCAACCGAGAGGTTCTTGCTGCCCCGAAACCGCGAGGTCCGAAACACCGCATCGGCGCCGGCCAGCCATCCGGTGCCGCCCTGCGGATCGCCTAACGTTGCGATCGCGCCGATCGACGACTCGCGAAGGACGTTCTGGCGGATTCGCATCACGGCCATCTCGGTGGCGCCGGCCACCGAATCGACCGCCCCGGTCCGGGTGGCGATCAGCCCAACCCGGGTTGAACCGAATTGGCCGTTGAGCTTGCCGCCGACCTGGATCGGGACCGTCCGACCGTTGACCAAGCCGAGTCGTCGGCTGAAGAAGGGCAGCACGTCGGTGCCGAGATTGGGGCCGAACTCGAAGACGTCGCTTCCTTCGAGAAAGAAGGTTCGCTTTTCCGGAAAGAAGAGCGGAAACCGGGTCAGGTTCGACCGGCGGGTATCGACCTCGGTCTCGGCAAAGTCGGTATTGAGACTCAAGGTGCCGAGAAAGTTTGCCCCGAGTCGCTGCTCGATTTCAGCGCTGAGGCTCAGGCTGCCGTCGACCGGGGTGTCAGGGCCGGGCTTCCCGCCGCCGGCTACCACCGCCGGCCGGATGCTCTGGCCGTGGCCGAGGTCGAACCGGGGCAATCCGGTCAGCCGGCCCGCGTCGGTCGTCCGGCCGAATTTGCGATCCCGTCGGGCGGCCGCCCACCGATCGGTGGCCAGGGCCGCCTGCACTCGGCGCTGGACGTTGAAAGCCCACTGGTCGGCGCCGGCCGGGAACGAGAGACTCTTGACTGGAATCCGGATTTCGACCGACCAACCCGAGTCGTTTCGGGCGGTGGCGGCTTCCCAGACCGCGTCCCAGTTGCTGTTCTCCCCTTCACCTTGATTGGTGATCAGGGCATCGTACCGGGCGCCCGAAGGATTCACGGCAAAGAGATAACCCGACCGGCCGTCCGCGAACGGATCGAACACCAGGCGGATGTGGTCTTCCTCCTTGAGGCTCGCGTCGCGGGTCTTGGAGAACGTGGTGATCGGGACCCCGCCATTCGCGACGGTGATGCCGATGATCAGGTAGCGCGGATTGGTGAGGACCCGGACGACGGTCGAGCCATTCGAGTGGCCGCCCTCAATCGGCTCGATCTGGGTCAGGGCTCCGATCGAGTCGGCGGTATTCCAGACCGACTCGGTCAGCCGACCGTCGAGCCGGACCTCTTCCGCGCCGGGACTGGTCCTGAGGGTCGGAGCTTGGAGGGACCAGGCGAGCAGGGCAGCGAACCCGAAAACCATCGCCCAAGGTAACCGGCTCCGCCCGTGCGATCTATCACGCCGCTACGATCTGATTCCCGGCCTCGGCTTCTTCGGCGGCGGCGCCGCTGAGATCCTGGCGGCCGAAGGCAATGCCCATCCCCTCGAGGAATGGCTTTGGCATCGTGCCGCCGGCAAAAATCCAGATGAAGTCGGCCGCCACGTCTTTCGTGTCCCCGCCGACATCCAGGGTCGCCGATTTCTCGTGGATGCTCGTCGGCTTCGAGTTGAACACGACCGTGAGCGTCTTCTTTGCCATCATGTCCTGAAGCCGGACTTGGTTCCGCTGCTTAAGCCGCTTGAACTCGGTCTGCCGGTAGGAAATCGTGACCCGGTTGCCTTTTTGGGTGGCCAGCCCCATCGCCGCCTCGACAGCGCTATCGCCGCCGCCAACCACCAGGATCCGTTTGCCCTCGTACGCCTCGGCGTCGAGCAGGCTGTACATCACGTGGGGAAGTTCCTCGCCGGGGATCCCCAGCTTGTTCGGCGTGCCCCGGCGGCCGATCGCCATCAACACCGCGAGCGCGTGGTATTCGCCCTTCGGCGTTCGGACCGTGAACCGGCCGGTGGAATCGCGGAGCACCGCCGTGACCGGTTCCTGCGTCCGGACGTCGAGGCCGCCCTTCTGTGCCGCCGTCGACCAGAGGGCCAGGAGGTTCTCCTTCGAGATCTCGCGCTTGGTGAACTTGCCGTAGGTCGGGAACTCGACCGGACTCGTCATTACCAGCTTCTGACGCGGATACTTGGCGACCGTGCCGCCGAACTCTTCGGCTTCGAGGGTGACGGATCGGAGGCCGATTTCGAGGGCCCGGAGCGACGCGGAGAGGCCGGCGGGACCGGCCCCGACGATCACGAGGTCGAGCGGCGGTGGGCCAACGTCGGGCCGGTGGCGCAGCTCCGGGGCTCGCGCGGCGATCCGGTCGACGCACTCCCGTCCCTGATTGACCGCGTTCTTGATCAACGCCAAGCCGCCGAGTTCGCCCGCGATGAAGAGATTGGGGACCGAGGACTCGAGCTCCGGTGAAAGGGCCGGGAGGTCGGCGGTCATCGACGGTGCGGCCATCCTGATTTCGATGGCCCCGACCGGGCAGGCCTCGGCACATAGGCTGTGTCCGATGCACCGGCTGCCCTGAACCAAAGCCGCCTTGCCGCCGATCACGGCCAGCACATCACCTTCCGGGCAGGCGGTCACGCAGGCCCCGCACCCGATGCACCAATCGACGTTGATGGCCGGATGTTGGGCGCGGGGCCCATCTCCGCCACCGACCCCTGCCCGCTCCGCCGCCGCCACAGCGGCGGTTTCCCGTTTCCGATGTTGGCGGAGGTGCCCGGCGACCGCGGTGGCGAGCACCGCGGCGAAGCCCCCATACACTAGCGGATCCATCGCTCCACGTGGTTCATGTACCTTTCATCTCATGACTTAGCTTGTGTGCGGGATACGACGCCCCACCGTCCCCATCTCGCACAGTTTGTGCCCTTCAAGGGTCATCATGACGACGCCGAAAACCGACCAGAAAGTCACCGCCCGGCCGCCCCGTTTTGGCCGACCCGTGACCCCGTTGCCGACCCCGGCCGCGGAACCGTCGATGCCCGAGCCAAAAGGGGCCGCTCCGGCCGTTCGCGGAAGGAGGCCACCCTCCATGGCCCTGGTCGCCACCTTCGTGCTCTGCCTCCTGGGGATCACTTCATACTATTGGGGGTACTACGGCGCCGAGCCGTCGGAACGGGTGCGCCATCCCCTGCATTCCTGGCTGCGACCCTCCGGCTATTTGGGGCAATCTGCGGGGATCTTGGCGCTTTCCATTTTCTTCTTTCTGTGGCTCTACCCCCTTCGGAAGAAGGTCCGTTGGCTCAGTTGGACCGGGGCCATGGCCAAATGGCTTGATGTTCACATCGCGACGGCGCTCACCCTGCCGGTTCTGACTGCGGTTCACGCCAGTTGGCGCTTCGATGGAGTGATCGGGCTCGGCTACTGGTCGATGATCGTGGTCTGCCTGAGCGGGGTCGTCGGCCGGTACCTGTACGTCAAGATTCCCCGGAGCGCGAGCGGGCTCGAGCTGACGGCCGACGAAATTGCGGCCGAGCGACGACAATTGCTCGACGAGTTGGCCCGCGGCACCAAGCTCCCGGTGCCCCAGGTCGAAGCGCTCTTGCGGTCCGATCCGACCCCGTGCGACGGTCTCGGCGTGATCGGCACGGCCAAGCGAATGCTCACCGATGAACTGATGCGGTGGCGGGCTGCCCGGGCCCTTCGACGGCTCTGCCAAGCCAATCGGGTCGGCCACCGACTCGACCGCAAGGCGCTTCGCCGGGTGGCCCGGTTGGCCCGTCACGAAATGGCGTTGACCCAACAGGTCCGCATGCTCGAGGCCACCCACCGGGTGTTTCGCCTCTGGCACGTGGCGCATCGGCCGTTCGCGCTCGCGGCGCTGGTGGCCGTGGTGATCCATGTCGGGGTCGTGGTCGGGATGGGGATGACCTGGTTTTGGTGATCCGGGCCGTCCGGTTGGTCGGACTCTGGTGGCTGCTCCATGGTGCCGTCGCTCAACCGCTCGAGGGCCAAGTGTCTCCCGGCCCATTGGCCCGGGTCCACCAAGAGCTCGAAGGCACTCTCAAATGCACCAGTTGCCATGGCAGCGGAAAAGAAGCCATGCAGGGGCGCTGCCTGGCCTGCCATCGGGACGTGGGATGGCTCGCGGAGCGGAATCGCGGGTTCCATGGTACTCCGGCCGCGAAGGGGCAACGGTGCGCGTCCTGCCACCCCGATCACGCCGGGGCCGACTTCCGGCTGATCAAGTGGCCCGAAGGTTCCTCCGACCGATTCGACCACCGCCGGGCGGGATGGGCCCTCATGCGATCGCACGCGAAGGTCCCCTGCGCCGACTGCCACAAGGCCGAATTCAGGGCCTCCCCGGCGGCACCCCTGGCGCCGGGAGCGAAGTCGCATTGGACCGGGCTCGAACCCGGCTGCGCCGGCTGCCACGACGACATCCACCGAGGGGCGTTAGGCGCGAAGTGCACCGCCTGTCACGACGCCGGCACGTGGCTGGCGACTCCCGGTTTCAAGCACGACACGACCGACTATCCCCTGACCGGGAAACACCTCGACGTGAAGTGCGATGCCTGCCACGCGGCCCCGGGGCTGGCACCGAAACGCGATAGCCGGGGACAGCCGATTCCGATCTACCGGCCGGTGCCCCACCAGACCTGTACCGCCTGCCATCGGGATGTCCACGACGGCCGGTTCGGCGGAACCTGCACGACCTGCCACACGACCCAGGCCTTCAAGGTGATCGCGCCGTCGGGTTTCGATCACGGCCGAACCGCGTTCCCGCTGAAGGGAAAACACGCCGCCGTCAAATGCGCCGGGTGCCATGCCGATTTCTCCACCGATCGCGGCCGCCGGCCCGCCGCGGCGACTTGCGCCGCCTGCCACAAGGATGGGCATGGCGGAGCGGCCACCGTCCAGGGCAAGCCGGCCGACTGCGCCGGTTGTCACACCGAGGCTGGATTCGCCCCTTCGATTTTTTCGCTCGAGCGCCATCAGGCCTCGCGGTTCCCGCTCGAAGGAAGACACCGGCAGGCGGCGTGCGCCTCCTGTCACCAGAAGGAACCGGCCCCGGGCTCGGGCAAATGGGGAACCACCCGAGTGGTGCTGCGGCCGGCGTCCGGCACCTGCGCCGCGTGTCATGCAGACGACCACGGCGGCCAACTTGCCGGCCGGGCCGGTCACGGCGAGTGCGCCGAGTGTCATGCGGTGGCCGGTTGGAAGCCGAGCCGGTTCGGAATTGAAGCCCATCGGGGACTTGAACTGCCCCTGGAAGGCCGTCATGCCGAGATCGAGTGCCAGGCTTGCCACGGCGCCGCGCGCCCGGGCCTCAGGCCGCTGTCCCCAGCCGTGCTGTTAGGCAAGGCCAAGTTTGCCTTCAAGGGAGTCGAAACCACCTGCGCCGCTTGCCACCAGGACCCCCACGCGGGTCAGTTCGAGCCCAACGGCTGCCGGAGCTGCCACACCGCCGTCGCCTTCACCCCGACCAGCGTGGACGAGGCCCGCCATCAGACGTTTCGCTTCCCGTTGAACGGGGCGCACCGGGCCACGCCGTGCGCCGCCTGCCACCAAGAGATGAGCCGCCCCGCGCCGGCGCGTTTGCGGTTCGAGGCCAAACTCACTTGCGCCGACTGTCATCAGTCGGTCCACGGGGCTCAGTTCGATTCGAGGAAGGACCAGGGGCGCTGCGAGGCCTGCCACACGGAGGATGCGTTCGCACCGGCCGGGAAATTCGACCACGACCGGGACGCGGCCCTACCCCTTCGGGGTGGTCACCAGAAGGTCCCTTGCCAGAGCTGCCACCGTTCCGAGCCGGGCCCGAACGGAACGACCCGGGTCGTCTATCGGCCGGTGGCCTCGAAGTGCGAGGCCTGCCACAAGAAGTAACGAACGGCTAGGGCGCCGGCTTGGCGCCGGTAGCCGTCTTCCGAACTTCCTCCAGCATGGCCCGATGTTCCTGGTACTCGGGTTTGTTGGTCTTGATCTCGGCGTCGTATTGAGCCAGAAAGCCTGCGTTGATCTTGGTCCGCAAGGCCTCGTCCTTGTTCCACCTGGCCACCGCGCCACTGACCACATAGCTGAACAGATGTTTGGGGTCGGCCTTCTTGATCGAGTCGGCCTGGGCCTCCGCGCCGGCCACGTCGCCGACATGGAGTTGGAGCATGGCCAAGTGGTACCGGGCGTCGGCGTCGACCGTCTCGAGCATCCCGAAGGCCGCCAACGCCATCGGAGTGAATTGCTCGACCGTGGCTTGGTCACCTTTCTGAGCCGCTTCGATGATCCGGGTGTAGAGCCGGTCGAATCGTTGTCGAGGCGTCAGGTTGCTGATGTCGGGCGGGGTGCCGGCTTGCCCCTGAGTTGGCCCCTCGGCCACGACCGGCGGAGGAGCCGTCCCCCCCGACCGGAACAACGTCGCGGCGAGCGCGACGACCACGGCGCCCCCGAGGATCCAGGGGATGGACCGGTTGAGGCCGCCGGCCGTGGCGCGGGCGCCCCCGAGCGGGGCGCCGCAGGCCCCGCAAAACTGGGTTCCCGCGGGCGAACCGTGCCCGCAGCGCGGACAGGCGCGTGACTGGGGCGCGGCCCCCGCCGGAGTACCGCACTGGGGACAGAATTTCCCCGTCACGGCGGCGGCGCATGAAGAACATTTTACCTGAGGAGTGGTCATCGACGAGCTCCCGCTCAGAACCGATAGCTCAGCCCCGCGTAGAGCAACTCGGTGGTTGGGGTGAGGTGGTCTCGTCCCCATTCTCTGGTGAAGTTGACGAGCCCGAACCAAGATCGCAGGAGGAATACCTCGGCGTCTACCCCGGTCCAGAACCGGTCGTCGGTGCTGAAATTGGGCTCCTGCCGGGTCCCGAGCGAGAACTCGAGGGCGCCGAGCGACGTGGGGGCCAGGCGAACCGATCCGACCAGCAGGCTGCCGGTCCCCCGGCCGGGGGTGTCGTACCAGGTGCCTCGGAGCCGGAAGCCCAGGCCAAGCGCGGTCAGACGATCGACGGTGGCATAGCCGGAATAGGCGGTGGTTTTGAGCGAGTCGGTGCCGCTGACGGTGCGGACCCGGAGATCGCCGCCGAGCCGGAGCTTGCGGGCAATGGTCAGGTTGGCGCCGCCCCAGTAACCGATCCGGAGCCGGTCGTCGAAGACATCCTCGGGCGTCAGCAGGTCGCGATAGAGGCGGACGTTCCGGCGGCTGTCGAAGCCGCCGGAGAGGCTGAACCACTGGGTCGGATTCAGGTTGGCCGAGGCGTAGGCGCTGGTGAGCGAGACCCGCGGTTCACCGGCCGCGAGTTTCCAGCCGCGGTTGAAGTCGATTTCCTGGAGAACGATGGCCGACCCGTAGGTCGAGCTGATGGTTCCTTGGAAAAAGCCGAATTCGCGGTTCAGGTCGGTTCTGGTGTAGGAGCCCATCGCGCCACCGGTAATGGTGACCCGGACCGGCTTGCCGACCGGTGTGCGGCCCTGGAAGTAGGCGCCGAACTGCCGAAGCTCCGAGGACACAGCCATGCTGCCGGCCTCCGGCGCGAGTCCGGCCATGACCCCGGTTCCCCACGTCGATTTCTGGAGGTCGATCAAGAGCCCATCGAAGAGACCGACGCCCGCGAGCGTCGGAGCGTATTGCCGCCCGAGCACCGCCCGAAAGGGTCCGCTCGGTGACTGGAACCGGACCGCGCTCTGGTACACCCCCATGACCTGGGTGGAAGCCGCCGGCTGATCGGGCCGATAGGTGATCGAGCGGCGCGACCGGATGTCGACTGCCAACCCGACCGGCACCCCGGGCCCGATCGGACCGTCGAGGAGGAGTTCGAGGCCGGGCTGCCGGGTTTGGAACTTGCTGCCCTGATCGTAGGTGCCGAGATACCGGAGGCCAACGCGGCCCCGGAGGTGCTGGCCGCGGGCGCGGTTTCGACTGGCCGCCGGTCCACCGGCGACTTGGCTTGCGGCTTTGTCGTAGGTGGGCGTGAACGTCACCGTGTCGCCGACCGCCGGGAGCACTGAGAGTGAATCGAGCCGGAGCGCCGCGGAGCGGGACGACAGAAACGCGACGTGAAGCTGCCCTTTGGCTCCGAGCCGGAGCACCTGCACCAGCAAGCCCTCTTTGAGCCCCTGGATTCGGCCGGCCCCGACGTAGACCATCCCTTGGGTCACCGCCGTCACGAACGCGCGGCCCGGTGCCAACGTGTCGCGAGCGGTCTGCCCAGCCAGCGGCGGCCCTACGAGGGCCAACATGAAGCTGGCGGCAACGAGCCGCACTGCGCCGGACTTAGACACGGGGGTGGCAGGAGAGGCAGGCGGGACTGGTATAGGAGTAGCCGGAGCGGCCCTGGTGCGTGTTGTCCATGCTGGTCTTGCTGTGCTCGTGGCACGTCAAACAGGTGAACTCTTTGTAGTTCGCCGAATTCGTGTGGCAGGTGGCGCACGTCGCCCACTGGGCTTGGTGCTTGCCGGAATAGATCCGGAAGTACTGGGCGTCATGGGCGAAGGTGGCGCCTAGCCACCGGGCCGTGGTGTGGCAGGACAGACAGTCGGTCGGGAACCCGGCGGTCTTGTGATTCGGGTTGACGGTAGCGTTGAAGTCGGTCACGTGACACGAGACACAGGTCGTCGGGGTGCCCTTGTAGACGTTATTGATGTGGCACGACCCGCAGATGGCCGCCTTGTGGGCTCCGGCAAGCGGGAACGAAGTGGTGTTGTGGTTGAACGTGGCTCCCGGCCAGGTCACCGTGGTGTGACAGGTCGCGCAGTCGGTCGAGAACCCGGCGGCCCGGTGCGGCGGCTTCGCCGTCTGGTCGAACCCGGCTTGGTGGCACGAGATGCAGGTAGTCGGCCGGCCCACGTAGGTGCCGTCGGCATGGCAGGTGGCGCAGGCGAGGGCCCGGTGGGCCCCCGTGAGCGGGAATTTCGTGACTCCGTGATCGTACCCCGCGCCGCTCCAGTCGGTCGTCGTATGGCAGCTGAGGCAGTTCTGGTCGAAATGCGCGGCCAAGTGCGGCGGGGTCTTGGTTTGCTCGAAGTTGACCTGGTGGCAGGAGACGCAGGCCTTCGACTTGCCGGTGAAGACCCGATCGGCGTGGCAGGCCTGGCAGGTGATCGCCCGGTGCGCGCCGGTCAGCGCGAAGTCGCTTAAGCTGTGATCGTAGCTGGCGCCCCGCCACGTCGCCTTGTTATGGCAACTGGTGCAATCGGACGAGAACGCGGCGGCCACGTGACTAGGCGCCGCCGTTCGGTCGAACGCCCCCCGGTGACACGCGATGCAGGTTGTGGGTGCTCCCCGGAACACCAAGGCCCCGCCGGGCCCAGGCGTGTGGCAGCTCCGGCAATCGACCGTCCGGTGGGCTCCGTCGAGGGGGAAGCGCGTCATCGCGTGATTGATCTGCTGGGCCCGGTCGTTGAACGACCGAGTGCTGTGACATTGGGCGCAGTCGAGACCCAACTCGCCGCGGTGGGTATCCTGGTGACAGGAGACGCAGGTCGTGCCGACCTTGGTGAATTCGAGCGACTGGTGGCAGCTGGCGCAGGTCACCGACCCGTGGCCCCCATCGAGCGGCATCCCGTACTGGCCGTGGTCGAACGCCTTGGCGATCCGGGCCGGTTTCCAGCTGTCCGGGCTGTGGCAGGTCGAGCAGAGGATTTCGATCTTGCCGTGGGGGTTGTCGTCTTGGGACTGGGCTGCCATGTCAGCCCCCCCGACGATCGAGAGAGCGCCCAGGACCAAGAGGCACCGGCCGAAGGCGTCCAACGCCCTGAACCGGGAGGCTCTCCAATGGCCCTGCCGCAACGCTCGTGCGCCCATGAAAATGAAAATTCCGAGTTGGCCTGCCGGCGGAGAGAGTAACAATCGAGCTAGCAGACGACCGACGTTCCGCGAATTGCACACCTTGGCATGGCGGGCGCACCATTTTCATCGGTGATTCATCTGGGTGGACTAGACCCTGGGGTGGCACGAGAGGCAGGCGGGGCTGGTATAGGAGTAGCCGGAGCGGCCCTGGTGCGTGTTGTCCATGGTGGTTTTGCTGTGCTCGTGGCACGTCAAACAGGTGAACTCTTTGTAGTTCGCCGAATTCGTGTGGCAGGTGGCGCACGTCGCCCACTGGCCTTGGTGCTTGCCGGAATAGATCCGGAAGTACTGGGCGTCATGGGCGAACGTGGCGCCCAGCCACCGGGCCGTGGTGTGGCACGACAGACAGTCGGTCGGGAACCCGGCGGTCTTGTGATTCGGGTTGACGGTAGCGTTGAAGTCGGTCACGTGACACGAGACACAGGTCGTGGCTTTGCCGGCGAACACGTTGTCGGCATGGCACGCCTTGCAGGTGGCGGCCACGTGGGCCCCAGTCAACGGGAAGGCCGTGGCGGTGTGATTGAACGTGCCGCCGAGCCAAATGGCCGTGGTGTGGCAGGTAGCACAGGTGGTCGGGAACTTGGCGGCCGTGTGGTTCGGGTTGGTCGTCTTGGCAAAGTCGGTCTGGTGGCACGCGACGCAGGTGGTTGGGGTACCCTTGTAGACGCCGTTGACGTGACACGCCTGGCAGGTGGCCGCCAAGTGCGCCCCGGTCAGCGGGAAGGCCGTGGTGCCGTGATTGAAGGTCGCCCCGATCCAGGCCGTCGTGGTGTGGCAGGTGGTACAGGTAGTCGGGAAACTCGCCGTCTGGTGTTTTGGGGCGGTGGTCTTGTCGAAGTCGCCCTGATGGCACGACGCGCAGGTGGTCGGCTTGCCCTTGAAGACGCCGTCGGCGTGGCACGACTGACAGGTGGCGGCTTGGTGCGCTCCAGTCAGCGGGAAGGCGGTATTCCCGTGGTCGAATTTCGCGCCGGGCCAGGTGGCCGTCGTGTGACAGGTCTGGCACGCGAGCGAGAAGCCCGCAGTCTTGTGGCTCGGGTTAGTCGTCTTGTCGAACGTCGTCTGGTGGCAGGACGCACAGGTGGTCGCCTTGCCTTTGAAGATGCCGTCGGCGTGGCACGACTGACAGGTTGCGGTCTGATGCGCCCCGGTCAACGGGAACAGCGTCGCATTGTGATCGAACTTGGCGCCGTTCCACGTCACGGTCGTATGGCACGAAGTGCAATTGGTCGGGAAGCCCGCCGCCTTATGGTTCGGCTGCGCGGTCTTGTCGAAGGCACCCTGGTGGCAGGCGACACAAGTGGTCGGCTTGCCCTTGAAGACCCCGTCGGCATGGCACGACTGACAGGTGGCGGTCTGGTGCGCGCCGGTCAGCGGGAACAGGGTGGCGTTGTGATCGAACTTGGCCCCGTCCCAGGTCGTCGTGGTGTGACACGAGGTACAGTCGGTCGGGAACCCGGCGGTCTTGTGATTCGGGTTGACGGTCTTGTCGAAGCTGGCCTGATGACAGGCCACGCAGGTTGCCGCCTTGCCGACGTAGACCCCGTCGGCGTGACACGACTGGCAGGTCGCGACCCGGTGGGCCCCGGTCAGCGAAAACCGGGTCGTGTTGTGGTCGAACTTGGCGCCCTGCCAGGTGGCGGTCGCGTGACACGAGACGCAATCGGTCGAAAGACCTGCGGTCTTGTGAGGCGGGGCCTTGGTCTGATCGAAATTCGGTTGGTGGCACGCGACGCAGGTCGTGGCCTTGCCCACGTACACCCCGTCGGCGTGGCAGGTCCGGCACGCCACGGCCTGATGAGCTCCGGCCAGCGGGAACTTGGTGGTGGCGTGGTTGAACGTTGCTCCGGGCCAGGTCGCGGTGTTGTGACAGGTCGAACAGACCGGCGAGAACCCGGCTGCCTTGTGCGGCGGTGCCACCGTCTGGTCGAAAACGGTCTGATGGCACGAAATGCAGGTGGCCGGCCGGCCGACGTAGTTGCCGTTGGCGTGGCAGGTGGCGCAGTCGACCGCCTTGTGAGCCCCGGTCAGCGGGAACTGGGTGACGTTGTGATCGTAGGACGCCCCGCTCCAGGCCGCCGTGGTGTGGCAACTGACACAATTCCGGTCGATATGGGCGGCTTGGTGGGGCGGCGCCAGGGCTTGCTCGAAGTTGACCTGGTGGCAGGAGACACAGTTCTTCGACTTGCCGGTGAACACCCGGTCGGCATGGCAAGCCTGACAGGTCACCGCCTTGTGGGCCCCGGTCAAGGCAAAGTCGCTCAGGCTGTGATCGTAGCTGGCGCCCCGCCAGGTCGCTTTGTTATGGCACCTGGTGCAGTCGGAGGAGAACGTCGCGGCCACGTGGCTCGGCGCCAAGGTTTTCTCGAAGGCGCCCCGATGACAGGCGAAGCAGGTCGTGGGTGCTCCCCGGAACGCGAGGGTGCCGTCGAGCCCGGGCGTGTGGCAATTGCGGCAATCGAGGGTCCGGTGGGCGCCTTCGAGCGGGAATCGGGTCAGCGAGTGGTTGATCTGCTGTGCCCGGTCGCTGAACGATCGAACGTTGTGACACTGGGCGCAGTCGGCCCCCAGCTCGCCCCGGTGAGTGTCCTGATGACAGGAGGCGCAGGTGTTGGTGACCTTGGTGAATTCGAGCGACCGGTGACAGCTGGCGCAGATTACCGACCCATGGCCGCCCGCCAATTCGAATCCGTACCGGGCGTGATCGAACGACTTGGTGATGCGGGCCGGCTTCCAGTTGTCCGGGCTGTGGCAGGTGGAGCAGAGGATGTCGATCCTGCCGTGCGGGTTGTCGTCGCGGGTCTGGGCGGCCGCCTGGGAGCTTCCGAGCGGTGACAGGGCGCCGATCGCCAAAAGCCCGGCCACCAAAGCACTCAGCGCTTTGGGGCGAGCAGACAACCAGCCCAGTCCTGGCACCAGCGGATTCATTGCAATCGCTTCTGATCGTGAATGACGAGACGGGCAGAGGGCAACAATCGGGCTCACCGACCGGCAATGGTCTTCAATCGCACAACATTGCACGGGGCTGGAGCCTTTTCTCGATGTTCACGTGACGTTCATGACCTAAGGAGGCCGCGGACTTGGCGGCGGGCGTCGAAGAAGGCCTTGATGCTGAATCAGATAGCGTGGTCGACCGCGCGAAGGGCCGGCCGTCCGTGCCGGGGGAGTTTGCAAGAATTTGCGGTGCGGGGGCCCGAACCGAGTGGCCCGAATTCCCACGGTAGCATTGCGGGAACGGGATCTTTTCGGTGAGTCGCCAAGCCCCGAGGTACTTTGCCTGAAGCGAATCAATCCTCGTGCGCCTGAGCGTGGGGACGATGATCACTCCAGCTTCCGCCGTTGACGCCGAGGGAGCCCCTTCCATCCAGCGCCGACTTCCCTTTCAATTCGGGTGTGGAAACCGCTGCGACCATAGAGACCCCATCCCGGTTGGTGACGGCCCTCCTGCTCGAGGCTCGCCACCCCGTTGCCGGCTACGTGCTAGCCCACGGCGCCGGGGCCGGCATGCGCCATCCGTTCATGGCCCAGATGGCGATCCAGCTCGCGGCCGAGGGGGTCACCACCCTCCGCTATCAGTTTCCCTACATGGAAGCGGGAGCTCACCGGCCGGACTCACCCGCCGTGGCCGTCGCGACGGTCCGGGCCGCGGTGGCCCGGGCCCGCGAGCTGCTCCCAGACCTGCCCCTGTTTGCCGGCGGGAAGTCTTTTGGGGGGCGGATGACCTCGACCGCGGCAGCCGAATCGCCGCTCGAAGGCGTCCTGGGTCTGATGTTCCTGGGGTTTCCGCTCCATCCGCAGAACCGCCCCGCTATCGTCCGCGGCGACCACCTCGGGCGGGTGACGGTGCCGATGTTGTTCCTTCAGGGGACTCGCGATGACCTGGCCGACCTCACCTTGATTCGCGGCGTCTGCGGTCGGCTCGGTCCGAGCGCCACCTTGCACGAGGTGGCCGAGGCGAATCACGCCTTTGCGGTGCCGAAACGAACCGGCCGGACCTCGGCCGATGTCATCGTCGAATTAGCCCAAGCCTCTGCCGGGTGGATTCGGACGGTTGCGGGGTGACCGCCCCGTTGGAGCTGAACCCATCGGTCGCTCAGCTCAAGGCGATTCGCGCCGCCCGGGGCCCCGTGTTGGTCTTGGCCGGACCCGGGGCGGGGAAGACGTTCTGCCTGATCGAACGGGTTCGCTTCCTGGTTGACGAACAGCACGTCGATCCCAAGCGAATCTGCGCCCTGACCTTCACCAACAAAGCCGCCGAAGAGGTCGCCGCCCGGCTCCATCGCGACCTGGGCGATCGGGCCGAGGCCGTCACTCGCTCGACCATCCATTCGCTCTGCGTCAAGATTCTCCGGGCCCACGGCGAAGCGTTAGGTCTCGAGAGGGGCTTCGGCATTGCCGATGAGGACTATCAGAAGGAACTCCTCGGATGGCTCAAGGTCCCGGCCCGGTGGCGCAGCAGCCTGCTTGGCCGTTTCAGTCTCGCCAGACTTGGCACCAACACCCTGCACGAGGAAGACGCCCGCTATTTCATGCGGTACCGGGCCTACCTGGCCAAGCGGGGGATGATCGATTTCGACGACATCGTGCACCTCACGAAGGAGCTGTTCGACCGGTTTCCCGCCACCGCGGCGGAGGTGGCCGGCGGATGGGACCACCTCCTCGTGGATGAGGTTCAGGACTTGAACCCGGTTCAGTTTTCGATCGTGACGACCCTCGGGCGCCCCCACGGCAATGTCTTCGTCGTGGGCGACGACGAGCAATCGATCTTCTCGTGGACCGGGGCCGACCCGAGGCTCATCGCGGCGTTTGCCAACGAGTTTCGAGCCGTCGACAAGATCGTCCTCGATGAGAACCGCCGGACCGCAGGCCAGATCTTCGCCCTGGCCCGCCGATTGATCGCGAGCAACGTGCCGCTGTTCGGTCAGAAGCACCTCGTGGCCACCCATGATTCGGAATACCCGGTGGTGGCGCGCTCCTTTCCCGACGAGCACGCCGAAGTCGGATGGCTCCTCGAGGATCTCGAGCGCGACCGGACCGCCGCTGGCCTGCAGTGGGGCGAATACGCCGTGCTCTACCGGAAACACGCGGAGGGCAGTTTCCTCGAGGGCGCATTGATGCAGGCCGGCTTGCCCTGCCGGCTGGCCCACGGCCGGGCCCTCGCCGACGACCCGGTGGTCCGGTACCTGATCGCAGCGCTCAAGGTCATCAGCTACCCCGGCGATCCGGTCATCAATGAGGGCTTCGCGCGGCTGGTTCTTCCCGCGGCACTTTGCGACGGGCTCCGGAAGCAGGCGTTGACGGACCGGGTCGGGTTTCTCCAAACGCTTCACCGGCAAGCTCGCGCCCGGCCGCGGACCGACGAGGACGGCCGGAAGATCCGGCGGGCGCTGGCGGCGATCCAGAACCTGACGGCGTTAGGCCAGCGCCATCGGAGCCTGGCGCGGCTCATCGACGAGATTCTCTCCCAGCGGGTCGGCGCCTACCTCACCGTCCTGGAACAACGAGCCGAGGACCTCTCCGATCCGGCCGGCGATCCCGAGGTCGTGCGACTCGCGCTGGAGCTGGGCCGAGCCCTGGCCGAGCGGACCACGGTGCTGATCCAGTCGATGGGCGGTCTCGAAATCGGGCTGGCCGGGATGCTGGCCGGGGCTGGACTTCGTCTGTCCGATTACACCACCACGTCGCCCGACGGCAGGTTCGTGCTTGGCCCGGCTTGGTCCTGCCCGCGGTTGGGGATTGCCCTGACGGTGTTCAAGGCCCTTCAGCTGATGACCGCGACCACGGAAGGCGCTTCGGGCAACTTCGTCGCCGTCGACCTCGAGACCACGGATCGCGAGGTTGCCAATGCCGAGATCGTCGAGCTTGGCGCCGTCCGGGTGCGCAACTGGGAGATTGTGGCCGAGTTCCATCAACTGGTAAGGCCCAGGGTCCCGATCGCCGCCGGCGCCAGCGTCGTCCATGGCTACTCCGACGCCGATGTCGCCGGCCAGCCCTATTTCGAAGCCGTCTGGCCCGCGTTCAAGTCCTTTGCCGGCGGCGACGAGCTGGTGGCGCACAACGGCTATGACTTCGATTTCCCGATCCTCCGCCGAATGTCGGGCGACCGCGAGTTCGTCACCTACGACACCCTCCCGTTGGCCCGCTCGCTCCGCCTCGGCAGTGCCAAGCTCCAGCATCTGGCTTCCCGGTTCGGGATCGATCCCGGCGATCCCCACAAGGCGCTGTCCGACGTGCGGACCCTGGCCCAAGTGTACCGGAAGCTGGAAGAGGAAAAGGTGGCCCGGGCCCGCCGGGTGGCCTTGTCCAACATCCTCGACTATCTCGGCGTGTCGCTGGCCCTCTCGGACCCCGAGAAGCTGGGCCCGGAGGCGAGCCTGCTCCGGGAAATTACCAGCGTCTACTCGTTAGGCAGGTACACCGACTGCCTCGAGTTCTACCGGGCCGAACGCGACCGTGCCGGCCAGGGCGCCGTGCCGGTCGACGAGCTGATCGACCGCCTCGGCGGCCCCGCCCTGCTCCTCAAGGTCCGCGCCGAAAAGCGTTCCGACCAACGGTACCCCGCTGCCATGGCCCGAGTCCGCCGCCTCCTCGAAACCCTGGCCGAAGAAACCCTCGACGCCGACATCCAGGAATTCCTCGGGCGCGTCGCCCTCTCAAAAAGCGACGGCGTCGAAGCCGACCCCAACCGGATCAACCTCCTCACCCTCCACTCCACCAAAGGCCTCGAATTCTCCCGGGTCTACATCGTCGGCGTCGAAGACGCCGAAATGCCCGGCCTCAAATCCCTCCCGAGTGCCGAGCGCCAAGCGCCGAGCGCCGAGCTCGAAGAAACCCGCCGGCTCCTTTACGTCGGCATGACCCGAGCCAAGGAGCGCCTGGTCATAACGCGGGTCGAAACCAGGGCGGGGAAGTTGACCGGAGGGCACCTGCTCCTCGACGAGATGGGTCTCGTCCCTATTTGACCAACTGCCACTTGATCCGGGTGTAGGCAATCCGGAACCCATGTCGCTCCGCGTTTCGCTGCGACGCGCTTCCCGGCGCGGTCGCGATCATGGCGATGTCGCACCCCTGGCGCACCGCATAGCTGAGCCGGGCCCCCAACAACGCGAGCTGGGCCCCTTGCCGACGGTGTTCAGGGACGGTACTCGCGCCGGCGAGGAGTGCCACGCCGCCCGAGATGGTGAGGCCTCCGGCGCCGATCGGTTGACCGTTGTGCTCGGCCAAGAAGGTCAGGGCCTCGGGGCGGCGAGCTCCGATTTCCGACAGGTCGGCCATCACCGGCGCATACTCGGGGAACTCACTCCATCCCCGGGTGGACGTGTCGGCCCAAATCCGCCATTCCCCCGGTCCCGTTTGCCTGACCGTCACGTCGGCCGACTCGCCCTTGATGGCGGTGGTGTCGTCGATCGGCCGGTACATGACACTCGACAACTCGATCGGTCGATAGCCGCGGGCGGAGAGGAGCGCCAAAGCCGATGGATCGGCGAGGGGACTCACTTCATGGCAGACCGGTGCGCCTCGTTCGCCGAAGAACCGCTCGATCCGGTCGAGCACCTCCGCTGTGACCGCTTCGAAAATCCCAAGGCCGAAAGTCTGGGTGATCGGCGAATCGACTCCGTCGAACATGGCATAGGCACCGGCCACCTCGATCCACTCGGCGCCGCTCTCGGGCCGAAGGGCTCGGCGGCCCTCGACGAACTGGGCGCATCCGGTGGCCTCGGTGCGTTCGAGCCGCCGGGCCAATGTCACGTCGGCAAAGGGGTACGTCATAATTTGGATTTGAGGCTCATGGCCACGGGAGGGCCGGAGCCCGGGGAATGGTCGTGCTTGAAGTAGATGAACGCGTCGGTCCAGCCAAACCCGGCAATGCGGGCCGCCCACGAGGCCAGGCTGGCTTCGTCGTAGTCGAGTTTGTGAAGGCGGATGTAGCCCCAGCCGGCGGTGGCCACCAACGGGGTCGGCACGTCCTCCTGATCCGAAATGCAGAGGGGAACATCCCTGGCCCTGAGGATCTCGAACACCTGGTCGTCCTCGAACCAAGTCTGGTTCCGGAACTCGATGGTCACCCGCCAGTGCTTAGGGACGACATCGAGGAATGCCTCCAGTCGCGGAATGTCCCGCTTGAGGTGGGGCGGTAGCTGGAACAAGGTTGGGCCGAGTTTGCTGCCTAACACGGCCACCGTCTGGGCCAGATAGCCGACCAGCTCTCCCGCGTCACGGAGTTGGGCGTGATGAGTGATCCGTTGGCTGGCCTTGATCGCGAACTGGAATCCCTCCGGAACCTGCCCGGCCCAATCGAGCAGGTTTTTTTCGCGGGGCATTCGGTAGAACGTGTTGTTGATCTCGACGGTTGAAAATTGCGTCGCGTAGTAGCCCAGCATGTCCTTGTCGGGCAGCTTGGCGGGATAGAACGGCCCTTTCCACTCCTTGAACGCAAACCCGCTGGTGCCGACGTACGAGGTCATCAGGAGGCTCGGGCCAAACTCGCCTTCAGCGCTTCCATCAAGTCGATGATCTTGCCGCCGCCGTCCTGGGTCGGCTCGGCCGTGATTTCCTGCCCGTCCACCTTCTTCTGAATCGCCTCAAGGACCCGGCCTCGGACCAGGTCCCGGTACCGCTCGGGGTGGAAGTCGTCGGTGGCGGCCTGCTCGATCAGTTGCTTGGCCAGAGTGAGCTCCATCGGCTTCACCTCGGCATCGCCCAGCGGCACCTCACCGGCCGGTTTGAGCTCGTCTTGATAGTGGAGTTGCTCCATCACGATCAGTCCGTTCATCGGGCGGAGCAGTACCAGATGTTGCTGGCCCCGGGCGGCGTATTGCCCGAGGGCGGCACGCCCGGTATCGCCCAAGGCCTGGGCCAGCAGTTTGTACGCCCGGTCGCCGCCTTTGTCGGGGCCCAGGAAATAGACCTTTTCGAGATAGATCCGGTCGATTTTCGCGAGCGGGACGAATTCGGCGATGTCGATGGTATTGGTGGCCTTCTCCTCCAGGGCCTTGAGTTCCTCGGCGGAGAACACCACGTACTGGTCCTTGGAAAATTCATAACCCTTGGCCATGTCGTCCCGGGTCACGATCTCACTGTCCTTAGGACAGGTGTACTGCTGCTTGAGCCGAGTGCCGCATTTCTTGTGGAGCAGGTTGAACGATACGGCGCTGGTCGATTCGGCCGAGGAATAGACGTGAACCGGGACCGAGACCAAGCCGAAGGAGATGGTGGCGGTGCCGATCGAACGAGCGGGCATGAGAGGCCTCCTGTGAGTGGCATCTAAGCTACTGTCGCCGGCGCTGGTTGAGAATGTCCGTTGGCGGCTATAATTGTCCCTATGCCAATCGCCCCCTTGCTGCTGCTGGTGCCGGCCGTGCTCCTCGCCCAGGACCCCGGCTGGCCGGCCTGGGGCGGCGACCCCGGCTCGATGAAATACTCGGGCCTTACCGATCTGAATCCCGGCAACGTCAGCCGATTGGTGAAGGCCTGGGAATGGGCGACCGGCGAAACCCCGATGGCCCGATGGAAGACCCGGCCGGGTCTGTTTCAGGCCACGCCCCTCATGGCCGGCGATACCCTGTTTTTGTCGACCCCCTACAACCAGGTCGTGGCCCTCGACCCTGCCACCGGGCGCGAATACTGGCGCTTCGATCCTCGCGCCTACGAGGCCGGACAAGCGCCTAACGGGACCGGGTTCGTCCACCGGGGCGTGGCGATGTGGTCGGACGGTACGTCCCGCCGGATCTTCCTCAACAGCCGGTGGCGACTGATTGCCCTCGATGCCGCCACCGGCAAACCGGTTCCCGCGTTTGGCAGCGGCGGCGAGGTCGATTTGGCCGGGAGCCTGGTGTGGCAAGTGAATCGGCGGCGCTATACCAATACCTCCCCGCCGGTGGTATGGGGCGACTTGGTCATCGTGGGGAACGGGGTGGCCGACAAGTTCTCTTACAAGAACGATCCACCGGGCGACATCCAGGCCTTCGATGTCCGGACCGGGAAACGAGTCTGGAAATGGAGCCCGATTCCGCAGGGCGGCGAGGGTTCGGACACCTGGGAAAAGGAGTCCTGGCGGTTCACGGGCCACACCAACGTATGGGCGCCGTTCAGCGTCGACGTCGCTCGCGGACTCGTGTACCTGCCGGTCAGCACGCCGAGCAACGACTGGTATGGCGGAGCGCGCTTGGGCCACAATCTCTTTGCCGAGTCGTTGGTCTGTCTCGACGCTCGAACCGGCCGGAAGCTGTGGCATTTCCAGACGGTGCATCACGGGCTGTGGGACTACGATTTGCCGACGGCACCGGTCCTCGGCCGGGTGGCGCATGGCGGCCGGCCGGTTGATTTCGTCGCGATGCCCACCAAAATGGGGATGCTGTTCGTCTTCGACCGGGTGACGGGAAAACCCCTGTGGCCCATTGAGGAGCGGCCGGTGCCGGCCAGCAATGTCCCCGGCGAGCGGGCCACCCGGACCCAGCCGTTTCCGACCAAGCCGGCCCCATACGCGCGACAGGGGTTCAGTGCCACGGACGTCGTCGATTTCACCCCGGCTTTGAAAGCGCTGGCGATGAAGGCCTTGAGCGCCTACCGGACCGGGCCCCTCTTTACACCGCCGTCGCTCGAAGGCACCGTGGCTTCGCCCGGATTGATCGGGGGATCGGGGTGGGGCGGGGCGGCGTACGACCCGGAAACGGGCGTGATCTACCTCAAGGCCACCAACCAGCCCGCCCTGCTCAAGCTGGTCAAGCCCGTGCCGTCGGAGTCGCTCGACGTTGCCTACTCGCTCGATTTCAAGGCCGGCCTCGACCTCGACACGCGTGCGTTATCGAGCCTCGACGATCGGCAGCGCGAAGCGGCCACCCTGCCGATCAGCAAGCCGCCCTATGGGACCCTGACGGCCATCGACCTGGCCACCGGCGAGCACCGCTGGCACGTACCCCTGGGCGACTCGCCGGAGATTCGAAATCATCCGCTCCTCAAGGGCGTGGCGTTGCCGCCGCTCGGCGTCGCCGGTGCCCCGGGGGCGATCGTGACCAAAGGGGGTTTGCTGTTTGCGACCGGCGGCGGTTCCACGTTGTACGCGCTCGATAAAGTGAATGGGAAGGTGCTCTGGGAAGCGGCGCTCGGTGCGATCGGGTATGCCAATCCGATGACGTATCGCGCCAAGGACGGCCGGCAAATGGTGGTGATCGCGACCGGCGGCGGGGCCGCGCCGGCCAAGCTTCAGGCTTTTGCCCTACCGAAAAGCTAGGATTTGAACGGGTTGACGACCTCGAGTCCGTCGAGTCGCCAGCCATGCTGGAGGTCTTCGGAATAGAGTCGGGTACAGCCTGACGCCAAGGCCGCCCGGATGATCAACCCGTCCCAAAACGACAGTTGGTGAAGCCGGTGAAGGTCGATGGCGCCGAGAATGTCGTCGAGCCCGATCGGCACCACTTCGAAGCGGCCGAGCAGTTCCGCCTTTCGGCGCGCCACCGGTGCGGTGACGCCGAGCTTCTTGGTGGCGGCGACGAAGTACTCCTGGATGACCTGGGTCGAGATGACCCCCGACCGCGCCTGCCGGTGTTCCGCGAGCAACTCCAAAGCCCGGGCCTGCTTCGACGGTGCGTCGGCATCGTCGGTGTAGACCAGGACATTGGAGTCGAAGAAGCTACGTCCGCTCATGCAGGCCGCCCCGTTCGAACGTCCAACCCTTGGACCGGCCGCCCGATTCGAGCGACAATTGTTTCAGCTCTTTCAGCTCCGCATCCATGGCTCCCTCCCCGGCCAGATAGGCCAAATGATCCCTGATGACTTGGTTGAGACTCTTGCCCATGGACTCGGCCACCTTGCGAGCCCGCCCAACGAGTTGTCGGTCCACCGACAGGGTGATGTTCATGTCCACATAATATGTGTGCCTGTAAATACTTGTCAAGGGACTCTCCAGGGTTCGGTTGGCTATCAACGTGGCTGTTCGGCTGGTAGCGGTGGTAACCATTTGAGCGCCAACGACATCAATTCGACGCGTTGGGCCAGCTATTATTGGAGATCATGGCCGATCAAGAGCCATCCCCAGCCGAGCAACTCGCCGCCTACCGTGCCAAGCGGTCGGCCGATCGGACCCCCGAGCCGTTCGGGGGCGAAGCCGTTCCGTCCGAGCCCGGCGGCCTGTTCGTGGTCCACAAACACGCCGCCCGCCAGCTTCATTTCGATTTCCGGTTCGAGATGGACGGGGTCCTCAAGTCGTGGGCGGTTCCAAAGGGCCCCTCCTACGACAATACTGAGAAAAAGCTCGCGGTCCGGGTCGAGGACCATCCGTTGGAGTACGGAGACTTTGAAGGGCTGATTCCGGAGGGCAACTATGGCGCCGGGGCGGTGGTGGTCTGGGACCGGGGCGAGTGGGTCCCGCTCGAGGATCCCAAAGCCGGCCTCGAAAAGGGCAAGCTCCTGTTCGAGCTGAGGGGCTACAAGCTTCGCGGTCGCTGGACCCTCGTCAAGATCAAGAAGAGCGAAAAAGACTGGCTCCTGATCAAGGAGCGAGATGCGTGGGTCAAGCAACCGGGCGACGACTTTGCTCAGGAGTCGGTGCTGTCCGGGCTTACCGTCGAGGATTTGAAGGCGGGTCGGACGCCGGCCGACGTGGTCCGCGAGGAGTTGATTCGACTTCAGGCTCCTCGCCGGGTCGTGGAGGCCGGTTCGACCGACGTCATGCTGGCGGAGACGGCCGACGAGGGTTTTTCCAAGGACGGCTGGTTCTTCGAACTCAAACTCGACGGGTATCGTCTGGTGGCGAATCACCGGGGTGGCGAGGCCCACCTTTTCACTCGAAGCGGCGCCGACTACACGGCGGTGTTTCCTGAAATTGCCCGGGCCGTGAAGGCGCTGCCGTTGGAAAACGCGATCCTCGATGGCGAGGTTGTGGTCCTCGATCCCAAGGGCGTACCGAATTTTTCCCTGCTGCAGCGGCGAGGCCGGTTAGGCAAAGCCATCGAAATTCGCCGAGCGGCCGTCGAGTTACCGGCCACGTTTTTCGGGTTCGACTTCCTGGCGTTCGAGGACTTCGATCTCCGGCCACTGCCCTTGGTGGAGCGGAAGCGGTTGTTGAAGAAGATCCTCCCCCCGCTCGGCCCGCTTCGGTATCTCGACCACATTGAGCGGGACGGGGCTCCCTTTCTGGCTCAAGTCACCCAAATGGGTCTCGAGGGCATTCTCGCGAAGAAGGCGGATGCCCCGTACCGGGCCGGGCGGACTCAGTCGTGGCTCAAGATCAAAGCCGACAAGACCGCCGACTTTGTGATCGTCGGCTTGACGGAGCCCCGGGGAGGGCGGGGCGGGTTTGGGGCGTTGCACTTGGCGGACTACGTCGGTGGGCGTCTGGTGTATGCCGGCCGGGTCGGGACCGGGTTCAACGACAAGCAGTTGACCGAATACCGCGCCCTGCTCGCCCCGCTCGCCCGAGCCACCGCGCCCTGTGACGGCCCCCTCGCCGACCCGAAGGCCGAACCGATGCCGATCGACCAGGTGCCTGACATGAAATTCACCACCTGGGTCGAGCCGCGGTTCGTCTGCGAAGTGCGGTCGCGGGAATGGACCCCGGACGGGGTCCTCAGACACCCGGCGTTCCTCCGGCTTCGGGACGACAAGCGGCCCGACCAGTGCGAGCGGCAGGGCTGGACCGAAACGCCGTCGGACCGACGCCCCGCTCCGCCGCCGGAGCGGCAACCGGTGGCAAAGAAGATCACCTTCTCCAACCTGAAGAAGGTCTTTTGGCCCGGCGACGGCTATACCAAGGGCGACCTGATCGACTATTACCGGACGATTGCCCCCTGGCTGCTGCCGTATCTCCGGAACCGGCCGGTCGTGCTGACCCGTTTTCCCGACGGGATCAACGGCAAGTCGTTTTACCAGAAGGACGCTCCGGAGTTCGCGCCGGACTGGATCCGGACCATCCCAATCTGGAGCGAGGACACCCAGCGCGACATCCGGTACTTCGTCTGTGACGACCAAGAGACGCTCGTCTATCTCGCCAACTCGGGTACCATTCCGCTCCATATCTGGCAGAGCCGGATCGGGTCGCTCGAACTGCCCGATTGGTGTGTCATCGATCTCGATCCCAAAGAAGCGCCGTTCAAGGACGTCGTGGCCGTGGCCCGGACGCTCCATCGGATCTGCGAGGACGTGGCGCTGCCGAATTACGTCAAGACGACCGGCAAAACCGGCCTCCACATCCTGATTCCGTTGGGCCGCCAGTGCACCTACGAACAGTGCCGGACGTTAGGCGAGCTGTTGGCCCGTCTGGTCATCGCCGAACACCGCGACATTGCCACCATTACCCGGAGCATTACCAAGCGGGGTGAGAAGGTCTATCTCGACTATCTCCAGAACCGGCATGGTCAGTTGATCGTCGCGCCGTATAGCGTCCGGCCGCTGCCGGGGGCCACCGTGTCGATGCCGATCACTTGGGACGACGTCAACGATGAGTTGGAAGAGCGGCGGTTTCGTTTCACGATCAAGACGGCCGTGGCCCGGATGGAGGCGCTCGGCGCCGATCCGGTGTCCGCAGTTCTCGAGGACAAGCCCGACCTGTCCCAGGTGCTCGAGCGGCTCGCTGCCCGACGCACGCCGCCCAAAGCGTGACGGTCCTAGGCCGGCGGAGGAGTTCTGGGGGCGAGAAATCCGGCCAGGAATTCGCCGGCCTTCGAGAGCTTGGCGGCGGCCCGGCCGAGCAGGTATCCGACCGCGGTGGGCCAATCGAGCTGCTGTATTGCCTTGGTGTCGGACAGCGACGCGAAGAGTTCCCGCCGCATCCGCCAGAGCGAGGGGCCCGCCGACATGATCGGGTTGTACTCCGGATCGTACCGAACCCCGACGCCTTCAATCAGCGCTGAGGTTCTGGCAAAGTAGACCAAATCGCTCGGCAGCCGGATCGGCCAGTTGTAGAGTTCCTTCATAATTTCGCGGGTCAGCATCTCGACCCGTTCCCGGGTGGTCGTGCGTTGGGCCGCCAGGTCGAGCAGCATGTTGACAAGCCGTTCGATCACGGCCCGGTCGGCGCCCGGCTCGACCAAGCCGAGGGCGTAGAAGCCATCGACTACGCCGGCGGCCTGGTTTTGAATCGCCGCAAAGACCGTGTCGACCAAGACCTTGCGACGCTCCCTCGTGACCCGAATCACCACGCCGAAGTCGAGGAGGACGATTCGGCCGGAGGCATCGACCAAGACGTTGCCCGGATGAGGATCGGCATGGAAGAACCCGTCGATCAGCATCATCTGGATGTAGAGTTCCTGGAGTCGTTCGACGATATCCGGGATCGTGAGCCCGCCGTAGCGGGCCTCGGGGTCGAGGGCGTCGATCCGGATGCCTGGAACGAATTCCATCACCAGGACGTCTTTCCCCGAGATCTCGTCGACGACCTCGGGGATTCGAATCCGGGGGTTCTTGGCGAAGTTGGCCCGGACCGCCCGGATGTTGGCAGCTTCGGCCTCGAAATCCATTTCATCGCCGATCCGGCGTTCGAACTCCTCGACGATGGCCGTGAGAGCGCGAGTGTGGATGTTGGGCATCCACCGCGCCACCCGTTCCGAGAGCCGGCGGGCCACCCTGATATCAGTGGCCACCAGAGGCCGAACCCCCGGCCGGAGCACCTTCACCGCCACCTCGCGCCCCCGATAGGTGGCCCGGTGGACCTGGCCCAACGATCCGGCCGCTAATGGCTCGGCGTCGAACCGCTCAAAGACCTCCCCGATCGGCCGCCCCCGCTCAGCCTCGATGATCCGTTCGATATCGGCATAGGGAACCGGCGGCACCTGGTCGGTGAGGGTGCCAAGCGACTCAGCATACTGGTCAGGAAGCAGATCGGTACGCCCCGCGAAGATCTGCCCGAGCTTGACGAAACTGGGCCCGAGCGTCGTAATCGACCGAAGCAGCCGCCGAGCCCTTTCCTCGTGGAAAGCCGGCGTCCGCCGCGCCGGTCCCCCGAACAGGACCCACCGCCGCCGGTCCCGAACCACCGAGACCACCAGCGGCACCGCGTGCCGCAGAATCACCATCAGCCGCATATCGCCGAGTGCCGAGCCCTCAAGACGTCTTCGGCGGGCTCGATTTCGCCACGATCCCGCCAAGCCCCTTGCCCTGCAGCATCCGGTTGAAGTCGTCGAGATCGCGGTTGATCAGCCGGTCGAGTTCGTTGCGGGCATTTCGAGCCCGGTCCTTCAGCACCCCGCCCACTTCGCGCTGCGGCCCGGTCGGCCCGTTATCGGTGCTCCCGACGTCGCCGAGCAGATAGATCATCTTCTCGCCGACTTTGGCCGGGTACCGAATCAGATCCTGCCCGCGGCCGGTGATCCGGATCTGGGTGAGCTGCTCCTCGACCGCCAAGAACTTCTGTTCGAGGGAGTCGGCGGCAGCCGACACGCCCTTCTCGTCTTTCGTTACCGCCTTGAGTGTCGCCAACTGGGCTCGGACTACTTCGATGGTGTTGACCATGTCGACGACGCCGTCGAGTTCGGTTCGCATCTCGGTGGCGAGCGAGGCTTGGGTGCGAAGGTCCGTGTCGGTGCCGGCAGTGTTGGGGTCTTTGCGGACCTCGAGCGGCTGGGTCTCGGTCCGGCCACCGGCGGTGAGCCGAACGGTGTACCGGCCTGGTGGCGCGAGCATGGAGTGCCGTCCAAGGCTCGGACTCTGGCGGCCGGCCATGTCCGCCGCGATGTAGGGGGCGTAGAGCGGCTGGGTCCGTAGGAGGGCCTCTTTGGTCGGTTCCGACTGGAGATTCCAGTAGATCCGGTTGATGCCGACCGCCTTCGGGACGTCTTTCAGCTTCCGCACTTCTTTGCCGTTGGGATCGAGGATCGTGACCGAAACGGTGTCGACCGCCGTCTTGAGCCAATAGCTGAGTGAGGCGCCATACTTGGGATTTTGCCCGGTGACGGGATCGTAGCTGGCGGCCATGGGTGGCTCCACGCCCCGGAACCGGTAGGCGGGGCGGGGCTGGAACAGGTGGACCTCCTTGGCGGTGACGGCCGTGGTCAGCTGTTGAAGCGGCGTGATGTCGTCCATGATCCAAAACCCGCGGCCATAGGTTGCCAGGACCAGATCGTTGAAATGCTCTTGGACCGCAATGTCGTGGACCGGGGCATACGGCAAGTTGCTTTGGAGCGGTTGCCACGACTCGCCGTCGTTGAACGAAACCCAGATGGAGTTTTCGAGGCCCAGGTAGAGCAAGCCGCGGCGAACCGGATCCTCCTTGATCCAATGGGCGTAGGACAACGGGGTCTTGCCGATGCCGGCAACGATCAGTTTCCAGGTTGCGCCGAAATCGGCGGTCTTATAGACCCACGGGTCCCGGTTGTCGACCTGATGGCCGTCGACTGTGATGTACGCGGTGCCGGCATCGTATCGCGAGGGGGCGATGTTGCTGATGGTGCCCCAGTCGAGGAGCCCGGTGATCTTCGGCGTGACATTGGTCCAGCTCCGGCCGCCGTCGCGCGTCAGCTGGAGGAGCCCGTCGTTGGTCCCGGCCCAGATCAAGCCGGCCTCGAGTTTTGACTCCGCGATCGCGAACACGACGCCGGCATACTCGACCCCGATGTTGTCCGGCGTCAGGCCGCCCGACATCCCCTGCCGGCTCTTGTCGTTGCGGGTCAGGTCGGGGCTGATGGTTTGCCAGGTCTTACCGCCGTCGGTCGTGGCGTGGACGTGCTGGCTGCCGACGTAGACCTTGTTCCGGTTGTGGGGCGAGATCACCAGCGGAAAGGTCCATTGAAATCGGTACTTCACATCGGCGGCCGAATGGCCGGTCGTGGCCTCGGGCCAGATTTCGACGTTTTCGGCAATCCCGGTCCGGAGGTCGTAGCGCGACACGATGCCGCCGACACTGCCGAAGCCGGAGGCGCTCGACCAGATGATGTTGGGATCTTCGGGGTCGGGCGTGGCCCAGCCGCTCTCGCCGCCACCGACCGAATGCCAGAGCCCCCGTGGGATGCCGGCGTCGCCGCCGAATCCGGACATCCGGCTGTTGCTCGGCCCCCGGGCCGAGGGCCCGTCCTGGCGGTTGCCGTAGACGTAGTACGGAATCCGGTTGTCGACTGTCACGTGGTACATCTGGGCGACCGGGAGCTGGACCTGATTCCAGGTCTTGCCGCGGTTGATCGTGATCGAGATCCCGTCGTCGTGGCCGACCGCCATCCGGTTCGCGTTGGTGCCGTCGATCCAGATGTCATGATGGTCGCCGCCGGGCACTTCGGCGGACGGCGGATCGATCGAGGTCTTGCCGCCGTCGAGCGTCTTGGTCCAGCTCGCGGCCAGGAAGTAGGCTTCGTTCTCGTTGTCGGGCATGACGGCCATGCGGGTGTAATACTGGGTTCGCCCGCCGAGGTTCCGGTCATTGCTCACCAGCTTCCAGGTGGCGCCGGCGTCGTCGGAGCGCCAGAGTTCGCCGGCTTCAGCCTCAATGCCGGGAAGCGGCACCCCGTCACTGGTTTCGATCAGGGCATAGACCCGATTCGAGTTCGATTGGGCCACCGCGAGGTCGGCCTTGCCGAAAGGCTTGGTGGGCAGGCCGTGGCCGGTGAGCCGTTTCCAGGTGGTGCCGGCGTCGGTGCTCTTCCAGATGCCGCTGCCGGGCCCGCCGCTGGTCCGTCCCCAGGTGTGGACGACGAACTGCCAGGTCGAGGCGTAGAGAATTCGGGGGTTGTTGGGGTCCATGACGAGGGCATAGGCGCCGGTGTTCTCGTCGACGAACAGCACCCGTTCCCAGCTCTTGCCGCCGTCCATCGTTCGATAGACGCCGCGTTCCGGTTGGGGCCCGTAGCCGCGCCCGACGGCGCTCGCATAGGCGATGTCGGGGTTGGTCGGATGGACTTGGATTCGGCCGATCCGCCCGGTGTTCTCAAGGCCGGCCTTGGCCCACGTCTTTCCCGCGTCGGTCGATTTGAACATGCCCCAGCCGACGGAAATCGTGCTCCGGATGTACGGTTCGCCGGTGCCGGCCCAGACCACGTTCGGATCGGACGGCGCGACGGCCAAGGCCCCGACCGACGAAACCTGCTGGGAGTCGAAAATCGATTCCCAGTGAACGCCCCCGTCGGTCGTCTTGAAGATCCCGCCCGACGCCGCGCCGGCGTAGTAGACGTTGGGGTCCCGTGCCACCCCCGTCACGCTCGAAACCCGGTTCCCCGCCGGTCCGATATGGCGGTACTTAAGCTGGCCCAGCAACTCGGAACTGACCAGCGGCTCGGGAACCGCCGCCGCCGGTTCCCGCCGCCGCTGCCCGGCGGCCGGAACCTGAAGCAGGACCACCATGACAATTCCGAGCGAGTACATTCGTGGCATATTCCGTCCCCAGTGTGAGGCCCCAAAATCTACCCCGCCGAGCGCCGAGTGCCGAGTGCCGAGCGCCGAGGAGGAACCAATTGACCTAAGACGCCGCTCCATCTACCCTCCCCATGTGAAACTCGCTACCTGGAACGTCAATTCGATTCGCGCCCGGCTGCCCCGGCTCCTCGACTGGCTGTCCCGCGCCAATCCCGATGTGGTCTGCCTCCAGGAGCTCAAGGCCCCTGACGCCGATTTCCCGATCGCCGAGCTGGAGTCTGCCGGATATCGGGCTGTGATCTTCGGCCAGCGGACCTACAACGGCGTCGCCATCTTGGCTCGGGTTCAACCCACTGAGGTCACGACGGGCCTGACCGACGACGGCGACGATGACCAAGCCCGGCTGATCGCGGCGACGGTTGGCGGGATTCGGGTCATCTCGGCGTACTTTCCGAACGGGCAGGAGGTCGGGAGCGACAAGTGGCGCTACAAGCTCGAATGGATGGCGCGCCTCGAGCGGCACCTGTCGCGAACCTACCGGCCCGATCAGCCGCTGGTGCTGGCCGGGGACTTCAATGTGGCGCCCGACGACCGCGACGTTGCCCGCCCAGAGGAGTGGCGGGAGAGCGTGCTCTGTCATCCCGATGCACGCGTGGCGTTAGGCAGGATTGCGGCGTGGGGCCTGGTGGACGGGCTCCGGCTGACCGAACCGGGGCCGGGGCCGTACTCCTGGTGGGACTACCGGATGCTGGCGTTTCCGAAGGGCAACGGTCTCCGAATCGACCATGTCTTCGTGACCGTGCCGCTTCAGTCTCGCTGCGCCAAGGCCTGGGTCGAGCGCAATGAGCGCAAAGGCAAGCTCCCGTCCGATCATGCCCCGGTGATGGTCGATATCCTGGAGGGACCGAATGCGTAGCGCCGTCTGGCTGGTTCTGAGCCTGTTCGTTCATACCCTCGCGGCCCAAGCGCGCCGGCCATGGCGCGAGGCCGACCTCGACAACCTGGTTTCCGTTGGAGAGCCAGTACTCCGTGCGGACGGGACCCAGTTGGTCTATGTTCGCGGCCGCGCCGACCTGGCCGCCAACGCCAACCGCAGTGAGGTCGTCTTAGTGGCGACCGAAACCGGCCGGGTCCTCCAAAGTTGGGACGGGGGTTCGCCCCGGTGGTCGCCGAACGGGAGGGAAATTGTCTACGGAGCCAGCCGCGACGGCAAAAGCGGCATCTGGATTCGGAACGTCGAAGCCGGCACCGACCGGTTCCTGGTGGCCACGCCCCAAACCGACGCGTGGCTGGGCCGAGGGACCGCGAAGAACGTCGAGTGGTCGCCGGATGGGCAGTGGATCGGGTTCGTGGCGGCCGAGCCGGCGGGGCCGGCGCCGACGAGCGATGTCAGAGTTTTTTCTCGGATCATGCTCAAGACCAGGACTGGTTTTGCCGACAACCGCCGGACCCATGTTTGGGTGATCGCGGCTCAGGGCGGAACCGCTCGCTTGCTGACGCCGGGCTCGTTTGACGAACACTCGATCACCTGGGCGCCGGACTCGAGGCGCATGGCCTTCATCAGTGACCGGTCGTCCGATCCGGACAACACGTTTTCCAACGACATCTTCGTCGTCGACGTGGCCACCGGAGCGTTGAGCCGGGTGACCGAGACCCCGAGCGCCGAGTTCAGTCCGGTGTGGTCGCCGGACGGGAAGTGGATCGCCTTCGAAGGGTGGGTTCGGACCAACAACACGAAGGACAGCCCCGCCGAGGACAGCAAGGCCTACCTCGTGGCGGCCGCCGGTGGCCCGGTTCGGCGCTTGGCGCCGGGGCTCGATCGGAGGGTTGGGGAGATTTCGTGGTTGCCGGCGAGTGACGGCATCCTCTTCTCGGCGGGCGACCGGGGCGCCAATCACATCTTCAGGGCTGGTCTCGCGGACTCGATGCCGACGGTGCTGGTCGGTGGGTTGGCTCAATCACGGTCGCCGTCCGTGGACGCCAGGATGTCGAAGCTGGTGTTCGTTCGGTCGGAGACCGCCCGGCCCCCGGAGGTTTACTTGCAGGACGTGGGCTCCGGTCGCGAAAGGGCCGTCACGGCATTGAACGAACCACTCCGCCGAGAGGTCGTGCTTCAGGATGCCGAGATGTTCTGGTTTCGGAGTTTTGACGGCACTCCGGTGCAGGGGTGGCTGATGAAACCGGTCGGATTCGTTCCCGGGGCGAAGTATCCGGTCATCCTGAATATTCACGGCGGGCCGCATGGGGCATTCGGATACTCCTTTTCGGATCGGAGCCAGCAACAGGCGTCAGCGGGGTATGGCGTCCTCTCGATCAATCCCCGGGGGTCGAGTGGCTACGGGCAGGCTTTTTCCGACGGCTCGCTGCTCAACTGGGGCGGCGGGGACTATCAGGATTTGATGAAAGGGCTCGACGACGCGGTGGCCAAGAACGTCTGGATCGACACCACGCGTTTGGGGGTCACTGGGGGAAGTTATGGCGGATTCATGACCAACTGGGTCATTACCCAGACGCCCCGGTTCAAGGCCGCGGTCTCGAGCGCCAGTATCAGCAACTTGATTTCGTTCTACGGGACGTCGCTCTATAGTGACCTGATCGAGGCTGAGTTTCGGGGCCTGCCGTGGAAGAATTATGGGATGCTCTGGCAGTGGTCGCCCTTAGCCCATGTGGAGGGCGTGACGACGCCGACGCTCTTCCTCCATGGCGAAAACGACCATGACGTGCCGATTACCCAGGCCGAAGAGATGTACGTGGCCCTCCGCAAACAGGGCGTCGAGGCCACGTTGGTACGGTATCCGAACGAGGGCCACGGGCTCCGCCAGCCCAAACACGTCGCCGACTCCAACCGGCGTCTGCTCGACTGGTTCGAGAAGTACCTGAAGCCGAGCCGGCCGGCCACGCCCTAGGCCCGCTCAGGAAATTTGCCGGGAGTCCGATACCTCTCTGCATGTCGGCCCCATACGATTTCGACCTGCTCTGTATCGGCTCCGGTCCGGCCGGCCAGCGGGCTGCCGTTCAGGCCGCCAAGCTCGGCCGCCGGGTAGCCCTGGTGGAGCGCCGCCCGGGGCTTGGCGGCTCCTGTCTCAGCACCGGGACCATCCCAAGCAAGACCTTTCGAGAAGCCGTCCTTCACTTCGCCGCCCTTCGGGACCATCCGGAGCGGAGCCGGTTCGCGAAACTCGAGTACCGACCCACCGCCGCCCAGCTGCTGGCCCGGATCGACCGGGTGACGCAGGCCGAAAATTCCGTGATTGAAGATCAACTTCGACGCAACGATGTGGTGGTCCTCCGAGGCAAGGCCAGTTTCGTCGATCCCCACCGGGTCCTGGTCGGGGGCCCGGACGGCCACCGAGAGGTGACCGCCGCCAACATCCTGGTGGCCGTGGGCACCGAGCCGGCCGATCCGCCGGGAGGCCCCACCGACGGCGAGCTGGTCCTGACCAGCGACGATATCGCCGCGCTGAAACGGTTGCCGCGGAGTGTGGTGGTGGTCGGGGCCGGGGTGATCGGGATCGAGTATGCCTCGATGTTCGCCGCGGTCGGGGTCGAGGTGACGGTCATTGACCGCCGGGAGCGGCCGCTCGAGTTTCTCGACCACGAGATCGTGGACGAGTTGATTCATCAGATGCGGCGCCGGAAGGTCACTTTTCGGCCCTCGGAGGGGGTCGATCGGATCGAGGTCATTGGGGACGGGGTCAAACGGGTGGCGGTCCATCTGGAGTCGGGCAAGCGGATTGTCGCCGAGATGGTGCTGTTTGCCGTCGGCCGGGTTGGTGCCACCGGGGAGCTGGCCCTGGACCGGGCTGGGCTGGTGGCCGATGACCGAGGGCGCCTCACGGTCGACGAATCGTTCCGGACCTCAGTCCCGCACATCTTCGCGGCGGGCGACGTGATTGGGTACCCGAGCTTGGCGGCCACCTCGAGCGAGCAGGGCCGGCTGGCGGCGTGTCACGCGTTAGGCGCGCCTGCCCATCCAATGGCGCCGCATTTTCCGATCGGAATCTACGCGATTCCCGAGATTTCGATGGTGGGCGAGCCGGAACATGTCCTGACCAAGCGGAAGGTGCCGTACGAGGTCGGGATTGCCCGGTACCGAGAGATTGCCCGGGGCCAGATCTTGGGCGACGGCGACGGCTTGCTCAAGATGCTCTTTGCCCGCGATGACCGTCGGCTCTTGGGTGTTCACATCATCGGCACCGGGGCGACGGAGTTGCTGCACATCGGCCAGACGGTGATCGGCTTGGGCGGGGGTCTCGACTACTTCCTCCGGACTGTCTTCAACTATCCAACGCTGGCGGAGTGCTACAAGGTGGCGGCCTTGAACGCCTCCAACAAACTGGCTGCCGGGGAGGAATACACCGTTCGGCCGGCCACCGCGACCCCGCTGCCATCGGCCCGGCCCGAGATCCTCAAGTCGGCCGCCTACTAGGGCGCTCCGTTGAGCCGGTTCGGGTAAACGTGTCGGTCTCGATGTCTCGCCAGACTACCGCCGGTCTCAGTGGAGCGAACGCAACCTCGCTATGGAGGCTACTCGGCCGGGATCATCGTCCCGCTTGATCAGCCCTACGGTCCGACGTGACGCGGCGATGGTGGCGACCGTATCGCCGACGACGAGGAAGGCCTCGGCCATGCTGTCGTACGCATTTCCCGATGCCGGATAGCGGCGCACGTTCTCCCGCAAGACCTCAAGGGCCAACCTGGGCGCGGCGATCTGCCAACAGTACCAGCCGACGATGTTGAGGACTGCCTCGGGGAGGATCGGGGAAATCAGCAGCGATGACCCATTGGCGGCGTAGACCGTCTCGAGATCGGCGATCACGGCTCGAACCCCGCTGGTGTCCTTGCCCGCCTTGGCTTGGAGGACGCCTACCACCGAGTCGAGCGGCACTGCAACAGGCTGGAACGCGACCCTCAAGCCGTCAGCCAGGCTGGCCATCGGTGTCATCGAATGGTCGAAAAGCGGATATCGCTGATGGCTGACAGCAAGATTAGTCGGGGTTCCCTGACCCAACTCGGCGGCAAACTGGGTTGTGGCCGCATCGATCCCACCCTCACGGCCTCCGCTGGAGAGAAAGAGCGTTCGCCAGTGCTCGGTGTCCTGCAACAACCGCCCGCCCAGCTCCCGACGGAGCGTATCGCTCCACCAGAGCGAAGGACTCATCGCGATCACAACCCGGAAGGCCTCCGGCCGGAGGGCCGCGGTGCCGACGGCAAAGAGGCCGCCGAGGGAATGACCGGCGAGCATCCGAAGGGGCGACGTTCGGTAGTGCGCCGCCAACCAGGGCAGCGCCTCGTCGACCAGAAACCGCCGAGTCTGATCGGCGCCGCCGGCCGTGGGGAACCGAGCGCGGGCATTCGCGTCGGTCGCTACTGGGGACAGATCGTGGTCCCGGCTTGCCCCGAAGGGAATCCCGGCCACGATCATTGGAGGAACCACGTTGCGATCGACCAGGAACTGCACCGACGCCAGCGCGGCGCGGAATTGGGCCCGATCCTGGGCGTCGAGAATGACCAGGACCGGGTAGGCCTTCCGGGATTGGCGATAGTCGTCTGGCACGTAGACGAACAGCTCCCGGTCGGCCTTCAGAGCCTCGGAATGGATCCGCGCGCCCGTCACGGACAACAGAATGTCCTGACCAGCCGGTCGGGGGCCCGGCCCGATCAAGGCCAGCAATCCGGCCGCCGGCGCCAAACACATGAATGAGGATCATCGCCCCTGCCGGATCATGTCGTAGTGGATGTCCACCTGCGGGCCTGGTATCACCAGCCGGATAATGTATGGGGCCCGTTCGCTGACCCAGAACCTGAGACTGACGGGGTCTCCCGTCTCGACAACCCAGGTGTCGATCTCGTCGATGGCCCCCACCCGGACCCGTTGCCGACCGACCACTTTGTAGGAGATCACCTCATAGTCGCTGGTGAACTCGGCCACGGCCGGGAGCGTGCCCGTCATACCCAAGGTCAGCTTCTGAGTCGCGAAGAGGGGCCCGACCCCCATAGAGCCGGTGAAGGCGTTCCCGGGTGTTCCGCAAGCCGATGCCTTCGGGCACCGGCCCTGCGCCACCAAGCCCCGGGCCATTGTCGGTAACCGTCAGGCGAATCTGCCCGCCGTCCCGCTCCGCGGCGATGGTCAGGCTCGCCCGTTCCTCCGCCTCGGCCCATCCATGCTCGATGGCATTCTCGACCAGCGGTTGCAGCAGCAGGACCGGAACCAGAACGGCCCCGGCGTCATCCGGCCCCGCGACCGTCACCGCGAGCCGATCGCCGAACCGCATCCGCAGGATGTGGAGGTAGTCCTCGAGGAGCGACAGCTCCTGACTGAGAGGAATCTCGTGTTCCTTTTCGTCCAGACTCCGCCGGAGCAGTGAGCCCAGGCTGATGATCATCCGCTGGGCCTTGGCCGGCTGATCAGGAGCAAGCACCGAGATTGCGTTCAGGGTGTTAAAGAGAAAATGGGGCCGGAGTTGTGACCGGAGCGCGTCCAGTTGCGCCGCCGCCAGCGTGGCTTTGAGACCGGCGCTCCGGCCGGCCAGTTGGGCCGCGCTCAGCTGTTCGGCCGCGTACAGCCGGCGATACCGGGCGAGCGCCACCAGGCCGATGACGACCCAGTAGAAGAAGACGCCCATGAACACACCCCAGACCATCGCAGGCCGGAGGTGCGTGATCAGTCGAATGGCATCGGCGGTTGAAATGGCGCTGGTCAGCCACAGCGCCGCCACGTGCACCGAGAACGCCACAACCGTTTGGCCGATCGCGAGCAGGACTGAGGTGAATATGTGGGCCGCGATCGCGCCGCGATTGGGCTTCGTCTCGAGCCGCCAGCGGCGGGCGAGGGTCACCAGCAACGGCGACAGCGCGACCCACACCAGCCAGTAGAGCAGTTCCTGGAGCACGTCCCATGCAAACTGGAACCGGCCCGCGGCGAGCGACATCGACACGGCCTGCCCGGTGAAGAAGAGACCCACCAGCAGGGTGATGAGCACCACCCGGGATGGGCGGACGTCAACGGGTTCCATGGCTGGAATCATCGGGCCACGCGCCGGGGTCCGCAACCGGCCCGTACCCGCCGAGCCAATCCGGGCCCGCTCGTCACCCGAACGGAGCCAGTCATCCCAGCCAGTTTGCGCCCGGCAATCACCCCCGACGCTATTTCGTTCCGTGCCCGAGCCCGCCCCCTTCCTCTGGAGGTCGTTGTGCAACCATGGATTCCGTTAGGCGCTCTTGTCGTCATCCTTGGGGTAGCCGCCAGGCCGGTGCCTGCGCCCGCGCTCACGATCGAGGAGTTTGGATCCGATTCCACCGCCTTCGACGTCACGGCCACGCTGGTGGCGCGGCCGACCGAGGCGATTCTGTGGGACGCCCAATACCATGTCAGCGACGCCCGGAAGATGGTCGACCGGATCGCGGCCACCGGGAAGAAGCTCAAGGCGATCGTGATCTCCCACCCCGACCATGATCACTACATGGGCGCCGCGGTGGTGGTCGCCCGATTTCCCGGCACACCGGTCTATCTGACGGCGGCGGCTCTGGAGGAGTATCAGAAAACCTCGGCGCAGGCCCTCGGGAACGAACGGCCCCTGGCAAATGGGCCGTCGGCATTGAATCCATGAACGATCCGCATGGGAACACCGATTCAGTTGCTCGTTGACGACTGCGGGCCGGGTCAGGAGCCGGCCGTCATCGTTCCCATTGTCAAGGGCAGCTTTCCCTTGCGTGGCGGACAGGTTGGCCACCGAATGTCCCGCCAGGATCCGAACCAGCGACGTTCGACAGCGACCTGCCTAGATTCCAGTCGTGACCACCCCGACCGAAACCACCGCCCAATCGGATCTCCGGGTCCGCCGCTGGCTGCTGGCATCGGCGGCCGCCGTTGCCCTCGCGGTCGCCATCGGTGGCATTACCCGCCTGACCGAGAGCGGACTCTCGATTACGGAGTGGCGGCCGGTGTCGGGAGTCCTGCCCCCCCTCTCGGACTCCGATTGGAACGAGGCGTACCAACGCTACCTGGCCATTCCCGAAGCCCAGACCGTTCACCGCGGAATTTCGCTCGGCCAGTTTCAGACTCTCTTCTGGTGGGAGTGGGTCCACCGGCTACTGGCCCGCCTCGTTGGATTGATCTTGGCCGTTCCGTATTTCTGGTTCTTAGCGAAGGCTCATCTCAGGCCCGCTCACCGCCGCCGGCTGCTGCTCTTGCCGGTGCTCGCCGCCGCGCAGGGCGTCCTAGGCTGGTACATGGTCAAGAGCGGATTGGAGGTTCGGCACGACGTCAGCCCATACCGGCTCACCGCTCACCTCGGCATGGCGCTGGCCATTTACATCGTCTGCATCTGGACCGCCCTCGACCTGGGCCCCCGCCGGGCCGGCCCCGAGCCACCGCCCCGGTTCCTGCGCGGCTGGCGGACCGCGGCGGTGACCCTGACCATCGTCACGTTGCTATCGGGCGGATTCGTCGCCGGTCTTGACGCCGGCCGGGTTTACAACACATTCCCGCTGATGGGCGGCCAGATCGTGCCTCCAGGCTACCTGCTGCCCGGTATCGGGTGGCGCAACGCCTTCGAGAACCCGGCGGCGGCGCAGTTTCATCATCGGGTCCTGGCCCTCAGTACCGCGACCGTGTTGCTGATCCTTGCCGGGCTCGGCCGTCGGCCCGGCGTGCCGGAGCCGCTTCGCCGCGCCGCCGGAGCCGCCGGGCTCGCGGTGCTGGTCCAGGTCGGACTCGGCATCACGACGCTGCTGCTGAAGGTGCCGGTGGCGCTCGGCGTGCTCCACCAAGTCACCGGTCTCGTGGTGCTCACTGCGGTGCTCGCAGCGGCCCACCGCCAGCCGGATCCGGCCCACCGAATTCACGACCGCTGAGCCAACCGCGGTGCTTACTTCCTTCGCCGTGGTCGCGGTGCTCACGCTGCCGGCAACGCTCCAAGCTCAGGCCGTCCCCGCGGGGTCCATGGGCCACGGCATCTCCCGCGCGCTCGCGGTCTGGCGAGCCGGGACGATTCAGGAGGTCCGCTACGACCTGAAGCTGGACCTCACCCCGCTCGACAGCGCCATCGGTGCCGTGACGATCCGCTTCCGGCGCCAGGGTCGGGGCGATGCCATCATCGATTTTCGCGGGCGCCGCCTTCGCTCGGTGTCCGCTAATGGCTCGCCGATCGGGAGCGGAGCCTTCAACGGCAATCACCTTCGGATTCCCGCCCGCCTCCTCGAATCAGGCCCGAATTCCGTCGCGATCGCCTTCGTCGCCGACATCGCCCCCGCGGGCGCCAGCATCATCAAGGTCCACGACCCGGCCGATGGGAGCGACTATCTCTACACGTTGCTCGTCCCGGCCGACGCGAATCAACTGTTCCCCTGCTTCGACCAGCCCGACCTGAAAGCGCGGGTTACCCTCTCCCTGACGACGCCGCGCTCGTGGAATGCCCTGGCCAATGGCTCGCTCCAGCGGGCTGATACCGCCACGGACCACGTCACCAGTTATTTCACGGAAACCCGGCCGCTTCCCACCTACCTGATGGCATTCGCCGCCGGGCCATGGTCCCGCCTTGCGTCGACCCACAAAGGGCGAACGGTGAACCTGCTGGTCCGTGCGTCGCGCGCCAACGAGGCCGACGCCGACACGCTCCTCGCCCTCCAACACCGGGCGCTCGACTGGATGGAGCGGTACTTCGGGATCCCGTATCCGTTCGAGAAATTCGACCTGGTGCTGGCCCCGGCGTTTCCCTTCGGCGGCATGGAGCACCCCGGCGTCATCATGTACAGCGAAGACCGGTTCATTTTTCGGGAGCGCCCCACGCTGACCCGGCGGCTCGGCCGGTTCTCGACCATCCTTCACGAGACCGCCCACCAGTGGTTCGGCGACCTCGTCACCATGCGATGGTTCGACGACCTCTGGCTGAAAGAGGGGTTCGCCACTTACATGGGCGCCAAGGCAATGGCCGATCTCGAGCCGGCCAGCGACGCCTGGAAGACGTTCTATCAGGGCAACAAGCCAACCGCGTACGGCGTGGATCAGACGCTCGGCACGACGCCGCTTTGGCAGCGGATGGCCAATCTCGACCTCGCGAAGAGTGCCTACGGCGCCATCGTCTATAACAAGGCGCCCAGCGTGCTGAAGCAGCTCAACTTCCTGGTGGGAGACTCGGCCTTCCAGCAGGGGGTTCGCGCCTTTCTGACCCAGCATGCCTATGCCAACGCCACCTGGCAGGATCTGCTCGGCGCGATCGGCCGCGCCGCTCATCGTTCGCTTGGGTCGTTCGGCCGGAACTTCATGCTCCGTCCCGGGATGCCGGTCGTGGAAACCCGCCTAACGGTTCGTGACGGGAAGATTGCCCGGTTGGTGTTGCGGCAACGCGCCGCCCGGCCGGTGGTGTCCGGCCAGGCACCGTGGCCGATGCGAACCGAGGTGCTGCTGGCCTATCGGGACCGGCCCCCGGAACGAATTCCCGTCACCCTGACCGCGGCGACAACGGAAGTCCGGGCCGCCCGCGGCAAACCGGCGCCCGAATTCGTCTTTCCGAACGCCGCCGACTACGGCTACTTCCTGTCACTCCTCGACTCGGCCAGTACCGAGGCGCTCGAACGCGGGGCGATCGGGCAGGTCACAGATGGGTTTCTCCGGTCGATGCTCTGGGGCGCCCTTTGGGACCAGGTGCGCGATACCCGAATGGAGCCGGCGCGCTTTGCCCGGCTCGTGCTCCGGGAACTCCCTCGAGAACCGGATGAGCAGATTGTTCCGACCCTGCTCGGGCGCCTCGAACGCACCGTCCGCTCGTACCTGTCGCCGGCGCAGCAGGAGGCGATCCGCACCGAGGCCGAGCGGGTGTTGTGGGAGGGAGCCCTCGATGGCAGCCGGCCGTACGGCATCCGGCGCGGCCACCTCGACGCGTTCATCGCGCTCGCGGCTTCGTCCGGCGCGGTCGACCGGCTCCACACGCTGCTGACCGCCGACTCGGCGGCTGGAGAACCGGTGCGCGACCCGACCCGCTGGAATGTCGTCGAGCGCCTCGTGATTCTCGGAGCGCCCCAAGCAGAAAGCGCGCTGGCCGCCCAGGCGGCCCGTGACACGACGCCGGACGGTCGCCGCCGCCGGTTCATCGCCGAAGCCGGGCGACCGAGCGCCGCCGTGAAGGCAGAACTGTTCCGGCGCTATTTCGCCGATCGGTCTCTCAACGAAGACTGGGCCACCGGCAGTCTGGGCCCCTTCAACGCCATCGAGCATCAGGAACTCACTGTACGGTTCCTCCGGCCGGCCCTCGACTCCTTGCCGTTCATCCAGGCTAACCGGCGGATCTTCTTTCTCGGCGCCTGGCTTGGGGCCTTCCTCGGTGGCCAGACCACCCAGTCGGCCCTCGATATCGTCCAAACGTATCTGGCCGACCACCCGCAACTCCCGCGCGACCTCAGGCAGAAAGTGCTCCAGAACGCGGACGAACTGGAGCGGGCGGTCCGGATTCGAAAACCGGCGCGAATTCGATAAGGCTCGCGGAAATGTGGTTAACTCCCGCGCCACTGGGCCAGTAGCTTGGTGCCATGACCAAACCAGCTCAGACACTTGCCGAAGTAGCTCCAAGAAGCTACCTTGCATCCATGCTTGCCGTCGGCCTCAAAACCCTCAAGAACAAGCTGGCCGAATACGTTCGGCTGGTAGCGGCCGGCGAAGTCGTGCTGGTCACCGACCGGGAACGGGTGGTGGCCGAACTCATACCGCCCCGGGCAGGGAGAAGTGAAATGGCACCCGATGCACTGTTGGCTGACGCGGTCCGGAAGGGTTGGATCACCCCGCCCCTGATGGTTGGCTCCATCCCGGCGGGCGGCCCCGCGGTGGCGCCCCTGGCCACGATCCTCAGTGAACTGAACCACGACCGGGGCGATCGGTGATTTACCTGGACACCTCGGTCGCGCTCGCCCATCTTCTCGCCGAAGACCGGCGCCCGCCCGACGCCATCTGGCTGGCGCCGATCATCACCAGCCGACTGCTCGAGTATGAAGTCTGGGTGCGGCTGCACGGTCGCGGACTGGCGGTGACACACCGGGCCGCGGCCGAAGCACTCTTGGGGCGTCTCGCGTTCGTCGAGCTCCTCCGGCCGGTCCTGGTTCGCGCCGCCGAACCGTTTGCCGTTCCGGTGCGGACCTTGGACGCGCTCCACGTCGCCTCGATGGATTTTCTCCTCCGCCAGGGGCAGCGAATCCGCCTGGCGAGCTATGATCAGCGCCTCAATGCCGCGGCTTCAAAAATCGGGGTCGAGCTCTACCCGCTGAACTAAATAGTCGAGCACCTCGGCCGCCGAGTAATGGGTCCGGCCCGCCAGGAAGTCGCCCATCGAAGCGAGATCGTCGCCGCTGGTGACGAGGGGCGGCTCTGACTTGCCGCTCTTCCGGACTTGGCTGAGACCGATGTCGGCGGTCAGAGCGTTGCAGAGACATTGGCGGCCCACGGCGTCCTCGGCCTTGCCGCCCTTCTTGACGTAGGCACCCACCGGCTCAGCGGGGCAGCGGTAGCCGATTGTTCCCTCGGGCGTACTGTATGCCACGCGGAGGCCGCCCAGGTCGCAGAGCCGCTCCCGTGCGACATCGTCACCGGGTGCCCCCGGCCAGCTCACCACTTTGAATGGGTAGCCAGTGGGCGACGCCCGCGGGTCCGTCTTCACCGTTACTTCGCCGCGGGCCGCATGGGTCAGCACCGAACGCTTCAGGTCCTCGGCCAGCCCGGACTCGTCACAGAAGGCAAAGAGAGTGCCGACCTGTATTCCGGCCGCGCCTGCCGCCAGAGCGTTAGGCAGAGCTCCCGTCCGCCCGGTGCCGCCCGCCAACCAGAACGGCAGGCCGAGTTCCCCGATCTTCGCTAAGTCAACCACGTCCCGTTCCCCGTACAGCGGCTCGCCCCGTTCGTTGAATCGCGGCTCGCCCCGCGGCGGCGCGTTGTGGCCGCCGGCGGTCGGGCCCTCGATGACGAAGCCGTCGATCCGGCCGGTGGCCTTCCGGGCCAGCATGGTCGCGAGGGAATTACTGGCGATGATGGCCAGGAATGCTGGGCGTCGAAGCTCGGGCGGCGGCGTGGTCCAGAATTGGGCCGGTTCCAGCGTCAGGTGTTCCGCCCGCCCGGACGGCAGTCCCTCGACCTCGAATCGGAGCGATGCCGGCTGATGGAGCGCCAGATGGTCGAGCGCGGCCGGGATTTCCCGGGGAATGCCGGCACCCATCAAGATGACGTCGACCCCGGCCAGCATGGCGCCGTAGAGCGAGGGGAGAGTGGGGATCTGGACCTTGGTGAGCAGGTTCATCCCGACCATGCCGTCGTGCCCCTCCTTCGCCAGGTACACCTCGACAAACGAGGCGAGCACCGACACCAACTGGCGGGCCTGGCTCATCACCTGCTTGTAGACGGGGAGCATCTTGTACGGCGTTCCCGGCGGGCGACCATCCGGGCGGAAGTAAAGCCTGAGCACGTCGTCGGCAACGCCGGGCATCGGGAACTCGGCCATGGCCCGCCGCATCTCGCCACCGGCATCGCCGTCCTGAAGCCGGCGGACCATCACGGTGTCGAGGGCGGTGCCGGAAACGACGCCTAACTGTCCTCGAAGGGAGACCGCCCGGGCCAGGCGCCAGTCGGAAACACCCACCCCCATCCCGCCCTGGATGATCGGGGGAATCGTACGGTTCACAGTCATGCCTCCGGGTCTCAATGCCGGCTTGGAGACGGTGGCAGAGCGGCTAGCAACTCCTGGACCCGGCCCCACCCGCCGTCGAGTCTCCACACAATATAGCCGCGATCGTTGAGGCCCATTACCGTGCCGCTGTGATCGATGTCTCCGGTCCGGTCGTTCCGCCGCCTTCCGACCCCAAGCCCATCGAGGGTCCGTTCGACCTCCTCGACACTTCCCGACAGCACCCGGTCCTCCGGGCCCAATTCCCACGCCAGCGCCAGGGACGGAAGCAGTGCCGGTGTGTCTCGCCACGGATCGATCGAGATGACCACGAGCGGAACCTCACCACGGTTCGCCGATGCTCGAGCGCTTCGCACGTCACGAACGATCGCCGGGCACACCGTGGTGCAATGACCGAAGGCAAAGGCCAGCAGGACCGGGCGGCCCCGGAAGTTGCCCAGGGAGGTTCGGCGCCCGTGCTGGTCGGTCAGGACGATGGCCCTCGCATCGAAGTTCATTCGGGTCGCGGTTCCAGAGGGTGTCGGTGACGGACCGGCCCCAAGCCCCGCCGCGAATGCCACTCGCTGACCCACCGCCACGGCCCCGAGGAAAGCGACCACCGCGACCGCGACGGCGGTCCGCCGCCACCGCCGAAGGTCCTCCCGAAGCGTCCCGCCCCAGACCGCGAGCAGGACACCCACCATGCCGATCGGCTCGCCGATGAGCAGGATCCATCCCCCGGCATCCGGTAAGCCGCCGGGCAGCGACCCAAAACAGGCTGCTCGGGTCCGCAGCAACCACGCCGGCTCCACGACACCGGCCGGCCACAGAGCGAGCGCCCACCACGCCGCCGTGATCACCAGGATCATCAGCAACGCAAGCGACGCCGCGCCAGGCCGGCCGGGCCGTGGTCCAGTCATCCGATCTTCCAGAGGAAGCTGAGCAGTTTCCAATTGGCGAAATAGTAGAGCATGAACGCCACCAAGAATACGCCCACCAGCACCAACGTCCCCGGCGTGGCGCCGGCAAACCCACGCGACGGCGCATGGAGCGCCTCGTTGAGCTCATCAACGTTGGCCACGTGGACCGGCGGGTTGGTAAGGCCCTGCGGGATCCCCGCAATTTCGGCGCCCCGCGGGAACTCGGTCACCCGCTCGCCGAAGAACACCGATTTGACGGCGATGAGGATAAACGACAGCGCCCCAATGACCGCGATGACGCCGCCGATCCCCATGATGGCGAGAAAGAGGTCCACCGCAGGATTAAACTGAACGTTGAAGGGCGCCTGCGAGAACGAGATGTCCCAATGGCGGCGGGGGACGCCGAAGCTCCCCGCGAAGGTCATCCCCATAACCAGCAAGAGCAGCCCGCCGGCAAACAGGTACGGCTGGATCTTGGCAAGCTTCCAGAACGCGACCTTCCGTTGGAAGATCAGCGGCAGCAGATAGTAAGTCGCGCCCATGAAGGCGAGCGCCGTGCCGCTGACCACGGTCGAATGGAAGTGCCCCGGGATCCTGAGTGTGTTGTGGGCGATGATGTTGATCTGTTCGGTTCCGAGAGTCACCCCGGTGATGCCACCCACGAAACCGAACACCACCACCGAGAGCACCAGCGAGGAGAAACCGGGATCGCCCCATGGGGCCCGGCGGAGCCACCCGAACAGCCCGTCGTTGAACCCGCGGAGCCGCATCCCGAGCTCCATGCCGGCCGGGACAGTGAAGCCGTGGACCATCGATGCCAGCACCGCCATGTACATGAAGTAGGAGGTGTTCACGATCTTCCACGCCGAACCGAAGCCGGGGTCGACCAGAAGATGGTGGGCCGAGGCCATCGAAATGAACAGGATATAGAGCACGAACGCCGACCGGCTGACCTTTTCGTTGAGCACCACGGACCCGACTGTGAGCGCGCCCAGCATGTACCAGATCGCCACCATCGCGGCCACGTTGATCTGCTGCGACGAATGGCCCAGGGCCCACCACAGCAGTCGGTAGATCTCAGGGTCGACGTAGGGAATCAGGCCCACCGACCAGAGAAACGTCGGGATATACACCAGGGCGCCGTGGACCAGGGTGATCACCGCGATGATGGCCGCGGTGACGGCGCCGTAGACCACCAGCGGCATCGAGCCGCTGTAGGTCTTCTCCCGCTTGGCAATCACCAGGGTGGCGAAGAACTGGCAGACCACCAGCAGCGCACCCACGGCGAACAAGATGACACCCAGATAGTAGAGGGGGTGGGCCTTCAGCGGGGGATACGACGTGAACAGCACGTCCGCGCGGCCGGTCCATTGAGCCCACTCCACGATCAGCGTACCGGTCAGCATCAGGCCGAAGTTGAACCACCCGAATTTCGGTGCCGCCGGGCGGGCATTGAGCAGCACCGTACTCGCGAACCAGAGGACCGCCATCTCGAAATAGATGATGAAGAAGATCAGCATGTTCATGCCGTGCACGCCGAGCAGCCGGTAGTACCACACGGCGGGCAGGAGGTGCACCGCTTGCCATCGGGTCAGCACCAGCAGCAGGGCGGCGATCGCGCCGACCAGCAATGAGACCACCGCCACCACCGCATTGACCTTGACCAGCCACTCGGCCTGGCGATGAATCGTCCGCCCCGTTGCGGGGCAGACCCGGGATGAAGCCACGGCAAGCGCGGTCATGGCGCACCTCCCGATCCAACTTTGGCGGTGGCGTTGTCGCTGACTTGCCGTCCCTTGTCATCGACCACGATCACCCGGCCGACCATGGTGTGGTGACCGATGCCGCAGAACTCATTGCAGATGATCCGGAAGTCTCCCGACGCGGTCGGGGTGACCCGCAAGGCGTAGTCGTACCCCGGCACCACCTGGAAATTGACGCTCAGGGGAAAGAGCGAGAAGCCGTGGTTGACGTCGAGCGAGGACAAGTGAAGCATGTACTCCTTGCCGCGCTCGAGCTTGAGGATCGGATACCACTGAAAGGTGAGTCCGACGAGGTAGATGTCGGCCCCAGCCGGCGGCTCGGCGATCGGCAACCCTTGGTCTTCACCGACCTTGTATTGCTTGGCGAAGGCCAGCGTCCTGGCGTAGTAGGCCTTCGGGTCGACTCGGCGGCGGACACCCGAGGGGTTCTGCCCGCCCCGGTAGTGCCACAGGGGCATCATCGCGAAGAGCACCATGCACCAACCGAAGGCGATGGCGACCCAGATCTTTTCGGCCTTGTGAGCCGGCTTCCACCAGATTCCCGGAACCGGATCGAGTCCGGTATGAACTTTGGTGAGCATCAGAACCTCTCAGGGAAGGGTGGCCTGTGGCATCGAGAGGATTTCCCACATCCCCCAACCGGTATAGACCACGAACATGATCAGCATGCCGAGCGCGAGCAGCAGAAAGACATTGTCGAAGACTCGTTGTCCGAGCGGCGGGCGCTCGACGGGCTCCTCGGACGGATTGAGCGGTGGGGGCATTCGGATCCTCCTCTCCATGGTCAGGTGGCGCGGGGTCGGGTGTCCTTCTTGAGCAGGTCAGCAACCGTCGTCTGACCGAAGAAATTTTCGACCGCTGCCGCGGCGCGCGACCAGCGGTGGTGGACCACGCAGGGGTGGGCGTCGCCGCAAGTGGCCCGTCCCATCAGGCATCGCCGTTCGCCGGCGGGCTCGAAGGGGCCGACCACGCGGGCGAGGGCAAGACGCCCGGGAGGATCGACCAGCTGGAACCCTCCATTCGGCCCGCGGGTCGAGCGCAGAATGCCGGCTCGAGTCAGCGCATGGAGGGTCTTCGAGAGGTAATTCCTTGGGCAACCGAGCGACGCGGCGACATCGTCGACTCGCATCGGGCGATCGTCGCCCTGTTCGGCGATGCAGAGCACCGCGCGGAGTGCCGTCTGGGCTGTACTATTGAGCCACATGGGGTCGCTGACCGGGGCCGGAGAATCTTGCTAACATCATGATGATATGATAAAATAGGCCCAACGTCAATATGCGCTTTCTCAAACGGCCCTTCCGCCGGGTTCTTGCCGGCCTCGATGCCGTTCTCACTCGGCTGTACGGGTGGGAGCGAAACCCGATTCATCAGGCTGGGACGGTGGCTAACGCGATGCTCTTGGTCCTCCTCGGAACCGGGCTCTATCTGGTCCTCTACTATCGGGTTGGGTCCCCAGCCGACTCGGTGGCACGTCTCGCCGCCGATCCGTGGCTCGGCGCCTGGATGCGGACCCTCCACCGGTACGCGACCGATCTGTTCGTGGTGGCCGCGGCACTCCATGCCTTGCGGATGTTGGCCCAGGACCGGAGCTGGGGGCCTCGCACGCTGGCCTGGATGTCGGGCCTGTTCCTGTTCGGGGCCGGCCTGGTCTGCGCCTGGACCGGATTCGTGATGGCGTGGGATACTTTCGGCGAACGGCTGGCGCTCGAAGGGGGCCGGCTCTTCGACGTGCTGCCGATCTTCTCCGAGCCGCTGAGCCGGATCTTTGCCGGCGACGGCCCGGTCCCGAGCGCCTTCTTCTTCGTCAACCTCTTCATCCACATCGCGCTGCCGCTCGGGCTCGGGGTCGGACTGTGGCTCCATGTTTCCCGGCTGGCTCGGCCCGTTCTGCTGCCGCCCCGGCGCCTGATGTGGACCATGATCGGTGCCCTGACGGTTACCTCGGTCCTGCTGCCAGCCCCCCTTGGGCCCGCGGCCGACCCGCTCCGGCTCGCGCCCTCCACACCGATCGACTTCGTCGTGGCCTGGTGGCTGCCGGTATCCGAGCGGCTGACCCCGGGTCTGGCGTGGGGCTGGTTCCTCGGCGGGACGTTGGTGACGCTGCTGGTGCCCCGTCTCACCCGGCGACCGAGGGAAGGGAGTTGGGCGCCGAGCACGGTGGACACCCGTCGGTGTACCGGGTGCAACCAGTGTCCCCAGGATTGTCCCTGGGAAGCCATCACCATGGTGGCGCGGGACGATGACCGGCCGACGCTGGTCGCACGGGTCGATCCCGCGCTCTGCGTCAGTTGTGGGATCTGCGCCGGGTCGTGTGCTCCGATGGGAGTTGGACCCCCGGGCCGGAGCGGGCGAGATCAGCTGATGGCGTTGCCCGAGATTCCTTTGCCAACGCCGGTCATTGCCGTTTGTTGCGTCCAGGCCCCGGCAGCCCATGTCGCCGGGTTACGGGAGCGTGGCGCCCATGTCCACGCGGTGCCCTGCGTGGGCAATCTCCATTCTTCCGTGATCGAACTGCTGATCCGCAAGGGAGCACCGGGGGTGATCGTGTGCGGGTGCCCGCCCCGCGATTGCGTCGGCCGCGAGGGTCCGAAGTGGCTTCACGAGCGGCTCTTCAACGACCGGGAGGCGGAATTGCAGGCTCGGGTGGATCGCCATCGCCTGGGGACCCTGACCATGGCACCGGGAGATCTCGCCGGAACCCTTGCGGCGTTTGATCAGTTCAACCGGCAGGTTGCGGCGCTGGCGCCACCGCAACCGGAGCGGGACATCGAGATCGATGTCTGGTGTCCGAAATGAGCCCGGGCCGGTCAGTCGCTGCGGGAATGGCCACCGTGGCGGGGCTCGCGCTGCTGGCCTACGGGTCCGCGCTCCCGGTGGCCTATCACTTGGAGGATTCGGCGCGGCTCCGCTTGTCATGGAGTGCCCGGCCTGAGCGGATCGAGGTCTGCCGCCCGGTCTCGGCCAAGGAGCAAGCGGAGCGCCCGGAGCACATGCGCCAGCGAGTGGAATGCGAGGGTGGGTTCGCCACCTACGCCCTCCGGGTGGAGGTGGACGGTCATGGCATCGGCGAGGCGACGGTTCGCGGGGCGGGGCTTCGCCACGACCGGCCCCTCTATTTGCTGAACGACTACCCAGTCCCGCCTGGTGACCATCGGGTCCGAGTCACATTGACCCGGCGGGAGAAGACCGACAACGATGCGGCGGCCTTCGCCAAGGCGGCGGTACCCGACGCCGACACCGGACTCTACGCCGGGCGGGCCGAGCGGGAGGCGACGGAGCGGGCGCGGCGGGCCCGGGCGGCGGTTCCGCCGAGTTTGATGCTCGATACGGTGTTCGCGTTTCGGCCCCGGCGCGTGGTCCTCGTCACCTTCGATGCCGAACGCCGAATCCTCGAGTTACACGCCGAGGTGGCCCCCGTGTTGAAGCCCACCCCCCAGTCGCCGAGACACCCATGAAATTCAAGGCCATCATTGAGCCGCTTCGGCCCGGCGCTCCGCCGGTTCAAGGTCGAACCGCTCCTCAACTGATGGTGGCGGTGGTGTCCTGCCGCAACGTCTGGGTCGCGAGCAGGAAGAGGCTGACGGCGGGCACCCAGGCCAGGCAGGTGATCGCAAGGGCCCAGCGAAGGCTGTCGGGACCCATCCGAGGCGTTAGGCCATCGCTGAGGACGCCGGTGAACACCGGTCCGATCCCCAGGCCGACCAGATTGAGAGCCAGGAAGAGGATCGACGAGGCAAACGCCCGCATCGCCGGGGGCACCATGGCATGGGACATGGCGATGACGGGGCCGAGGTAGGTGAGCGCCAGCAGCTCGGTGATCCCGATGAGGGCCGAGGCGATCCGGAGGTCGCCGACCAGATAGGCGGCAATCCGGAGCGGAATCGCGATTGTGAGGCAGATAGCCGGAACCCGCAGGTACCACCGGGCATCCCGCGCCCCGAAGCGATCACCCAGGAATCCCCCGAGATAGGTTCCGCTCATTCCGGCGATGCCGCCGACCAAGCCGAGGATGGTGCCGATCTCGCCCGACTTGAGATGATAGGTCCGGGCGAGGAATGACGGCCCGAAGTTGCCGGTGGCGTAGGTCACGAAGGCGGTGAATCCCGCGCCGAGGGCAAGTTACCGAAACGAGCGAAGGGCCCAGAGCGTGGCCAGCGCCTCGCGGAGGGGCGGTGCCGCGGTGGTTGGACCGCCCGGATCCGATTGCCCGCGACGCGGTTCGCGGATCGTGAACCGGACCAGGAGCGCCACCAGTAGTCCCGGGAGGCCGACGACCATGAACGCCGTTCGCCATCCGAAGAACTGGTTGAGCCATCCGCCGGCCACGAATCCAAACAACACGCCCAGGTACACGCCCAGCGAGTAGATCGAGAGCGCCCGGCCCCGCTGACGGGGGGGGAAGTTGTCGGAGATGAGGGCATGGGCGGGCGGGCACCCGCCCGCTTCGCCGATCCCGACGCCGATCCGAACCGCCACCAGTTGCGGAAACGACCGAACCAATCCGGCCAGTGCCGTCATCAGCGACCAGAAGCCGACCGACCACGCGATCACGTTCCGGCGAACCCCCCGATCGGCGATTCGGGCAATCGGAAGACCCAACGTCACGTAGAAGATCGCGAACGTGAAGCCCGAGAGCAGGCCGAGCTGCCCGTCGGACAAGCCCATCTCCTGCTTGATCGACTCCTGGAGGATGACCAGGATCTGGCGGTCGATGAAGTTGAAGGTGTAGACCACCACCAGGAGCCCGAGGGCGTAACGGAGGTAGCCGCGGGAATATTCAGGCGGACCGTTCGCCGTTGGACGATTCATGGTTCTCAAGATAGGCCGCGCGCGACGATTCGGGGGGAGACGGGTGTCCTATGCCCGGCATCGTTCCTGCACCCAAAGACTCCTCAAGGAGGTTTCCGGTGTCCAACACGTGCGTTTGGGTCGTCGTTGTGGCCCTAGGCCTGGCCGGCTGCGCGGGCGACCCTGGCGGCCCGCAACCGCCGGCTCAGCCGACGCGCTCGTTTTATCTCGGTTTCTCGGGCTTTCCGCCGCGGCTCGACCAGGATGTGGCGGTCCAGGCCCTCGAGGCCTGGACCCGCCGGGCCGACATCGCGATCGTCCACGAGGAGTTGCCCTGGACCGATCTCCTGGCCGGGGTGGCACCCGACACGATTCTCCGCCGGGAAAAAGACGGCCTGATCGGCTACTACCGCGCCAAGGGTCTCAAGCTGGTCTTCATTGCCGATCCCAACGACGGTCTTTCACGGGGCCAGGAAGCGCCCCGGTTGCGGGCGTTAGGCCGGAGCTTCACCGAGCCGGCGGTGCAGGCCGCCTATCGGGAGTGGATTCTGGCGTTCGTGCGCCGGTTTCACCCGGAGTATGTCGGGCTCGTGGCCGAGACGAATCTGATCCGGATCGCGGCGCCGATGCCGCTCTATCAAGCTATCGTGGCCGCCGCCCGGGTCACGGCCACCGCGGTCAAGGCATTGCCGAGTCCGCCCAAGCTGTTCGTCTCGGTGCAGGTCGAAGTCGCCTGGGGAAAATTGGTGAATCAGCCATACCTTGGGATCGAACAGGATTTCGCGGACTTTCCCTTCGTCGAGCTGCTCGGCCTCTCCTCCTATCCGTATTTTGGCTGGTCCGATCCCGACCAGCTGCCGACCGACTACTACCGGCGGATTCTCAACGGCCGCAGCCTTCCGGTCATGGTGGTCGAGGGTGGATGGTCGAGCGCGTCGGTCCTGAACCTCACGTCGTCGCCGGCGACCCAGGCCAAATACTTCCGCCGCCACCTCGAACTGCTGAGCCAGACGACGGCGATTGGCTGGCTGCAACTGGCCCCGACCGATCTCGATCTCCCCTTCTTCCCGGCCGACCTCCGGGATGCGATTCGTCCGTTTGCGTCGCTGGGGGTTTTCGACGCCGCTCTTCGGCCCAAGCCGGCCCTGGCGGTCTGGGATAGTGTCTTTGCCTTGCCCCGGAGGTAAGCCGGACGCCGTCGCTCGCGATCAGGGTCAACGAGTCAGCCACTGCGGCCGTGACGACCTTCTCGGTATTGTCATGGTCGATCACATAGCCGCCCTCTGCGTGGTAGCGCCCGAATGATTCGCGGGTCAGCCGCTCGCCGGTGGCCGGCCATTCGAACCGGGCGAATTTTCGGTCTGGCCAGGATTGCCAATCATTGTTGTTCGCCGCTTCAATCGATGAGATGCCGGCCGGATACGGGTAGACCTCGGCCGTGACGTCGATACCTCGCCGTCGGGCCCCTCGAATCAGTTCGAGCATCCGAGGGGTATCTTCGCCGCCCGAGCTCTGGATGTGCACGATGTGAGCGGACGTGCCGGAGGCCGCGGCGGCGGCGATGACCTCCTCGGTTTCGAGGAAGTAGAACGGCTCCTCCAGACTCCGAACGTGGATGTGAACGGTCGCGAGCGCCAGGCGTGTATTCGATCATGATCCCAGCCGCGACAGCGCCCTGACGCAATCCGTCGTCCATCCGCTTGGCAATGGCGTCGAGCTGGGCGGCGGTGGCGGCTTCCAGCGCGGCGGGCCCCGTCGCGACAGTTCCGGTGCCGCCCATGACCCGGATCCGGGACAGCTCGTGACTGACGCTCACGCCGTGGTTGATCAGGCTGGTGCCGGCCCGGTCGGCGTACCATCGTTCGACGTCGTCAGTGCCCTCGTCGAGTTCTAGCGCCGTGGTCGTGCCGTCGAGCACCTCGACCTGGTACCCGGCCGGATCCTGCACGTGTTGGTGGAGGTCGATGAACCCCGGGGCTACCACCAGTCCGCGAGCGTTCAGGGTATCGCGGCCTCGGAGCGATTGCCGGCTGATCGCACGGATGGTTGCTCCGGTGATGCCGACGGCCCGGACCGCGTCGAGCCCGGACGCCGGATCCATGACCCGGCCGCCCAAGATCACGAGATCATAGACCGGTTGCTGTGCCGCCATGCCGGCGGCCGGGGTTGCCAGCATCGCGAGGGCGAGCCGAAGGGTTGTCGGCATCGACTCGGCGGTCAACGGATCTTCTTGGCTGGGGTATGTCCTCCACCCTGGTGGACGATCAACTGGGTGACGGCATCGCCCTCCTTGACGAACGAAATCCCGATGTCGTCCTCGGCGATGAAGAAGCTTGAATCCGACTCGGCGAACAGCCGCGCCTTGGGTTGGCCGGTCGCCTCGATCCAGAGGGCCCCGTTGTCGAGCGTGACGGTGAGGGATACCGCGGGGGCGAATTGATAGGTGCCCACGTAGGGCGGGAGGAGCGCCGGATTGATTTCTTTCGCCACTCGGGCCACGGGTGGCTTCGACAGCGGCACGGCCGGATCGATGAGGTGAAACCCGATGTCGTCCGCGCTGATCGACGAATTGGTCAGCACGATGACGCCGATCCGCTTGGTCTCGTCGAATCCCAGGAAGGTTCGGTAGCCGCCGGTTCCGCCGTTGTGCCACACGATCGACCCACCGGGCGTTTTGAGAATGTGCCACGCCATGGCGACTTTGAGGTTCGGGTTCCCGGTTTCCGTTCGGGGAACGTGGGTGGCGGCCAAGACCTTGCCGAGCGGCCGGCTGGTCGAGTCGAGGTGGGCCGCCAGGTACTTGAACATGTCGTTGACGGTTGACCGAAGGGCGCCGGCTCCGGCCAAGGTCGGGAGGTCCCAGTTGGCGACTACGGCCCCCGCGTTGTTGTGGCCTAACGCGAGCCGCTGCTCGAGCCGCGGCGACAAGGTGATCTCGGTGTCGCCCATCTTGAGCGGTTTGAGGATCCGCTCGCTGAGGAGGTCGAAGTAACTCTTACCCGCCTTCACGGCCAGCGTGTGGCCCAACAGACCCATGCCGAGGTTCGAGTACTCGTATTTCGCGCCGATGTCGCGGGTCAGGGTGTAGCCGCTCAGGAAGTCATACATCTGCTGCACGGAGTAATCGGCGTACGGATTGTTGGGGTTGGCCGGCTTGAAGTTACTCGGCATGCGCGGGAGGCCGGACGAGACCGTCACCAGGTCAAGCAGGGTGATGTCGCGCCCGCCCCGGGACGGAATCCTTACGGTGGCGGGGAGGAATGACTGGACCCGGTCGCTCAGTGTGACGTCGCCGCGGGCTACCATGTCGGCCAGGAGCGAGGCCGTGAACGTTTTGGTAATCGAGCCGATCTCGAACACGGTGTTGCCGTCGAGGACGAG
>JAYTTT010000382.1:0-4858 GCA_043744895.1 Gemmatimonadota bacterium | reverse complement strand
AGAGCTTCTCCTTGATCCAGAGCGGCCCTGCCATCAAGAAGGACTTGAATCCCTTGGGGGCGACACCCAGATACGTTTCGAGAATCCGCTCGAACTTGATCAGTGGCTTGTCGTAGAAACCGACATAGTCTAGTTCGGCAATCGTGATGCCGGCCTGGCGTAGACAAAACGCCACAGCCTGTTCTGGGAAATCGGGGTCACCCTTTTTCCGTGTGAAGCGCTCCTCCGAGCCGGCCGCAATAATCTCCCCGTCGCGCAGCAAACAGGCCGCGCTGTCGTGGTAGAATGCCGAGATTCCGAGCGTGTGCACCGGCTTGGTCAAGCGGTTGTCCTGGTTCAGTTTAATTGAGTTCGCAGTCGGCGACTTGGCCCGGCTGCGAGTCCAGTTGCCACCGTTGCCCGCTACCGAGCAAGTTGGATGCCCGGTTGGCGGTGGTCGACCCAGGAGTCTGTGGGGGCCGAGCGAATGGAAGCGCCGCAATGTAGTCGGGCCACCGCTCAACCGAGGTTTGCTGGTCGGGATAAGCCACGATCTGGTCCGGTACCGGGTACATTCCATCGGTGTTCGCCCCGCCAAACGGGCTCCAGTACCACAGCTGTCGCGTTGTAACGGCAGTCATGTTGCGTTAGTCCTACGAAGGACTGGTGCATCCGTGTCGGCATCGGCCTTGCTTCAACCTGAACCGAAACGAATGAGCGAAGAGACTAGTCATCCCGGTGCGGATCAGCCGACGTCTGCCCGGAGCCATCCCCGGGCCTCGTTCGTCTTTTCGGTGCTCTCGAATGCAGAGCGTCCTTTGGCCTTGGCCTGGGCCGTCGCAGCCCGATTGCCGGAGCAGGCCGAGGTGGTTCTGGTCGGTCCGAGCAATCTCGTTCGGGCAAGTCTGGACCGGTGGCCAAGCCGACTGACGGTGGTCGAACTGCCCGGCAGCTCCGTCGATTCGGCCGAGCAGCGCCGCCGCGGCGCGACGGCCGCAACCGGAGACCTGATCCGTTTCATCGACGTTGGGGAAAGCGAGGGATCGGCCGATCCCCACGAGGCGACCCTCGAATGGGCCGATCGTTTGCGGTTTCGGAATGCCGGACCACCATGACCGTTCTCCTCTCAGTCGTGGTCCCAACCGCAGGCGATGTAGTCGCATTGCCTCAGGCGCTGGAATCTCTCATGGCAAGCGATCTGCCGCGGGCATTCTGGGAGTTGGTGGTTGTCGATGACGGATCGACCGACCACACCGTGGGAATCGCAGCCCCGGTGGCAGACTGCATCGTGCGGATCCCGGGCCGATCCCATGGGCCGGCCTATGCCAGAAATCGCGGCGCAGAAGCCGCTCGCGGCGAGATTCTGGTGTTCATCGACGCCGACGTCTGTGTGGTCCCAGACACGCTCCGCCGGTTCGCCTGGGCCTTCCTCGAGTCTCCCGGTCTTGCCGCGGTGAGCGGGGCCTACGCCGACGGCGCCGAGTCCAGGGGGGTGGTCTCCCGCTATCGCGACCTGACGAACCACTACCTTCAAACGGAAGCCCGGGCACTCAACAGCGGCTTTTGGGCCGATTGCGGTGCCGTCCGCCGCGACGTTTTTCTGGCGGTCGGGATGTTCAACGAATGGTACTTCGACCGGCCCCAGATCGAAGCGATCGAGCTCGGGCAGCGGCTCAAGGACCGGGGAGCTCGGGTCGAGTGCCGGCAGGAGATTCAAGCGACCCATCTGAAAAGGTGGACGCTCCCCGGGATGATCGCGGCTGACTTGAAGGACCGTGGGGTCCCGCAAAGCCGCCTCGCCTCGATTAGTAGTCGCCCCGATCATCGCATCGCAAGGGTCCGGGAGCATCTCTGCGCGGCCATGGCTTGGCTGGCTGTTGCGGGGCTCATCGCGGGAGGGCTCGGTTTTCGGTCCGGTTTCGTTTGGTCGGCTGGTCTGCTTGCCGGCATACTTTGGCTCGACCGCCCGATCATCCGGCTGTTCCATCGGCGCTATGGCCTCGGTTTCTCGGTGGCCGCCGCGTCCCTCCAGTGGCTCCACTATCTCGTCGGCGGGGTTGCCAGCTCGCTTGGAATGCTCCTCCGCCATTCGATTGGGGATCCCCAGCCCTCAGCCTCGGTGCAGGCTTTTTCCGAGGTTGGAGTGGCCAAGTGGCCTCCGGTGCCCAAATCGTCGCCTTCACGGCGGGATCCCGGCAGCGAAGGACCAACCTCAGGCTCGACGCTGTGACGTCGACGGTCGCCTCGTTGGGCCGTTCGGCTTCGTCCCGATCCGATGCCCTCAGTGTCGTCCACGTGACCGCGCCGGGAGCAGTTGGCGGGTTGGAGTCAGTCGTCGTGGCGTTGTCGGTCGGGTTGGCGCAACGGGGCCACCAGATCCGAGTCGTGGCCTTTCTTGGGCCGGAAGATCACTGCCCACCGTTCGAGCTGTTGCCAAACCATGGGGTTGAGGTCATCGAGATCAGACTGCCCTTGCGGAGCTACCGACTCGAAGGTGCCCGACTGATCGAGACGTTGACGCGACTTGGGCCGTCCGTCGTTCACAGTCACGGGTCCCATGCCGACGTCATGGGGCTCCGTGCCGCTCGAGCCGTTGGCGTCCCGGTTGTTTCAACCGTGCACGGCTTCGCCGGGGGCGACTGGAAGAACCGGCTCTACGAGTGGATCGACCGTCGGGCCCTGCGACGATTTGACGCGGTAGTGGCGGTCTCGAAGCCGTTGGCCGGAGGTCTCGCCCGGGCTGGTGTGCCACGGTCCCGGATCAACCTCCTGCCGAACGCACTCCCGATCGACAACCCGCCTCTTGCCCGCGACGCGGCACGGCGGGCGCTCGGACTCCCGCTTGACGGCCTGGTTTGTGGCTGGGTCGGGAGGTTGTCGCAGGAAAAAGGGCCCGATGTCTTTCTCCGGGCGTTGCCCCAGGTTCCCATGGCGTGGTCCGCGTCGGTCGTTGGCGCCGGGCCGCTCGCCGATCGCCTTCGCCAGGAGGCCGTCGTCTTAGGGGTGGCGGATCGGATTCGATGGCACGGGGTGGTACCCCAGGCTGGCCGCCTGCTCGCAGCCTTCGATGCCCTCGTGCTGAGCTCCCGGACCGAGGGAACTCCCATGGTAGTACTGGAAGCGATGGCCGCTCGAGTGCCGTTGATCGTAACCGCCGTCGGCGGAGTACCCGACATCGTCAGTAGCCAAGAGGCGATTCTCGTCGCCCCGGACGCTCCCGCCGAACTCGCCGCCGCGCTCGCGAGTCTGATCGCCGCGCCCGGGTTGGCGCGCGACCGAGCCGAGCAGGCCTTGAGGCGGCTCAGTTTGGAATTCTCGGTGGGGCGCTGGTTCGATCGCCACGAAGCGCTCTATCGCGGGCTCTCCGCCGCCCGGCGATAGGAGATCCTGGTGCTGACCGTTGGCCTCGTCTTGGTCCTCATTCCGCCAACGCTGATGGTCTTGGCATACGCCGGCTACCCGCTCTTGCTCTACCTTTGGCCCAAGCCGAGGCGGATTGCGACGGAGCCCCGAACCGACTGGCCGATGCTGACGATCTGCGTTCCGGTCTTTAACGAAGAGCGGGTCGTGGCCGGAACCATCAATCGAATCCTCTCGGCCGACTACCCAGCCGACCGGCGAGGCGTACTGGTCATCTCCGACGCCTCGACGGATCAGACCGACGCCGTGGTCGAGTCCTATCGGGATCGCGGCGTCCGCCTTGTCCGGCTCCCAACCCGAGGCGGCAAAACGGCGGCCGAAAACGAAGCGGGCCGCCATTTGGTTGGCGACCTGGTTGTTAACATGGATGCGTCGGTCGAGGTGCCTCCAGGGGCGCTCAAGGCCTTGATCAGGGCGTTCGACGACCCGTCGGTCGGGGTGGCCTCTGGGCGGGATATCAGTGTCGGAGACCGGGCCAGGGAAGCGAATGTCGATGAATCAAACTACGTCGGCTACGAGATGTGGGTCCGCCGGCTCGAGACCGAGCGTGGCACCATCGTCGGCGCGAGCGGCTGCTTCTACGCGATTCGGCGGAATCTGTTTGACTCGATCTTCCCCGACGCCTTGAGTCGGGACTTCGCCTCGCCCTTGATCGCCCGCGAAATGGGCTACCGATCGGTATCGGTTGAAGACGCGATCTGTTATGTCGGCCGGACCCGATCGCTTCGGGCGGAGTATCGCCGGAAGGTCCGCACAATGACCAGAGGGCTCGAAACGCTTTGGTACAAACGACAATTGTTGAATCCGTTTCTGCATGGACGGTTCGCGGTTTTCCTCATCGGCCACAAATTGCTGCGATGGTTGGTCTTTCCGTCCCTGGTGCTGGCCATGGCGGGCCTCATGGTGCTCGCGTTCTCTTCCCCCTGGGGCGTGCTCCTCGCGGGGGTGGTGCTAGCCGGCCTGGCGGTTGGTTGGCTGGGCTATTCGTGGCCGGAGGGGCGGTCGGTTCCACGGTTCCTGATGCTGGCCGGTTTTGCCGTGAGCGCGACCGCGGCGGGACTCGAGGCATGGATCCGGGCGCTGCGGGGCGAGCTCAATCCGGTGTGGGAGCCGACTCGGCGCCCTGGCCAGTCTAGGACGGAAGGACCGGTTCCAAACGAGCGGCAATCTCCGTGACCAACCGGCGGCCGAGATCGTCGGCAGCAGACTCCGGAACGGTTGGGCTCAAAGGCAGGACGATTCGCACCAGTGCTTCCTCCGTCCGCCGCCGGGTACCCGCGTCCACCATCAGGTCGAGCTTAACCCGATATTCGTTGGACTCGGTTCGGCCCCGCCCTTGATACCAATAGTAAACGATAGCCCGCTGCTCCTTATTCGCTACGACGAAGCGGTTGACCCGAATCGGCGGCCCTCCAGTCGTGGGCAATTCAAGTCGGGCCGCGTTTAAGGCGTCCCAGCC
>JAYTTT010000381.1:0-4859 GCA_043744895.1 Gemmatimonadota bacterium | reverse complement strand
TCGGCCCTCGCCGGCTGGCGGTACTTTCGAACCCGCGAGGTGGCCCTGGCTCGCGATTGGGCCGCAGAGGGTGGGGTGGCAGTCCACGAGAATCTCTTCAAGTTTCGGGGCCGCCGAACCTGCCACCTCCTGGCCATCGACGAGGTCACGCTGATCGACGCCGCCGTATCGGTCGGCTGCTCCGCCCACTGGATCCATCGAACCAAGACGATTCACTTCGACCTCGTCGAGATTCATTTGGAGCGCGCCCTGGTTCGCTGCGGCCGGCCGGACTTGGAATAGTCTCGCTCGTTCTAATCCACGGGCCGCGCTGCAAGCTGGGCTCGGCGACCAGTCAATCGACGATCAAGGTCGCTCGTCAACCCCTCGATTCGACCTCGATCCGCTCCGAAAATCAATACCAACGCCCGCATGATAGGATGGGTGATCGTCCGCTCTTCTCGAACGGCAAGTTCACTACCCCGGTCAAGGGCCCGGATCTCATAAACCCATTGTCGATTCGGCGCCGAGGATCGCACCACCAACCGACGCGGCGTCACCGACTCGACCCGTTGGTATGTGGTTCTGCGGCCGCCCGATCCGACCTCGAGCCACCGAGCCTGACCCAGAAGATCCGGCAGCCGTTCGAGCCGGCGGATATCGTGACGCCAATTCGGCATCCCATCGAGGTCGTTCAACACGGCCCACACGGTTTCAGCCGAGGCCCCGAGGAAGGTGCGGACCTCCTCGGCGTGCCGGATCGGGAGCAGAAGACCGATCAGCCACAGGACCCCTGCGAGTGCCAAGGGACCAATCAGACAGGCGTTCCGGATCCGGGTGCGGCGAAGTCGCTGGCGACGGTTCATGACGGACCTCAGGAGGTTCGCCCGAGTCGCTGGGCGGCCCGGGCCAGGGTGACAAAGGCATCGATCCCCGCCGTCCGCTCGGTGGGGCTCAGGGTGGCCAAGAGGGCGCGGACCCGGGCCGGATCGAGCAACGACCGACCGCGGGCCAGGCGGACACCGGCATCGGTCAGACGGAGGTTGACCCGGCGCCCGTCGGCGGGGTCGCGCTCTCGCTTGACGAGACCGAGCCCTTCCACCCGGTCGACCGACAGCGACATCGTCGGCAGCGCGACGCCCATCGCGACGGCGAGGTCCGTCATCGTCCTCCCGCTCGCTTGATCCAGCTGGGCCAACAGGATGACCTGGTGGTCGGTTACCCTGGCGCCCACCGGACCAAGGCCCCGCCCTTCTCGCTGCCGAAGCGCGTGATGAAGGACGGGGTAGGCGGTGAGGAGCTGGGCGACGGGATCTTTCGGCACACGGCAATCTAGCAGATATAGTTTTATTAGTCAAATAAAACTAATTCATCCCAGGATGACCGGAACCGCGAAACCGCTTGGCCCTTGCCGCCGTCCGGCTATCAGGGCAGTGTTGACCCGAAGGGAGCGTACCGCGTGGCCCGTTTCGAATTGCTACCAGCCCGACCCCCGATCTTCGACGTCGGTGCCCTGGCCAGCTTCGTGGTCCATGCGGCGATCGTGGCGGTCGTGGCGACCAATTCACTTCGGTCCGACGACCGCCCCTCCCCGATCGACCAGCTCGTGGTGTTCTTGGCACCCCCTGACCGGGAACTCGGCCGGAGGGCCCCCGGAACCGCGATCGACTGGTCGGTCGTAGTCGGCACGGCCGGCGCCACCGAGACTCCCCTCCCCCGAGTTGACGAACCGGAGCAAACCCTCCCCATCGGCACCGCCGGCGACACGGCGACGACTCCCGTCGAGCCGGCGGCGCCAGCCGCGGTGGAGGAAACCGCGCTCAGCGAGATCGAGGTCGATTCGGCCGTCGTTCGCGATTCGAACAGCGTGGCGCCCACCTATCCGGCCAAGCTTCTGGCAAAAAGCATCGAGGGCAGTACCTTCGTCCACTATGTCGTTGATACCAACGGCCGAGTCGACGTCTCGACCATTCAAGTCATCCGAACCACCCACGAGGAATTTGCTACCTCGGTCAAGGAGGCTCTGGCATCGATGAAATTCCAGCCGGCCGTCCAAGGCTCTCAACGGGTTCGCCAATGGGTCCAGCAGAGCTTCGCCTTCCGGATCATCCGCCCCGTGCCGGCCGACACGACGTGACGTCGATCGACCTGAACGCCGACCTCGGCGAAGGGTTCGGGCGCTACCGCCTCGATTCCGACCTCGAGCTGCTGACTCTGGTCAGTTCGGCGAACGTTGCCTGTGGCTTCCACGCCGGCGATCCGGTCGTGATGCGGGAAACCGTTTCACGGGCTGCGGCTCGGCGGGTCGTGGTCGGGGCCCACCCGTCCTATCCTGACTTGGTCGGATTCGGCCGCCGCGAACTCGGGGCCTCGCCGGAGGAGGTCGAGGCGGACGTGGTCTACCAGATCGGGGCGCTGTCGGCGTTCTGCGTTGGGCACGGCACCCGGCTTCGTTATGTCAAACCCCATGGTGCCTTGTATAATCGGGCCGCGAAGGACCGCACCATCGCCCAGGCCATCGTCCGCGGCATTCGAAGCGTTGACCCCGACTTGATGTTGCTCGGACTGGACGGGACCGTCATGGTGACCGAAGCAGAGGCTGAAGGCATCAACGTGGCCCGCGAAGCCTTCGTGGACCGGGCCTACCTTGCCGACGGGCACCTGGTTCCCCGGGGCCAGCCGGGAGCGGTCCTCGATGACGTGGCCGCGATAGTCGAACGGGCCCTCCGAATGGTGACGGAGCGATACGTCATCGCGATTGACGGCACCCGGCGGATTGTTCGTCCCGACTCCCTCTGCGTCCACGGCGACGGGCCCCATGCCGTGGCGATCGTGAAGGCCCTCCGCGAGCGGCTCGAGTCGGCCGGTATCGAGATCGCGCCGTTCGCACGGTGACTCGGCCTCCCCGGATCGCCCCGCTCGGCGATGCCGCGCTCACCATCACCTTCGGCTCCACCATCGACACCGACACGGCGAAGGCGGTCACCCGACTGGCGGCGACCGTCGCGGCCCGGCCCCCCAGGGGGTTCCTGGAACTCGTCCCGGGATATGTCGCGCTGACGGTGCACTTCGATCCGCTCGTCACTTCCTTTCGGCAGTTGTCCGATGACCTGACGGCCTTGACGATGAGGCCCGTCGCACCCGGGACCGGCTCGTCGAATCGGCTGATCGAGATTAAGGTTCGATACAACGGGCCCGACCTGGCCGACGTCGCCGCCGCCGCGGGATTGTCGGAGAGCGACGTGATTGCCCGACATGCCGCCGTGGAGTACCGGGTCGCGTTGCTCGGCTTCGTCCCCGGCTTCGCCTACCTCGGGCCGATCGACCCCGCGTTGGTGTTGCCCCGGCGGGCATCCCCTCGGGAACGGGTACCCGCCGGGTCGGTCGCGATCGCTGGAGCCCAGACCGGGATCTATCCGGCCGAGACACCCGGCGGCTGGCACCTGATCGGCCGCACGACGGCGGTGCTGTTCGATCCGGCCCGGGAGCCCCCAGCACTGCTGGCCGTCGGCGACCGGGTTCGCTTTTCGGTGGAGCGTTAGGTGGTCACCGTCGTTCGCGTCGCTGGGCTCACATCGGTCCAGGACTTGGGGTGGATCGGCCACCGCAGCATCGGCCTCCCACTCGGCGGCGCGATGGATCCGGATGGATTGCGCACCGGAAACGCGCTGGTCGGTAACCCTGACGGGGCCGCCGGCCTGGAGATCGCCCAGGGGGAATTGGCTTTATCGTTTCGTCGGGCCACCGCCGTGGCGGTGACCGGCGTCGCGACGGTTCGGCTCGACGGCATCGAGGTGCCGACCTACACCACCCTTCGGGTCGCCGACGGCGGCCGCCTCGAGGTGGCTTCGGCGGCGGAAGGCCGGTTCGTCTGTGTCACGATCCAGGGCGGGATCGACCTCCCGCCACTCCTCGGGAGCCGATCGACTTACCTGCCCACCAAACTCGGCGGGGTTGAGGGTCGGCGCCTGGCCGCCGGAGACCGGTTCGGGTGTGGCCCGGCCCCACAGGGGATTCCGCCCCAGGGGACCGCCGTGCCGCCGCCACCGGTCGATGAGGGGCCGATCCGCCTGGCACCCGGCCCCCAGGGACACCTATTCGGCGATGCCGCTTATGCGCTGTTGGCGGAATCGCCGTACCGAATCGGGGCGAAGTCGGACCGCATGGGGACCCGGCTGGAGGGCGTTCCTCTGGCGATCCGCATGACCGCCACTCTCCCCTCGGAGGCCACCTGCCTCGGAGCGATCCAAGTGCCCGACGACGGCCAGCCAATCGTCATTCTCCGCGACGGGCCGACCGTCGGAGGTTACCCAAAGATCGGCGCCATCATCAGTGCCGACCTGACCCGGTTTGCCCAGTTGCCGCCCCGAAGCACGGTCCGGTTTGCTTGGGTGTCACTCGGCCAGGCCGCACAGGCGTGGCGTCAGTCGGTGGGGCGAATCAGCGGAGTCCTCGCGACGCTCCGGGAGCGATCAAAGCCGGGCTGACGTCGAGACTGGCCCACGACCGGCCGGTTCCGTCGCTGTAACGGAGGTCGAAGAACCGGAGGCCCCCGCCCTCGAGCCCCTTGACCACCGGAAACCTCGCCCACCGGATCAGGGCCCGTCCGGCGGCGGTCTGCTCCAGCGCTGCGGCGGCCTCACCGAACCGGGGGCCCCGGGATACCACGGAGTCCACTCGCACCACCCGGCGGAGGAGGTCCACGGTGCCGACCCGGTAGTGGTCGGCCTCGGCGGCGACCAGCTGCCTTCGGAACGGGTTGACCGGTACCGCCGTCACCATGAGCTGCCGTGGGTCGATCGCGCCGAACGCCTTCGCCGCTACCGCCCGGCCGATCGTGGTGCCCGCGATCATCGCGCCGATATAGATCGAGGCGACTG
>JAYTTT010000380.1:0-4860 GCA_043744895.1 Gemmatimonadota bacterium | reverse complement strand
GCCACGGCGACACCATGGTGCCGTTGGTGTCGTACACCACGGTGTCCGGCATCCCGGTTCGCCAGTTGCTGGCCGAGGACAAGCTGGCGGCGATCGTGACCCGGACCCGGAACGGCGGCGCCGAAATCGTCGCGCACCTGAAGACCGGGTCGGCGTACTACGCGCCAAGCGCCGCGGCGGTTCAGATGGTCGAAGCGATCGTCCTGGACAAGAAGCGGATCCTTCCGTGCTGCGCCTGGCTCACCGGCGAGTACGGCTTGAAGGACGTGTTCTGCGGGGTGCCGTGCAAGCTCGGCCGCACCGGACTCGAGCAGATCATCGAGGTGTCGCTGACCGAACCGGAGATGAAAGACCTCCACGTCTCCGCTGAAGGTGTCCGCTCGCTGCAGGCGTCGGTCGGGGTCTGATGTCGGGCCGGCTGGTCAAGTTCTACGCCTCGACCATCGGCCGGAAGATCGTGATGGCGGCCACGGGCATCGTGCTGGTCGGATTCATCACGGTCCACATGATCGGCAACCTCCTGGTCCATCGGGGTCCGGCCGCCATCAACGGCTACGCCGCGATGCTCCAGAGCAACCTGGTGTTGCTCTGGGGCACTCGGGCCGTCGTGCTGGCGGCCTTGGTGTTCCATGCCCACGCCGCGCTGACCCTGGCTCGCCGGGCGGCGGCGGCCCGGCCCGTACGGTACGCCAAGCTGACGCCGCAGTGCTCGACGCCGTCGGCCCGGCTGATGCGAGCCGGGGGGATTCTGCTGGCGGTGTTCGTCGTCTTCCACATCCTCCATTTCACCACCGGCACCTTCCTCCCGTCGCTGTTCGTCTCCGGTGAAGTGTACCAGAACGTGGTCCGGAGTTTCTCGGTGGCGTGGGTCGCCCTGTTCTATGTCGTGGCCATGGCGGCGCTGGCGTTCCATCTGCACCATGGGATCTGGAGCCTGTTCCAGACCCTCGGCGCCAATCACCCTAACGTCGACGGAATCCGGACCCGGCTGGCCTGGTTCCTGTCGGTCTTCATTCCGCTCGGCTTCGTGTCGGTGCCGCTGGGCGTGGTGTTCGGAATGGTTCGGTAACCATGGAGCTCAACGCCCGCATTCCGGCCGGTCCGCTGGAACAGAAGTGGGACCGCCACAAGTTCGAACTGAAGCTCGTCAGTCCAGCCAACAAGCGGAAATACTCCGTCATCGTGGTCGGGTCCGGTCTGGCCGGGGCGTCGGCGGCCGCCTCGCTCGGGGAGTTGGGGTATCAGGTTCGGTGCTTTTGCTTCCAGGATTCGCCCCGCCGGGCCCACAGCATTGCCGCCCAGGGCGGGATCAACGCGGCCAAGAACTACCAGAACGACGGCGACAGCGTCTATCGGCTCTTCTACGATACGATCAAGGGCGGCGACTTCCGGGCTCGCGAGGCCAACGTCTACCGGCTGGCGCAGGTGTCGGTGGACATCGTCGATCAGTGTGTGGCCCAGGGGGTTCCGTTCGCGCGCGAGTACGGCGGCCTCCTGGCCAATCGGTCGTTCGGGGGCGCCCAGGTGTCCCGGACCTTCTACGCCCGGGGCCAGACCGGTCAGCAACTGCTGTTAGGCGCCTACAGCGCCCTCGAACGGCAGATCGCCGCCGGGTCGGTCACCATGGTGCCGCGAACCGAAATGCTCGACCTGATCGTGACCGACGGCCGAGCCACCGGCATCGTCACCCGCAACCTGGTGAGCGGCGTCATCGAGTCCCACGTGGCCGACGCCGTGATTCTCGCCACCGGCGGCTACGGCAACGTGTTCTACCTCTCGACCAACGCCAGAGGATGCAACGTCAGCGCCACCTATCGCGCCTACAAGCGGGGGGCCGCGTTCGCCAATCCGTGCTACACCCAGATTCACCCGACCTGCATCCCGATGAGCGGCGACTATCAGTCGAAGCTGACCCTGATGAGCGAGTCGCTCCGCAACGACGGCCGGGTCTGGGTTCCCAAGGCCTCGGGCGACAAGCGGGCGCCGGCCGACATTCCGGAAGCGGAACGAGACTACTACCTCGAGCGGAAGTATCCGAGCTTCGGCAACCTGTCGCCGCGAGACATCGCGTCGCGGGCCGCGAAGGAAGCGTGCGACGAGGGCCGCGGGGTCGGCGACACCGGGCTCGGTGTCTACCTCGATTTCGCCGATGCCATCGGTCGCCTGGGCGAGCCCAAGATCCGGGAGCGGTACGGCAATCTGTTCGATATGTACGAGCGGATTACCGGCGAAAACCCCTATCAGTTGCCGATGCGGATCTTTCCGGCGGTCCACTACACGATGGGGGGGCTCTGGGTCGACTACAACCTGATGAGCACGATCCCCGGCCTCTTCGTGTTAGGCGAAGCCAACTTCTCCGACCACGGCGCCAATCGGCTCGGCGCCAGCGCCCTGATGCAGGGCTTGGCCGACGGCTATTTCGTGATTCCGTACACGATCGGGAACTACCTGGCCCAGGTGAAGCCCGGGGCGGGGTCGGCCGTCACGACCGCGGCGGCGGCCACGGTGGCCGGCGTGACCGAACGGACCCGACAGTTGCTCGGCATCAACGGCACCCGAACCGTCGATTCGTTCCACCGGGCATTGGGCCGGATCATGTGGGACCACTGCGGCATGTCGAGATCGGCCCCGGGACTCACGAAAGCCCTTGAGCGGATTCCCGAACTCCGCGCGGAGTTCTGGTCGTCGGTCCGGGTCTTGGGAAAGGGCGAGGAGCTCAACCAATCGCTCGAGAAAGCGGGCCGAGTCGCCGACTTCATGGAGTTCGCCGAGCTGATGTGCCGCGACGCCCTCCATCGGAATGAGTCGTGCGGTGGGCACTTCCGGACCGAGTTCCAGACCGCTGACGGCGAAGCCAAGCGGGACGACGAGCATTTCCTCTACGTGGCGGCCTGGGAGTTCCAGGGCGAAGCCAAGGTGCCAGTCATCCATCGGGAGCCATTGGCGTTCGACAACGTGAAGCTCGCCACGAGAAGCTACAAGTGAAGCTTACCCTCAAGGTTTGGCGCCAGTCCGGACCGAACGCCCCGGGACGGTTCGAGACCTATCGGGCCGATCAGGTCAGCCCGGACATGTCCTTCCTCGAGATGATGGACGTCGTCAACGAGGAGCTGATCGGCAAGGGTACCGAGCCGGTGGCCTTCGACCACGATTGCCGCGAAGGGATCTGCGGCAGCTGCGCCATGGTCATCGACGGGGTGCCGCACGGCCCCCACCGGGCCACGACCACCTGCCAGCTCCACATGCGCTCCTTCAAGGACGGCGACACCATTACGGTCGAGCCGTTTCGAGCCAAGGCTTTTCCGGACCTCCGCGATCTCTCGGTCGATCGCAGCGCCTTGGATCGGATCATCGAGGCGGGCGGTTTCGTCAGCGTGGCCACCGGCAACGCCCCCGATGCCAACGCGATCCCGGTTCCCAAGGAACACGCGGACCGCGCGATGGACGCGGCCCAGTGCATCGGATGCGGCGCCTGCGTCGCGGCCTGCCCGAACGCGAGCGCGATGCTGTTCACCGCCGCCAAGGTGAGCCATCTGAGCCTGCTCCCCCAAGGACAACCGGAGCGGTACCGCCGCGTGCTCGGCATGGTGACCCGAATGGACATTGAGGGCTTCGGCGGGTGCACCAATTTCGGCGAATGCCACGCAGCGTGCCCGAAGGAAATCGGGCTCTGGACCATTGCCCGGATGAACGCCGACTTCGTCAAAGGATCCGGGACCGCGCGGGCCGAGCGCCAGAGTGGCGACGGGGCGTAGCTCAGTCAGGGCGCTGTCGGCCCTCCGTTGTTACTCTGGAGACCCATGATCCCACGCCGAGTCCGGTCGCCCCGCGCGACAGTGTTGGCCGCCTCCCTGGCCATTGCCCTTGGGTGCACCAGCGAGCCGCCGCAGTCTCCACCCCCCCCGCCGCCGCCCTCGCCGGCCGTCGGGTTGACGATCGCGGGCGGGAATAGCCAGAAGAGCCTGGCCGACGCCGAACTTCCAGTGCTGCTCCGGGTAGCGGCCACCCGGGGCGGCGCCCTGGCCGCCGGCCAAACGGTGCAATGGGACATCGTGGCCGGCGGCGCCACCATCGTCACCCAGACGCCGACTGATGCGCAGGGCATTGCCACCGCGAGGATCCGCTTGACCGCCCCCGGTCCGGTCACGATCCGGGCTCAGCTCGACACCGCCCGGGCCGTCTTCAGCCTGACTTCCGTCAGTCCGAGCGCCACCCCCGTCCTGGTGGGCGAGGTCCCGATTCCCCCGCAGTACGGGATCCACGACACCTTCGTTCGGGACGGAATCGCCTTTGTGTCCGCCTGGAATACCGGGGTGATCATCTACGACGTCGGGAACGGCCAGAAGGGCGGCTCGCCCTCCAATCCGGTGGAAATCGGGCGGCTGGTGACCAGCGACAACTCGGTGCCCGGCGGCCCCGCAGTGCATAACGCCTGGTGGTTCCACAATCCGGTCAGCGGCGAGAAGAAGTATCTGTTCATCGGCCAGGAGGGCCCCGCCAGGTTGGTCGACACGTCGTCGGGAGACCTTCACGTCGTCGATGTGTCGAATTTGGCGGCGCCTCGTGAGGTCGCCTCGCTTCGGATTCCCGGGGCGGGGGTCCACAACTTCTGGATGGACGAAGCGAAGCAGCTCCTGTATGCGGCCTTTTACAACGGAGGAGTCGTCGCGGTGGACGTCTCCGGCACCCTGAGCGGAGACCTGACCTCCCGGATCAAGGCCCAGGCCCAGCCTGGTGGGGCCGGCAATACCTTCGTCTGGGGCGTGATGCTGGCGGGCGGGGCCCTCTGGGTCAGCGACGTCGTGAGCGGGTTCTGGAAGCTCGACCCCACCACGCTCGCAACGTTAGGCGGCGGCAACA
>JAYTTT010000379.1:0-176250 GCA_043744895.1 Gemmatimonadota bacterium | reverse complement strand
AGCAAGTGGATCGCGTTCTCGGCGGCGAACGATTTCGTCTATTCCCGGGACCCGAAGGTCTACCTTCGGGAGGTGACGGCCGCCGGTGGTCCGTGGCGGAAGCTCGGTGAAGGTTTCGATGGCGGGTTGTCGGTGGGGTGGTGGTCGAAAGATGGGAAGACCATCTACTTCACCGGTTCGATCCGGGCGACGATGCAGGTCATGGCGCTCGATCTGGCCGCCAATACCGCCACCCAGGTCACCAAGGATCGGGCCATGGTCGTGGCCACCCGGGACGAGGACACCGGGCTCCTGGTGGTCACCTACGCCGATCCGGCGAATCCAGCCAGCCAGTACCTGGTTCGCGCCGAGGCCGACCTTCCGAACCGGGCCGCCTGGACCCGGCTCACCAACCCCAATCCGCAGGTTGCCGGCTTTTCGTTAGGCGACGCCGAAGAAATTACCTGGCAGTCGAAAGACGGCAAATCGGTCAGCGGGGTGCTGCTCAAGCCGGTCGGGTTCAGCTCGCTCCGGCGATATCCGTTGATCGTCCAAATTCACGGCGGGCCGGCCGGCGCCGACCTGCTGGGCTTCGATGGCGGTTCCGGCTCGCAGATCTACGCCGGCGCCGGGTACGCGGTGCTGATGCCGAACTACCGCGGCTCGAGCAACTACGGTGAGCGGCACCGGATGGAAACGGCCGGCGTCGGGAAATACTTCGATCGCGGCTACGATGACATCATGACCGGCGTCGACTATCTCATCGCTCAGGGTATTGCCCACCCGGACAGTCTCGGTGCGATGGGCTGGAGTGCCGGCGGGCACTACTCGAACTGGATCTTGACCCACACCACCCGGTTCAAGGCGATTTCGAGCGGGGCGGGCACCATGAACTGGATTTCGATGTATGCCCAGAGCGACATCCAGCGGAACCGGCAATGGTACATGGGCGGCGACCTGCCCTACGACAACTTCGACGCCTACTGGAAAGTGTCGCCCCTCAAGTACATCAAGAATGCCAAGACGCCGACCCTGATCCACGTCGTCGACGGCGACCCCCGGGTACCCCGGCCCCAGTCCGAGGAACTCCACATGGCCCTGAAAAAGCTCGGCGTGCCGACCGAGTTCTTCGTGTACCCCGGCGATACCCACGGCATCACCGCGCCCCGGAACCAACTCGTCAAATCACACGTCGAGTTCCAGTGGTTCGAAAAGTGGATCCGGGGCAAACCGGGCTGGTTCACTTGGCGCGACCTACTCAAGACCCTGGAGAACTAGCCGATGCTCGGACTCGCCTTCACTGGGCTGCTCGCGATGGTCCAGCAGCCCCTCGTGGTCCCGCCGTGGTCGGCCCAACTCGCGACCCGCGAGTCATGGCTGGCCAAGCGCCATCAGATGCTCCTGCCGATGATGCGCCACCACGGTGTGGCGATGTGGATCGTGGTGAACGAAGAGTTTCACAACGACCCGATCGTCCCCGTCATCGCCCCGCCGCGGCCCTACGCCGGCAACCGCGACTTCTTCATCTTCGCCGATGACGGAAGCGACCGCCTCAAAGCCTTCTCGATCACCGGCTACCCGGAAGAAACGATCAAGGCCTACTTCGAGCCAATGCCCGAAGGCCGCAACCCCGCCAAGATGCTAACCGACCTCTTCCGCCGCTTCCGGCCGAAAACGATCGCCCTCGGCATCGACGGCCCCCGCGGCGTCACCAGAACCCTGACCCACGCCACCTACGCCCTGATCCACCAAGCCCTCGACAGCACCGCCGAGTGCCGAGCGCCGAGCGCCGAGTGCCGAGAAGTCAGCGCCGAGGCCTTGCTCGAAGAACTCCTCGATACCCGGATCCCCGAGGAGTTCCTGACCTACCAGCACCTCGTCAAGATCACCGATCAGATCGCCAAGAAAGCGTTGTCGAAGGCGGTGATCACCCCGGGCAAGACCACGGTCGGCGAGATTCGCCGGTTCTTGTTCGACGAATACGCCCGGAGGGGCGCGACCACCTGGTTTCAGCCCGACGTCCGGGTCCAGCGCCAGGGCGGTGGCGACTACGAGGTTGGCAAACATGCCGCCACCCCTTCGGCACCCGGCCCGGCGCTCGAAGGCACGGTCATTCAGCGCGGCGATGTCGTGCATATCGACATGGGCGTTACCGCGATGGGCTTCGATACCGACTGGCAGAAGATGGCCTACATCCTGAAATCCGGCGAGCACGATGTCCCGGCCGGTCTCAAAAAGGCGATGGCCAACACCAACGCGTTGCAGGATGCGGTGATGGTGACCTGTTCCCGGCCGGGCCGCCTCAACACCGAGGCGTTCGATTGTGCAATGGCGGCGATGAAGAAGCAGGGGATCGAGGCGTCGATCTATTCCCATCCGATCGGGAACCAGGGCCACGGGCTTGGGGCGGGGGTTTCCTTCGGCTCGGCGGCGGGGCGGCCCGGGAAACCGCTGCGGCTAGGCTCCTATATCTCGATCGAACTCAACACGGCGACCCCGGTGCCGGAGTGGGGCGGGCAGAAGGTCTATGTGATGATGGAGGACGACGCCCGGCTCACGGAGGAGGGGTGGAAGTTCTTTTGGCCGAGGCAGACCGCGTGGTATCTGATCCCTTGAAGCGGGCAAAGAACCCATCGGTCACGTGGAGTGTCGCGTGTCCGGTGGCATGGGCTTGAAGGTAGAGTGCGTCGCTCCGGGGCAAGAGCCGAATGATCTCGGTCCGGTTGAGGGTGGCGCTCAGGAAGACGCCCTTTACCAGCTCCCGATTCATTCCGGTGACGGCCAGAGTCGACAACCGTGCCATCGTTTCGGCCGACGGCAGCGTGGCCTTGGACCGGAGAAAATCGCGAATCCGATCGGCCTTGAGCCAGGCGAGGCCCTTGACCAGCAGCGGCGTGGTCGAAGCGTCGTAGTCGAGATCGGGGACCGTGATTCGGCCGGCCGAGTCGTCGTACTGCGGAGTGCCGACGAAGTAGATCTGACCGGAACTGGTGCCGCCGAAGCGGACGCCGAGTGCCAGACGGCCGCCCCCGATCCCGTAGGCGCCCACTTCCTTGATCTCGATGGTCCCGCCCTGAAGGTTGATGGTCTTGCCGGCCAGCGCCTTGGAGAGGTTGGCGCCGATCAGACCATAATCGAAGCGGCCCTCGGTCAGCAGGTTGAGCCCGGTTTCGTCGCCGCCCTGATCGAGGGCTGGAAGCGGAATCGTGGCGACCGATGGTTTCGGCCCGGTTTCGATCTTCGGCCGGGCCCGGATCCCGATCGTTCCGCCTAACATCTCGCGAGTGCCCGACAAGCCTCCGAGCCGAATCCCCTCGGGGCGGAGCATCAACCAGATGCTGTCGGCAAGCCGGATCGGTTTTTGGATTTCAAACCAGACCTTCTCGACCTCGCCTTTGACGTCCATGGTCTTGAGTTTGGCGGCGAGCGTGGGGAGCTGGCCCCGGAGGGCGCCGCGGGCGGCGGCGAGGACCCGGCCGGTCACGTCGATCTTGAGAAAGGTCACTTCGCATTGGTCCCGCTCGGTCTTGGTGAGGGGGCCGAGGTAGCTGAGCTTCGGTTGGGCCACCAGTTGCCACTCGCGGTTGATCTCGGGCCGGATCGAGATCACCACCCGGGCTCTGGGCTCTCTGCCTGAGGTGCCGCAGGAGCCGCCGACCTCGGGTCCGATCGGGGGATTGTACCAGCCGCGGCCCTGGTAGCGGATGGTGGCCGCGATCTGAAAGGTGTCGCCTTTGACATTGATCTCGAACGGGCTCCGCCTGATCTCGTAGGCAAACGCGCCCCGCTTCTTACCGGGAATTGGAATGCGCTGGTCGATGTTGCCGAGGCGGCTGGGGAGCGCCTGTTCCATCAGATCGACGGCGGTATTGAGGTCGATGAGCAACGGCAGGTCGACGAGGGTGGCCGGTAAGGCCGGAGGAACTTCGGCGACGGCCGAACGCAGTCGATCGGGCGGCGGTGCCAGCAGCTCTGGTTCGGCTCGGCAGCCCAATCCCAGCGCCATACACAGGCCCGACATCCACCGCCTCATCCTCCAATCGTACCGCTTGGCGTCGGCCCGGCACAAGGGAGACCTTGCCAGCGGGTGGAGCGGGCGTCAGGTTTCACGTATGAATCGAAACTCCTTGGTTGTTTTCGCCCTGCTCTGCGCCGGATGCGCGACCGTCACCCCGGCCGATCTCGTCTTGAAGAACGGGGTCGTCTACACCGTCGATGACCAGAATCCAAAGGCCGAAGCCGTCGCGATTCGGGGCGCCGAGATCGTCTTCGTCGGGTCGAACACGGAGGCCGCCAAGTTCGAGGGGTCGAAGACCCGGGTCGTCGATCTGGCCGGTGCCACGGTGCTGCCGGGTCTGGCCGACGCGCACTACCACCTGAGCGGGGTCGGCCGGCGGGAAATGACCCTCAACCTCGAGGGCACCCGGACCAAGGAAGCGTTTCTGGCCAAGGTGGCTGAGCGGGTTGCGGTGACGAAGGTCGGCGAGTGGGTGACCGGAAGCGGTTGGATCGAGACCTTCTGGGTTCCGCAAGCCTTTCCGAGCCGTCAGGACTTGGACCGGATTGCACCGAACCATCCGGTGGTGTTGGTTCGAGCGGATGGGCACGCCCTGGTGGCCAACACCAAGGCGCTCGCGCTGGCGGGCGTCACCAAGGCGACCCCGGCTCCGCCGGGTGGTGCCCTGAATAAGGACGCCAAGGGTGAGTTGACCGGGATGTTGATTGACGGGGCGATGGGTCTTTTGGGGCGAGTCATCCCGCCACCGACCTCCGCCATGGAGGACTCCGCCTATGTCATCGGCGCTCGCCGGAGTGTCGGGCTGGGGTGGACTCAGGTGCACGATGCCGGGGTGTCTTGGGGCGATGCGGCCAGGATCCGGCGGTTGTACGGCCAGGGCCTGATCAAGATTCGAACCTACCAGGCCATCGGCGGACCGGGGCCCGACGCTGATTCGCTGCTGGCGCACGGTGCCAGCGTTGGCGAGTTCGGCGGCCGTTATACCCTCCGAACCATCAAGGCGGTCATGGACGGAGCGTTAGGCTCGCGCGGGGCGCTGCTGCTCGAACCGTATAGCGACGACCCCAAGACCCATGGTCTGCTGACGACGGATACAGCGGCGTTTCGGCCGATGCTGGTGGCCGCCCTCGAGAAAGGGATTCAGGTCGAGACCCATGCCATCGGCGACGCCGGCAACCGGCTGGTGCTCGACCTCTACGCCGCCGCATTCAAGGCGGTACCCAACGGCGAGAAGCGGCCGGTCAAGGAACCCCGATGGCGCGACGAGCATTCCCAGATCGTCGACCCCGCGGACATTCCCCGCTTCAAGGAGCTCGGCGTGATCCCGTCGATGCAGCCGTCACATGCGATTGGCGATTTGTACTTTGCGGCGGCCCGGCTCGGGACCAAGCGGTTGGCCGGAGCGTACGCGTGGAAATCGTTTCTCGACCTCGGGCTGCCGGTGGCGGGCGGGTCGGACGCGCCGGTGGAGCGGGGCGAGCCGATGATCGAATTTTACGCCGCGGTGGTGCGGCGGGACATCCGCGGCAATGCGGGGCCGGACTCGGTGTGGCATCCGGAGCAGAAGGTCAGCCGGGCGGAGGCCCTCAAGATGTTCACCAGGTACGCGGCGTTCGCGGCGTTCGAGGAGGACAAGCGGGGGTCGATTGCCAAGGGCAAGTGGGCTGATTTGACGATCCTCGACCGCGACATCATGACGGTGCCGGAGGCGGACATTCTGACGACCAAACCGGTGATGACGATCATTGCCGGCGAGGTGGTGTACCCAACCCCATGACGCTCTCTCGACGGGCCTGTCGTTTTCACTGCCATGGTCTTTCAATGCGCCGGCACCTGCCGACGGCGGAACGCTGAGCGACGTCCAGCTCGGGCACCTCCCTGGCCCAGGGGACTAGAACGCTGGTCCGCGGCGGCGAGACCGTCCGAACGGCCCCGGGTGTGGCCTTGGAGACCACGGCCACCGGGGTCAGGGTCGTCCTGCCACTCAAACGCGAGACCGAGTTCAGCCTCACGTTCTGAACGCCGGAGGCGAGGTAAGGCGTCGGTCCGGCCGCTGCTGCCTCGCGCGCGCGCCGTTGCGGATTCCATTCTGGCCGGCTGATCCCCGCTAGCGCTCCTTCCCAACCGGTCGATCCCCGGCGATCTTCCCGGCATGAGTCGCCAGATTTCTCCGCTCGACGCGCTCGAGGCGGAATCGATCTTCATCATTCGCGAGGTGGCCGCGGAATTCGCCCGACCGGTCCTGTTGTTTTCCGGCGGGAAGGATTCGAGCGTGATGCTGCACCTGGCCCGGAAGGCGTTCCGGCCGGCGCGGCTACCGTTCGGCCTGATGCACGTCGATACTGGCCACAACTTCCCGGAGGTGCTCGCCTATCGAGACGCCGAGGTCGCGGCAGCTGGTGTCCGACTGATCGTTGCTTCGGTCGAGGATTCGATTGCCCGGGGGCGTGCCGTTGAGGAGACGGGGCCTCGAGCGAGCCGGAATCGGCTCCAGACGGTGACGCTCCTCGATGCCATCGCGAACCACCGGTTCGATGCGGTGTTCGGCGGGGCCCGGCGGGACGAGGAGAAAGCCCGCGCCAAGGAACGGGTGTACAGTTTCCGCGACGAGTTCGGTCAGTGGGATCCCAAGAACCAGCGGGCGGAACTATGGTCGCTCTACAACGGGCGCCATCGTCCGGGTGAACATATCCGGGTCTTTCCCCTGTCCAACTGGACCGAACTCGACATCTGGCGGTACATCCGGAGAGAGTCGATATCGCTGCCGTCGATCTACTATGCCCATCGTCGCCGGGTGTTCCGCCGGGACGGAATGTGGCTGGCCGAAACGGCGTTCCTCGGGCCGGGGGCCGGAGAGATCCTGGAGGAGCGCACCGTCCGGTTCCGGACGGTGGGCGATGCGACCTGCACCGGGGCCGTGCTGTCGGACGCCGCCTCGATCGAGGCGGTAATCGCCGAGGTCGCCGCGGCCCGCCTCACTGAGCGGGGGGCGACGCGGGCCGACGACCGGATCAGCGAGACGGGAATGGAAGACCGCAAGCGTGAGGGGTATTTCTGATGGATCTCCTCCGGTTCGCGACCGCGGGGTCGGTGGACGACGGCAAGAGCACGCTGATCGGCCGGCTCCTGTACGAGACGAAGCAGATCTTCGACGATCAGCTCGATTCGGTGGAGCGGACCAGCCGGGATCGCGGGTTCGACCACGTGAACCTGGCCTTGCTGACGGATGGGCTCCGGGCCGAACGGGAGCAGGGGATTACCATCGACGTGGCGTACCGGTACTTCTCCACGGCCGGGCGGAACTTCATCATCGCGGACACGCCGGGGCACCCGCAGTACACCCGGAACATGGTCACCGGCTGTTCGACGGCCGATCTGGCGCTGGTGCTGGTGGATGCGCGGAAGGGAATGCTCGAACAATCTCGGCGCCATTCGCTGATCGCGTCGTTGCTCCGGGTCCATCACCTCGTCCTTTGCGTCAACAAGATGGACCTTGTCGACTTCTCGGAATCGGTCTACGACTCGATTCGGGCGGACTTCGCCGAGTTCGCGAGCCGGCTCGAAGTTACCGACGTGGCCTTCATCCCCATATCGGCGTTGCACGGCGACAACGTGACCATGCCTTCGGACCGGTTGCCGTGGTATCGCGGGCCCACGCTGCTCTGGTATCTCGAGAACCTCTATGTCGGTTCCGATCGAAACCTGATCGATCCCCGTTTTCCGGTGCAGTCTGTCATCCGTCCGATGACCGACGCGGCCCACGACTATCGGGGGCTTGCGGGGCAGGTGGCATCGGGGGTGTTCCGGCCGGGCGACGACATCGTCGTGCTCCCGGGCGGCCAGCGGAGCCGGATTGCGGGAATCGACCTGGCGGGGGGGCCGGTGCCAGAGGCCTATCCCCCCGAGTCGGTGGCGGTTCGCCTGGAAGGGGACTTCGACGTGGGGCGCGGGGACATGCTGTGTCGCCCGAACAATGCCGCGACCGTCGGCCAGGACATCGAGGCTATGGTGTGTTGGTTCGGCGAGCGGCCGATGACACCGCACGGGATATATGCGATCAAGCACACGACCCGGAGTACCCGCGTCTCGATCAGGGCCCTGCGGTACCGCCTGGACGTGAATTCGCTGTCGCGCGACGCCGAGGCCGGGCAACTGGCGTTGAACGAGATCGGGCGGGTGGCGCTTCGGACCACGTCGCCCCTCTGCTACGACGAGTACGGCCGGAACCGGACCACCGGTTCCTTCATCCTCATCGACGAGTCTACCAACGGCACCGTGGGGGCCGGCATGATCATCGGCCCCGCTACCGACTGATCAGCCCGCCGATTGGGAGGTCGCGAAACTAGGCCGCGAGGGCAGCGTACGGCCTAGTAGCCTCCCTTCAAGGTTCGATCTCGATGGATAGCATTCCGTTTCGTGCCGCCCGGCGATTCCCAACGGCCCTTCTCAGCGCGGTCATCCTCGTGGGCTCAACGGTTCCGAGGATGGCCGCTGGCCAACCCCGCCCGATCGTCGCCCGCGACGCCGAAGCCCGCATGGAGCGGCTGGCCGACGGCGTCTACGCGATTATCCATGCCGACGCCACCACCGACTGGGAAACCGGGCTCACCGAGTGGCCCCACGGTAACACCGGGGTCGTTGTCGGTGACAATGGGGTATTGGTGGTCGACGCGACCTACTTGCCATGGCGGGCCCGCGCCGACATCGCGTTGATCCGCTCGATCACCAACCTGCCGGTTCGCTATCTGATCAATACCCACTGGCCCGGCGACCACACCCACGGCAACGGCGTCTACCGAGACGAGTTTCCGAATCTGGCCATCCTGGGCCAGGAGTCGAATCGAGACTGGATTGCCACCAATCAGCGTCGCTATCCCGGAATCGTGGGGAGCGGGGGTGCGGGAAAGGCCGCCTCATTGGCCCGGCTGACCGAGCTTCTCAATCGCGGCCGCGATTCGGCCGGCGTGGGGCTCAACGATGCCCAGAAGGTCGCGCTCCGCGAGAACATTCGGCGCCGGCAAGTCGAGATCGAAGAATTCGCCAAGATCCAGATCGTGCCGCCGAGCGTGCTGTTCGATCAGAACATGGTGATCTACTTAGGCCGGCGCCGGGTCGAACTCCACAATTGGGGTCGGGCCAATAGCCCGGCCGATGTGACGGTGTACCTGCCGGAAGAGAAGGTCCTTTTCACCGGCGACATCGTGGTTTATCCGGTGCCTTACGTCGGCGCCTCGCATCCGTTGCCGTGGATCGAAGTCCTAAAGGGCATCGAACGGCTGCCGATGGTGGCGCTGGTGCCGGGGCACGGGCCCGTGTTGAATGACTTTTCCTATCCTCGACTGGTGCGCGAGTTGTTCGAGGCCACCCGAGACCGGGTCCGGGCGTTGATGGAGCAAGGAAAGCTGAACGACTACATCGTCAAGAACACCGAGCTCCTCGATTTCCGGGAGCAATTCCTCCGGCTTGACGTGCCGAGTATGGCGGCCTATTGGGATGGCACGCCCGAAGTGCTGGTCGAGCGAATGGCCCAATGTGTTCGGGGCTATCGCTGCTGAGGTTCAGCGCCGCCGTACTTTGGTGTCGTCGGAATCTCTGAGCGGTGGGCCTGGGCTCTCATGCCGGTTGTCGGTGCGGTCGATGTCACGGCGGGAATGGCCGTGTTGTTTGCACCCCGCCCCCTGGGAGGTCGTCGAGCGAGCTGGAAGCTACGCGGCTCCGCTGGCCCTGGCCCTCCTTGCCAGACGCCGCCCTTCTGCCTCTATCCGCGCTCCCTCCAAGCTGAAACCAGGCCTCCAACCCCGCGTACTACCTCCCTGGTATGGTCGTCCCATATGAGGGCACGGGCAATGAAGCTCAAACGAGTGATCGGGTGGAGCGCGGGCGTGATCTGCCTGGCGCTGCTGGTGACCGGGCTGGTCGGCTACGTTGCCTCTGGCAACAGTTGTGATGAGCGCGCATCCGCGCCGACCCATCCGATGAGAGCCGTGGTCTATTGCGACTATGGATCGCCCGACGTTCTTACGCTTGAGGCCATCGAAAAGCCGGTTGCCGGCGACAGCCAGGTTCTGATCCGAGTTCGCGCCGTCTCGCTCAATCCGCTCGACTGGCATTTCATGCGGGGCACGCCGTATCTCGCTCGCCTGACCATGGGCCTCCGAAAGCCCAAGGAGACACGACTGGGGGTCGACTTCTCGGGGGTCGTCGAAGCGGTCGGAAAGAGTGTCACCACGTTCAAGCCGGGCGACGAAGTGTTCGGCGGCCGGACCGGCGCCCTCGCCGAGTATGTGACGGTTCGCGAACATGGCTCGGTGGTGCTCAAGCCCGCCAACGTGACGTTCGCGCAGGCGGCGGCGGTGCCGGTGGCCGCGGCCACCGCATTGCAGGGTCTCCGCGACAAGGGGCGCCTTCAGTCCGGGCAGAAGGTCCTGATCAACGGGGCGTCGGGCGGGGTTGGGACGTTCGCGGTGCAGATCGCCAAATCCCTTGGCGCCGAGGTGACTGGAGTCTGCAGCACGCGAAACGTGGATCTGGTGCGATCGATTGGCGCGGATCAGGTCATCGATTACACCAAGGAAGACTTCACGACGAGCGCCCAGCGCTATGACCTGATTCTCGATAACGTCGGGAACCATTCGCTCTCGGCGCTGAGGCGGGTCCTCAAACCTGAGGGCAAGTACCTCATGGTCGGGGGCCCGTCCGGCAAATGGATCGACCCCTTGCCCCGGGCGTTTGCCGCGTTTCTGGTCTCGCGGTTCGTGAGCCAGGATATGACCATGTTCATTTCGAACCTCGATCAGAAGGACCTGAACACGCTCCGCGAGCTGATGGCGGCCGGGACCGTGACGCCGGTCATTGACCGGAGTTATCCGCTGAGCGACATCCGGGCGGCGATCGCATACCTGGAAGCAGGGCACGCTCGCGGCAAGGTGGTGATCACGATGGATTGAGACCGGTCCCTCATTCCTTGACGAGACCCCTCAGCTTGTGGGACCGATTCCGGCTCACGGCCAGACGAGTGCCATTGGTGAGCTCGGCGACTAGACCTTTGCCTTCGCGCCGGAACGCCGACACGAAATCCAGGTTGACGATGTGGGTCCGATGAATCCGAAGAAACCGGGCGGAGTCGAGCCGGGTTTCGAGCCGGTTGAGCGAGAGGTGCAGCAGATGGCGAGTTGGTCCGACGTGCGCCGCAACGTAGTCTCCCCGCGCTTCGAACCACGCCACCCCGGCCACGGTAATCGGGATGACCGCGGCCCCTGACCGGACAAACAGGCGCGTCATCGGGCCGTTGCTCAAGGCGTCGCGAAGCCGGTCGAATGCGGCCGGACCGGCCGGCTCGCCGATGGCGGCCCGGACTCGTTCTAGCGCCGTGGTCAGCCGCTCGGGGCCGAACGGCTTCAGGAGATAATCGAGCGCGCCCAATTCGAACCCGGTCACCGCATGCTGGGCGTACGCGGTCGTGAACACGACATACGGATGATGGGTGACTCGGCCCAGCACCTCAATACCGGACCATCCCGGCATTTCGATATCGAGAAAGACCAACTCGGGCTTCAGGGTATCGATGGCCTCGACCGCGGCCGGTCCGCTGGCCGCTTCGCCGATACAGGTGATCCACTCGATGTCCGCCAGCATGGCGCGAAGTCCGGCCCGGGCCACCGACTCGTCATCGACAATCAGGGCCCGAAGGTTCACTCGGTGGTCTCCTGAGGAATCGTCAGCGATGCCGTGAAGCCACCCCCGGGCGGCCCGGGAACGGCACGGCCGAGCCCTTGCCCTGCTCGAGCGACTCGGTGTGGCCGATCAGGCCAACAAGGTGCCGGCGACGTTGTCGGGCGGCCAGCAGCAGCGGGTCGCGATAGCCCGGGCCCTCGCCAACGAGCCGGCCGTGCTGTTGGCCGATGAGCCAACCGGCAATCTCGACTCGAAGACGTCCGCTGCGATACTGGCGTTGTTTGCCAAGCTGGTGGAGGACGGCCAAACTGTGGTGATGGTGACCCACGAGCGAGATGCGATGCGATTCGCCTCCCAGGCAATCACGTTGGCCGACGGCCAAGTCGTGTCGGATCACGTTGGCGCCCATGCTTAGGCCGAGGTGGCGGAAAGTGCTCCGGGACCTCTGGGTCCATAAGGCGCGCACGCTCCTGGTCGTCTTTGCCATTGCCATCGGGATCATTGGGGCCGGCTCGGTGCTCAACACCTGGGCCATGCTCCGCCGGGTGACGCGAGATGGGTTCATGGCCACCAATCCAGCCTCCGCCACGATCCGGACCGAGGCGATCGATGCGGTGCTCCTGGCTCGGGTCAGCGCCGTGCCGGGCATTGCCGCGGCCGCCGCCCGGCGCACGGTGATCGGCAGTATCATGGCGGATGGTGGCTGGCGGACGGCGGTGTTGTTCTCTGTGGCTGACTTCAGCCGGGTCGAGATCGGCACGCTCAAAGTCGAGTCCGGGATCTGGCCTCCGCGCGATGGTACCATAACGCTGGAACGTTCCTCGGTCGAGTTCGCCGCGATCAGCGTGGGCGAGTCAACGGCGGTCCAGTTCGGTACGGCACCACCGGTGCCGCTCTCCGTGACCGGTATCACCCGCGATGCGGGGCTCGCGCCCGGGTGGATGGAGCACGTCGTCTACGGCTTCGTCACGCCGGCTACCCTCGCCAGGCTCGGCGCGCCCGCCACGTTCGATCAGCTCCAGATCGTGGTCACGGACCGCTCGCTTGGCCGGGAGGCCGTTCGGCGGATCGCTTTCGAGGTGAAAGCGGTCGTGGAAGCCACCGGTCGCACAGTGGCCGATGTCGATGTCCCCGAACCCGGCCGGCACATCCATGCCGGGCAGATCGATTCGCTCTTGTACACCCAAGGCGCGTTTGGCCTGCTGTCGTTGTTGCTGAGCTGCTTCCTGGTCGTCAACCTGATTACCGGCATGCTGGCCGGACAGGTCCGCGAGATCGGGATCATGAAGACGATTGGGGCCCGGCCGGGACAATTGGCCTGGATGTATCTCGGCCTAGCAATGGTTCTCGGGGTGGTCGCGTCGGTGGTTGCCGTGCCCACGGCGGCGATCATCGGCCGGTGGTACGCTCAGTTCACGGCCGATCTCCTCAACTTCGATACCACGGGGTTGGCGATTCCGGTCTGGGCCATCGCGCTGCAACTCATGATCGGAGCACTGCTCCCGGTGGTGGCGGCCGCCATTCCCGTGTCCCGCGGCTGCCGGATTTCGGTGAGCGAGGCCCTCCGCGATTTCGGGATCGATGGCGGCGGCTCGGCGCCCGGCTGGATCCAGCGGCGATTCAGCGGCCTAAGCCGCCCGCTCTTGCTGAGCCTTCGGAACGCCTTCCGGCGTCGGCAGCGGATGGCACTGACGCTGGTGACGCTGGCCACCGGCGGGGCGGTCTACCTCGGCTCGCTCAATCTTCGGGCCTCGATAGAGCGGGCCGTCGGCGTGCTCTTCAGTGCGACTCCGTATGATCTGGCGATTCGGTTCTCCAAGTCCCACCCCGCCGACAGCATCGAGACGACAGTGGCTCAGGTGGCCGGCGTCAAACAAGTCGAAGCATGGGGAGGCTTACGGGCTGCCCTGGCTCGGCCTAACGGCACTCTGGGGAACAGCTTTCCGGTCACCGCGGCCCCGTTCGGGTCGGCACTGACGAGGGATTCAATCCTGGCGGGCCGATCCTTCGAGGCCGCCGACTCCAACGCGATCGTGGTCAACCGCCGGCTGCTGAAGGAGGAGCCCGGCCTTGCGGTGGGAACGGCGGTTACCCTGATTGTCGGCGGGCGGCGGACCGAGTGGATGGTCGTTGGCGTGGTGGAATCGGGGCCGACGCCGGTGGCTCAAACCACTCGGCAGGCCTTGGCGCGGATCGGCGGTCTGGACGGATTGGATCGGACCGTCATCACCGTCGTCAGCCACGAGCCGGGGGCAGAGGGTGAGACGAGTCGCCGGTTGCGCGAAGCGCTGGAAACACGAGGGTTCGAGGTCGCCGCCATTCAGCTGATATCGGAAAGCCGGCGGTCCATGGAGGACCATCTCCTCATGGTGGCCGACTTTCTGAAGGTGATGTCCCAGCTGATGATCGTGGTCGGCGGGTTGGGGCTGGCATCGACCATGAGTCTGAGCGTGCTCGAGCGGACCCGGGAGATCGGCGTACTCCGAGCCATCGGTGCCCGCCCGGGAGCGATTCTCACGCTGGTGCAGGTGGAAGGCCTGGTGATTGCCCTCGCGAGCCGGGTGGTGGCGGTTCCGCTCTCGGTGCCGATGAGTGTCATCCTGGGCCGGGCGTTTAGCCGGATCATGATTCCGGTGCCGGTCAGCTACGTTCCCGAACTGGCCGGGGTCGGCCAGTGGCTGGCCGTGGTGATCGGCGTGTCGGTCGCGGCCTCGGCGTGGCCGGCCCTGCGAGCGTTGCGAATCACCACGGCGGCCGCGTTGTCCTTCACCAACTAGTCACGCCGGCCGTCAGAAGTCGAGCCGCACCCCCACCACCGCGCTCCGCCTCGGCTCCGGCCGGAAGAAGGAGGTGTTCGATGCCTCCGCGTAGAGCTGATTGGTGAGATTGGCGATCGCCAGATTGATCACTGGCCGGGTCCGCCCAACGTTGGGGAGCTTCACCTCGCCGCGGATGGTGTGAACGGTGAACGCGGGCAGCCGGTCGCCCACCGGGCTCGCCCTTAGTTCGATGTCCTTGCGCTCGCCTTGATGGCGGACCTCGTAGGCCGCGCCAAACCGGCCCCGGGCCTCCCGCCACGACAATTCACCGCCGACCTTGCTGCCGTAGCTGTCGCCGGCTGGGATGTTCTGATCGATGTTGCGCGAGGTGATCTTGCTGTAGTGGCCGAGGGCCGAGAACCCGCCGCCGATCGCGAATTCGGCCAGGGCCTCGATCCCGTGGTCTCGGAGCTTGGCGAGGTTGCGGTTCTGGAACGCCGGCCGGTTGTTGATCTTGGTGCCGGTCGAGACGATCCGGATCCCGTCGCGAATCGTGTTCGAGAAGTAGGTCAGCTCGGCGGACACTCGGTCGGTGCGGAGCTTGAAGCCGACATCGACGTTGAGGCTGGTTTCCGGGGTCAGGTCGGGATTGGCGACCTGAAAGCCGTTCCCCTCGGCCGCGGCACCCTCGAAGTAGCGCTCGATCAGGTTCGGGGCGCGGAATGCGCGGCCTACCGTCGTCACCAAGTTGAGATGCGGGGTTACTTCGACCAGGCCGCTCACGTGTCCGACCACGGCGTTGTTCGACGCCGAGACCCCCGACCGGCTCGCCGGTAAACCGGCGGTCTGCCGGGTTTCGGCGTGAATGCTCTGGCCCCGAACCCCGGCGCCGAGCATCAACCGGTTGGTCACCTGGAACTGACTCTGCAGAAAGAGGCCCCCGGTCCAGTACCGCGCGTTCGGCACGGTCGGAGTCGTGGTGGTCCGAACGGACGTCGGGCCAAAACCGGTCACGGTGGTGGTGCTCGAGTCGGTGTTATCGGACCGGTCGAGATACCAGTCGCCGCCGTAGGTGAGCGTGTGGCGGCCGGCAACGACTTTGGTCGCCTCGACCCGAGCGCCGGAGGTGGCGATGTCGGTGAAGTTCCGGCTCCGGATCTTCATGTTGGCGGTGGGGCCGAGGGGGATGTCGAGGGCCTGATCGAAGAACCGGTTATTGGAGGCGCGCGTGGCGGTGACGCTGATCCGGTCGGCGATGGCCCAGCCGAGGTTCTGGGACTGGTAGCCGGCCGTGACCCGGGTGACGTTCTGTTCGGGGTAGAGGAGCCTAACGATGACCCCGCTCGGATCGCCGATGGCAGTGGGGTCGACGTAGCCGAACCCGGCGTCGCGGGCCTCGTATCGGGCCACCCGGAGGGACACCCGGCCGTTGTCGCCGACATCGTAGGTGAGGCGGGCCGCGAGATTCCGGTCTCGGACGCCGACGTCGCGGACGATCTGGGGCTTTGCCAGGGTGAGGGCGCCGAAGGTACCGGCCGGCGCGGTGTACTCGCTGGCGTCGCGAAGCCCGCCCGAGATCCCGAAGCCGAACCGGCCCGACCGCCCCGCCACTCGCCCGTGACCGAGGTTCTGGCCGTCGGCCGAGCTGTGGCGGTAGACGAACGACCCGGCAATCCCGTCCCGTCCCCGGGCCGGCGGCTCGAGGGTGATCTGGTTCACGACTCCGCCGATCGCGTCGGTTCCGTAGAGCACCGACGCCGGCCCCCGGACCACCTCCACCCGGGACAGATCGTTGATGTCGGTCAGCGAGGGCAACTCGCCGAAGTCCTGCTGGCGCCGGGCGTTATTGAGCCGGATCCCGTCTTCGGCGAGCAGGATCCGCTGGCCGCGCTGTCCGCGGATGACCAGGCGGCCCTGATTCGGCCCGACCCCGGTGACGTCGACCCCGGGCAGGTTGCGGAACAGGTCGCCGACGCCGTTAGGCGCCTCCTGCCGAATGATCGACGAATCGACCACCAGCACCGGCACCGACGTCCTGAACACCGGGGTCTCGGACCGGGTCGCGGTGACGGTGAGGGGAGCGAGTTTGGCCACCTTCGCGGTTGAGTCCGGCCTCCGGCGGGCGGAGTCGGCCGGGGACTGCGCCGCCGCGGTCGAGGCGGCTACCAGGCCGCCGAGGACGAGGAATCCACGGAACTGTGCCCGCATATACTACACTCCTGTCGATTGGACCTGATCGCGTCGCAACTGGCGCGTGAAGGAATCTTGGGTCTGCAGGCAAGCGCTGGGAACCGGGATGTTACGGGGCGGGAACTCCCGTAGTTCTACGGGTCACGGCAAGGCCAAAAAGGACTCGCGCCAGACGATCGAAGGTGGGGCGATCAGGCCCCCGACACCAGCCGCGCGATGGCCTTCAACCCGTCGTCACCCACATCGAGACTGTGCTCGTTCACATAGAGGTCGATGTGCTGGTCGCAGACCTCGTCCGACATCTCCTGCGCGTGGGCCCGCACGTAGCCGCGGCTCGCCTCACGATGGTCGAACGCATACTGCACCGAGGCCCGAATCGCCGATTCGGCGGCCGCGACGGTGGCGTCGTCGAGATCGGCCCGGGCACAGATTCCCGCCAGCGGCACCGGCAGGCTAGTCTCACGCTCCCACCAATCGCCGAGGTCGATGACCTTGACGAGGCCGTGATCCTGATAGGTAAATCGGCTCTCGTGGATGATCAACCCGGCATCCACCTCACCGGTCTCCACGGCCCGGAGGATCTGGTCGTAGCGCAATTTGATCACGCCGCGGAGCTCGGGCGCGGCGAGTGTGAGGAGCCGGTAGGCCGTGGTTTCCCGCCCCGGAATGGCCACCCGGCCCGCCACCGCCTGCTGGAGCGACATCGACGTTCGGGCCACGACCAGCGGGCCGACGCCGTGGCCGAGTGCCGCGCCGCTTCGGAGCAGGCGATAGCGATCGCCCACGGACGCGAAGGCGCCGACGCTCAGCTTGGTGAGGTCGAATGCTCCGGTGTGGGCGCGGCGGTTCAGCTCTTCGATGTCGAGCAGCATGGGGCGGACCGCGAACGGCGCGTCCACCAGCCCGTGGACCAGCGCGTGGAAGGCGAAGGTGTCGTTCGGGCAGGGCGAGAAGCCGAACGTCAGCTCACGCATCGGGCAAACTCGGCCACCAGCGCCGGCGTCACGGCCGTGATCGCCGCGAAGGCTTCCTCGAAATGCCACCGGGCCCGGTCGGGCTCGGCGATCTCGTTTGCGATCGCCCGGATTTCAATGGCGGGGACGCCGGCGAGCTCCGCGGCGCGGAGGACGCCAAAGCCCTCCATCGCCTCGACATCGCAGTCGCGGGAGCCGCCGACTCGGGCGCTGGTGCCGATGGTGAGCGACACGGCCCCCAGCAGTACTCGCCGGGCGGCCTCGAGCAGGAGCGGGGACGCCGGCACCGCGCGCGGCGTCCACCGGTTCGAGGCCCCAACATCGCAGTAGATCGACTCGGCGCCGATCACCAGCGTGGCCGGCAGTAGCGGCGGCCGGCGCCGGCTCCCGGCGATCCCGACGTGGAGGATGGCGGCCGGACGTTCCGCACCGATCGCCGCCGCGGTGCGTGCCGCGGCCTCCACAGGACCGACGCCACAGCACAGGGTCCGCCACCCGTTCGCGGGCGCCAGTTCCCGCTCGGTAGCGGCCACGACCAGGACGCGCCCCCGATCGCTCACGGCTTGCCGGTCGTGGTCGCCGAACGCCAGGCCGGCCAGTTGGTCACGACCCTCACGGCTTCGGTCTCGCGAGTCCGGATCATCAGGAACTCGGCGCCGTTCGGAAACAGGTCCCAGTTCTGGTGATTGGTGTTGGATCGCCGCTCGTACCCGTCGACGAACAGCGAGTCGCGGTGCCGCACGCCGAGGGGCTCGCCACCCAGCTCGGCGACCATCAGGCGAGTCGGGCCCCGATAGTAGACGGCGCGTCCATTGGGATGCCAGCGAGGTTCCCACCCGCCGTGCGCCGACACCTGGATGCGGGGGCCTTCGCCAGGCAGCGGCCGCAGATAGACCTGGTTCTCCCCGGACTCATCCGAAGCATAGGCCAGCCAGCGGCCGTCGGGCGAGATCGCCGGTGCCGACTCGCCGTCGTTGGTCACCACCAATGGCCGCATCGCGCCCAAGCTATCCATGGGCGCGAGATACAGGTCATTGGTCAGGTTCTGGACCCGGATGACGCCGTAGCCACGCGGGGGGCCGATAGCCAGCTCGTACCGATTGTGGGTGTCACTCGCGAGCACGGTGTCCGCCCGGCTGCCGTCCCACGCCCGCGACACAATTGCTACGTTGCCTCCGCGGGTCCGGAGGAGCAAGACCCGCCGCCCGTCGCGGGTCCATTCCGGGCGCGCACCATCCCCGGGCGCCGCCAGCCGCTGCTTCGCCCCGGTAGCGATCTCGAGCAGCGTGGCCCCGGCGTCAAACCCATCCCCGGCGGAGAGCGCCAATCGTTTTCCATCGGGAGAGAGCCGCGGATAGCTCACCGATCCCGGCAGCGTGGCGACCGTCCGCTCCGTTCCCGCGCGATCCACGATGACCACCCGTCGGGTGGCCGATTCCGCATCGCCGCCGTGGGTGGCCAAGACGCCGTTCCACGACACCGCGAAACCCGTGGCACCGCCGGTGCCTTGCCACACCCGTTCGACGAGCACCACGGGGGGACCGGTCAACGACCGTGACCGGAGCGAGAACGGCGCCACCACGACCGCACCGCCCGTCCGCCCGAACATGATGGTGCCGTTCCCCGCCCAGCGCGGGTTGGCCCCCTTCACGCCCAGCTCCTCCAGCGTTCCATCGGCGAGGGACACGATGCCCAGATAGAGGGAATCCGGGATGTTCCCCTGCCGAGCCCGATCGATGGAAACGAGCGCGTGGGTTCCGCCCGGCAGGACGTCGGGCCACTTGAGCCGGTAAATGCCGCGGGCCGTGTCGGGTGTCGTTACCTGCCGGGCATCGCGCCCGTCGGCGCCGACCCGCCAGAGACTGGCACCCCGGGCGAACACCACGACGTCGCCATCGCCCCAGCTTACATCGGTCCCGGAGTCGGCGATTGTCCTCGAGGCGCCGCCTTCCACCGGAATCACCCGGAGCCCTTCATCCACCGCATAGACCACCCGCCCGCCGTCGGGCGACCAGGCCGGGCTGGTGCGCACCGCCGCGCCCGCCAGTTCCTCCGAGCCGGGCACCAAGCGGGCGATCGGGTCGTCGAGCCGCCGCACGAACAGTCCCCGCCTGCCGTTCCGGACGCCGACCAGGAGGAGCCGACTCCCGTCGCGACTGAGCGAGATCTTGGTGCCGCCGCCCGTGAACCACGCCGCGCTGTCCGGGAGGCTGACGTCGAATTGCGCCGGAATCGACACCGGGATCGGACGGAGCGCCAGCCACCCGGCGCTCGCCGAGGCGCCGATCGCGGCCACCGCCAACCCGAGCGCCACGCTGCGGGAGACGCCGCGGGAGGCCGCGGCCCCCCCGACCGGCGATCTCGCCGCGGCGGCCGATCCACTCGGCGGGCTGATCAGTGCTTGGGCGAACTCCGCCGCGGTCGGAAACCGGTCCGCGGGCAGCTTGGCCAAGGCGGTCAGGACCGCCTCCTCGACCGCGGCCGGAATCGTTTTCCGAATCAGCGTCGGCCGCTCGGCCTCGGCGCTCAGCACCTTCGCGACGATTGCCTGCACCGTGGCCCCGGTGAACGGCGGCTCGCCGGTGAGCATCTCGTACATCACCGCGCCTAACGCGTAGACGTCGCTCCGGGGGTCGATGGCCCGTTCCCCCATCGCCTGCTCGGGCGACATGTACTGCGGCGTGCCGAGCGACAGGCCCGTCTGGGTCATCCGCTGCCCGCCGGCCGTTTGAACCGCGAGCGCGATCCCGAAGTCCGCCACCAGCGCCTGGCCGTCGTGCAGCAGGATGTTTTCCGGCTTGATGTCGCGGTGGATGACGCCCTGGCGGTGGGCGTAGTCGAGGGCACTCGCCACCTCCCGGGCGATTCGCACCGCCTCGCCGATCGGCAGCTGTCGCTCGCGTTCGAGGCGGGCCCGCAGGGTCTCGCCGGTGACGAGCGGCATGACGTAGTACCAGAGCCCGTCGGCCTCGCCGCTGTCGAGCAGGGGCAGGATGTGGGGGTGCTGGAGCTTGGCGGTGGTCTTGATTTCGCTGAGGAATCGGTCGCTGCCGAGGGCCGCGCCGAGATCGGGGTGAAGGACCTTGATAGCGACGTCGCGCTCGTGCTTTAGGTCGGTCGCCAGGTACACGGTGGCCATGCCGCCGGCGCCGAGTTCGCGATCGACCCGGTAGCGGCCGGCGAGGGCCGCGGCGAGGCGCTTCAGCTCGGGCTCGTTCAATTGACGGCGCGGGTCCGGCCCTGCCAGTAGGGCGCTCGCAGTTCGGTCTTGAGAATCTTGCCGGCGCCGCTGATCGGCATCGGCTCGACCCGGAACGTGATGCTTCGGGGGCACTTGTAGTGGGCGAGGTGGGTCCGGCAGAATTCGATCAGCTCGGGCTCGGTGACGGCGGTCTCCGGCTTGAGCACCACGACCGCGTGGACGGCCTCGCCCCATTGATCGTTCGGAATCCCGAACACGGCGCACATGCTCACGGCCGGATGGACGTAGATGGCGGATTCGACCTCGACCGAATAGATGTTCTCGCCCCCGCTGATGATCATGTCCTTGACCCGGTCGACGATGAAGAGGAAACCTTCCTCGTCGAGGTACCCGGCGTCGCCGGTGTGCATCCAGCCGTCGCGGATGGCCTGGGCCGTGAGTTCGGGTTGCTTCCAGTAGCCCTGCATAACGATCGGCCCCCGGACGACGACCTCACCGATGGTTCCCGGTGGCACCGGCCGGTCGTCGCCGTCCACCACCCTCACTTCAGCGGTGCCGACGGCCCGCCCCGCCGATTTGAGTTTGCCCGAGAACGGGCCCTCGAGGACATGATACTGCGGCTCCAGCAAGGTGGCCAATGGCGAAAGTTCGCTCATCCCGTAGCCCTGCATGAACGAAACCTGTGGAAACACCTCGATCGCCCGGGCCATCACGGCCGGCGGCATCGGCGAGGCCCCGTAGGTCATGTGGCGCAGAGCCGAAAGATCGTAGGACTGAAGGTCGGGCACCTGGAGCACCATGTTGATCATCGTCGGCACCATCATCACCGCCGTGGCCCGAAACTCGGCGATGGCGCAGAGCGTTTCGGCCGGGTCGAACCGGGGCACCACGGCGTGGGTGCCGCGCCGCGCGGTCACTGAGAAGGTGCTCCCGAGATCGGCGAGGTGAAACATCGGGGCCACGTGGAGGTAGACGGTGTCGGGCTCGTCCTTTCCCCACACTCGGTCGAGTACGCCGGACACGTTCTCCATGTTGGCGACGATGTTCCGGTGGGAGAGCATCACGCCCTTGGACCGTCCGGTGGTGCCGGCGGTATAGAAGATCCCGTAGAGATCGTCGTCGCCCCGGCCGGCATCGTCGATCGGCGGGTGGTCAATCAGGCTCTCGTAGCCCACGGTGCCGGCGGGCGGTTCGCCCTCGCCGCCGTACACCACTCGCGGCCTGACCGCGCCGGGTAAGGTCGTTGCAAGCAAGGGCAGGCTCATCTCGTCCACGATCAGCGTGCCGCTCTCCGAGTCCTCCAGAATCAACCCCACCTCGGCGGGGGCGAGCCGGGTGTTGATCGGCACGACCACCGCGCCGGCCCACGGTAAGGCATAGAGGAGTTCGACGTACCGGTCGTTGTTGAGGGTCCAGATGGCGACCCGATCTCCAGGCCCGACGCCGAGGGCGCGGAGTCCTCCCGCCAGGCGGCTGACTCGGGCCGCCACCTCAGACCAGGTTCGGCGCCGCTTCTGGTACAGCGTCGCCGTGCCGTTCGGTCGCTGGTGGTTTGCTTCGGTGAGACTCGCGGTGACGTGTTCCATGGAGAGAAGAAGGTCCACTTCGGGGGAGGATCCCGCAAGGCTGGCTCCCGAAGCCCGATCTAGGCGGTAGCTTCTCGGCATGACTTCGGCCCCCAACCCGATCCAGCCGCCGAAGGCAAATCACCGTACATTGAACTCCTCAACTTCCTGACGAACGAACATGCGACTGATACCGTTTCTGACCCCGCCGATGCTGGCGGTCTTCTCCAGCGCTGCCTGGTCCCAGGCCGCCCCCGCGAACCTCGCGCCGACGGCGAGTTGCGAATCTCTGAAAGCCGCCACGGTGGCCGATGTCCGAGTCACCGAGGCGGTTCTGGTGACGCCCGCGCCGCAGGGCGGTCCCCGGGTGCCGCACTGCCGGGTGACCGGCGTGATCGGGAAGGAGATCAAGTTCCTGGCCCTGCTTCCCACCGGCTGGAACGGGCGGTTCCTGATGGGCGGGGGCGGCGGGTTCGTCGGGGTGGTGAACGCGCCCACCGGTGACGAACTCACGGCGGGCTATGCGACGGCCGGGACCGACACCGGCCACGAGGGCTCGGGCATTCAGGCTGGCTGGGCCTTGGGCAACGAGGAACGGCGGATCAACTACGGTTATCTGGCGGTCCATCGGACCGCCGAGACCGTGAAGGCGCTGATCCGGGCCTACTACGGGCGCCCCGCCGCGAAATCCTACTTCCTCGGCTGCTCCAACGGTGGCCGCCAGGCCATGATGGAGGCCCAGCGCTACCCCGAAGACTTCGACGGGATCGTCGCGGGGGCCCCGGCCTTCAATTTCACCGAGGTGGCGACCTCGTTCATCAAGAACATGAAAGCCGTCTTTCCGGATCCGGCCAAGCTCACCCAGCCGTTGGTGTCGCCGGCGACGCTCAAGATGATCGAAACCAAGGTCCTCGCGGCCTGTGACGCGAAGGACGGCGTGGCCGACGGGGTCCTCGACGACCCCCGGGCCTGTGACTTCAAGCTGTCGGCGATTTTGCCGTGTCTCACCGACCAGCCGGGCGACGGTTGCCTAACGAAGGCCGAGCGAGCCGCGGTCGAAATGATCTATTGGCCGATCGCCGACCGGGAGGGAATGATTTACCCCGGCCAGCCCTTCGGTAGCGAAGGCGAGGGCGGCGGGTGGCCGGCCTGGATTACCGGCTCGGGGACCCTGATGCCCGCTTCCGGGTCGGCCAAGGCACCGAGCGCCCAGTGGGCGTTCGGGACCGAGTTCTTCAAGTATTTGGTCTTCGGCGACAGCAGCTGGAACTACCTCAAATACGATCTGTCACGGACCCGGACCGACCTCGCCCCGGCCGGCCGGTTCCTCAACGCCGTCAACCTCGATCTCGACCGGTTCACCGCCCGAGGGGGAAAACTGATCCTCTGGCACGGCTGGTCGGATCCGGCGCTGAACGCCCTCGCCACGATTCGCTACTACCAGCAGGCCATCGCCCGTCAGCCGAAGGCCGCCGGCCATCTCCGGCTCTTCCTCTTGCCCGGCGTGCTTCATTGTGCCGGCGGCGCCGGTCCCGATCGCGCCGACTGGCCCACCGCGATCGCCGACTGGGTGGAACATGGGAAGGCGCCGGCCCGGATCGTGGCCTCGAAGATGAGCGCCGACCGGAAGCCGATCCGGACCCGCCCGCTCTGTCCCTATCCCGAGGTGGCGGTCTGGAACAAGAAAGGCGGCACCGACGACGAAGCCAGCTTTGCCTGCCAAAGTCGCGGGGATAGGGTCACTGGGACGCCATGACCGGCCGGCGGAGATCGGAACCTAACCGACGGAATTTGGTACCGGGGATTGGCCGAGCGTACATTAGGATGGTGACGGCCCCTTCTGGAAGGTCCGATGACCGTCACCCTACGAGAAGCTGGGGGATGAGATCGCCAATGAACTGGTGGAGTGGTTCAACAACGTGGATTTCGCTTACCGCACCGACCTGAAGGAGCTCAACGAGGTCAACTTCGCTCGATTCGACGCGAAGGTTGACCAGCGGTTCGCTGAGTTCGAGCTCAGGATCGATCGGCGATTCGCCGAGTTCGAACACAAGATTGACCGACAATTCGGCGAGCTCGAAGCGAGGTTCGATGCCAAACTCGCGGCGCTTGAGCAGCGGCTTGATACCAAACTTGTGGCCCTCGAGCAACGGTTCGATACCAGGCTCGCCGATCTCGAGGGCCGATTGGAGGGCAAGTTCTCCGAACAGATCTCGGGCCTCGATCGCCGGGTCACGGAGCTCGACATTCGGTTGTCTCGCCGCCTCACCGAGCTCGAGGCCAAGCTCGACAGTGGGTTCGAACGGATGCGGAGTGAGATGAGCTCCTTCAAGGCCGAGTTGGTCAAGTGGATGTTCCTCTTCTGGCTCGGCACCGTGGCGACCACTTTGGCGATTACCCAAGCGCTGAAATAGCGAGGGGCGATGAGAGCATCGGTCACCATCCCAGCGCTCCTGATCGCCTTCGGTTCGGGCACCCTCGCCGCCCAGGACCGGCTGGCCCGAATCGACTCGGTCTTCTCGCAGTGGAATCGGTCCGATGGGCCCGGCTGCCTCCTTGGCGCCAAACTCAAGGACGAAGCGCCGATCATCCGCGGTTACGGAATGGCGAACCTCGAATACGGCGTTCCGCTCCGGCCCGAGAGCATTTCCGAATCGGGATCGGTCGCCAAACAATTCACGGCGGCGGCGGTCGGGCTTCTGGCCCTTCGGGGCAAGCTTTCGCTCGACGACGACATTCGCAAGCACCTCCCCGAGGTTCCCGACTTCGGGAAGACGATCACGATTCGCCACCTGCTGACCCACACCAGCGGACTTCGCGACCAGTGGGGCCTGCTCAGTCTCCAGGGTTGGGGGCCGGGAAGCCAGGTTCACTCGCTCGACCAGATTCTCGACCTCGTGTCGCGGCAACGGCGGCTCAACTTCGACCCCGGCACCGAGTACCTCTACAGCAATACCGGCTACGCCTTGGCGGCGCTCATCGTCCGCCGGGTGAGCGGCAAGCCGCTGGCCGAGTTTTCGCGCGACGAGTTGTTCCTGCCGCTCGGCATGGAGCACACCGAGTGGCGGGACGATTACCGCCGGGTGGTGCCGGGCCGCGCCACCGCCTACGCCCGTGAGGGGAACCACTGGGTTCAGGACATGCCGTTTACGATGGTCCACGGGAACGGCGGGCTCCTCTCGTCGATGGCCGACCTGCTGGCCTGGAACGACGCACTGACCACGGGCAAGATTCCCGGGGGCGCCGCGCTGGTGCGGATGCTCGAAGAACCGTTCCGGCTCGTCGATGGGACCTCGACCGGCTACGGTCTGGGCCTCCAAGAGGAGACCAACGGCGGCCGCCGGGCGATCGGGCACGGCGGAGCCACCGCGGGGTATCGGACCTACCTGGTCCGCTGGCCGGAGCAGGGGCTCTCGGTGGCGGTGTGGTGCAACGCGGCCAACGCCGATCCGACCCGGGCCGCCCGGGGAGTGGCCGAAGTCCTGATCGGGCCGCCGCCCGGCGCCGGTCCGCCCTCACCGCGGGTGGCCGTGTCCGAGGCGGAACTGAGCCCGCTGGCCGGCGCCTATCGTGACACCACCACCGACCAGACGGCCACCGTCACCGTCGCGGGCGGGTCGGTCTCGGTGTCGGCCGGCGGTCCCGCCATGGTGCTCATCCCGCTTGGCGCCGGACGCTTCTGGCACGAGGCGGCCGGGGAGTTCCGCTTCAGCCGGGAGGGAAACCGCTGGCGCCTGGTTCGCCCGAGTGGGCAAGGCACCCGGAGCTACCTGCCGGCCGAGGCCTTCGACGCCGGCTCGGTCAAGCTGGACGAGTACGCCGGCCGGTACCGGAGCGCCGAGCTCGACATGATCTACCGGATCCGGGTGGGGGCCGGCCGGCTCGAGCTGGTGCTGAACGGGTTCCAGGTTCCGGCGCCGATGACGCCGGTGTATCGCGACGGGTTCCGCGGTGGCCCGGGAACCATTCGGTTCGTCCGGGACGGATCGGGCCGGATCACGGGGTTCCGGATCTTCGCGGGCCGGGTTCGGGACCTCCGGGTTGATCGAATCGATTGACCGCGGTGTGTTGACTTAGTCACGTGACCCCGTTTCCGGTCCACCACCGCCACGCCCTCCGGGTTGCCATGCTTCCGCTCCACCCCCGGGATCCGTTCGATCGACTGCTGATTGCGCAGGCCCAGCTAGAGGACGTGCCGGTCATGACCGCCGACTCGGCGTTCGGGCGCTATGAGGTGGAGGTCATCCCGGCCTAGGCTTGGCTCCGTCCCCGCTCCCGTCGCGGCGCGCCGCTCTGGCTCGAAGCCATTGATCGAGCGACAATCGGTCCGCCGCCTCCGGCATCACCAGCACGAACAACACCAGCGCCAATCTTGGAATGACGTGTTCGTGAAACGGGTACAATGGCTCCTTCAGCAGATGTCCGAAGGTTACGACCAGGAGTACGCCGCCGAGGCTGATGAGGGCGGCCCGAGTGCGCCACCCGATGAGGACGAGCGCGCCCCCCAAGAGCTCAACGAACGGGATGACGGCGCCGACAACCCACAACGACCAGGTCGGCAGAAAGGTGTCCTGAAAGGGAAGGAAGAACCGGCGGACGTGGCCGGCCGGCCCGAGCTCAAAAACCTTGTAGACCCCGGCCATCAAGAAGATCAGACCCAAGACCCCGCGGGCGAAAAAGATTGCCCAGGCCGTATTGGGGATCGAACGATCGGACTTGGCGTCGCTCGTAACTACCTCCAGCGTTGGATCATTCACGTCTCACCATCCCAAGCTACTGTCGACCCGGCGGCTGCGGCAAATAGCCGAGATGGCGATGCTTGGCGCCGGCCGCGCCTTCGGAGTAGCTTGCCTAGTCCCGGCCCCGACGGCAGCCCGTGACTCCCGATCTCCAGCAACAGCTACAGGACGCCCTCGGCCCCGGCTTCGTGATCGAACGCGAACTCGGTGGCGGTGGGATGTCCCGGGTCTTCGTGGCCCGGGAAACCCGGTTAGGCAGGCGGGTGGTCGTGAAGGTGCTGGGTTCCGGCTTTGGCGCCGAATGGTCGGCCGAGCGATTTGAGCGAGAGATCCGGTTTGCCGCGGCGCTCCAGGACCCCCGGATCGTGCCGCTCCTCCAGGCCGGCCAGGTTGGCGACCTCCAGTACTACACCATGCCGTTCGTCGAGGGAGAAACCCTGCGCGCCCGGCTCCATCGCTCGCCGGTGCCGCTCGAGGAGGCCGTGGGCATTCTCCGGGACGTAGCCTTGGCGTTGGAGTACGCCCACACTCGCGACGTCGTCCACCGCGACATCAAGCCGGAAAACATCCTGATCTCGGGGCGGACCGCGGTGGTCGCCGACTTCGGGATCGCCAAGGCGGTCAGCGCGGCGGCCCCAGCGGGCGCGGCCCCCACGCTCACCACCCTCGGCATGATCGTCGGTACTCCGGCCTACATGGCGCCCGAACAGGCGGCCGGCGACCAGGTCGATGGCCGGACCGATCTGTACGCCTGGGGTGTGATCGCCTACGAAATGCTGACCGGGGTCCACCCGTTTGCGTCCCGGACCACCGCGCAGGCGCTCCTCGCGGCCCAGATCACGGAGAGCCCCGTGCCGCTGGTCGAGTACCGGCGCGATCTCCCGGTCGCCCTGACGACCCTGGTGCACCGGTGCCTCGCCAAGGATCCGGATCAGCGGCCAAGCAATGCCGCTGCGGTGGTCGCGGCACTCAGCGCGATCTCGTCAGTGCGGTCCCGGTTCCGGCTTGGCGCTCGCCATGTCGTAGGAACGGCGATCGTGGTCGGCATGGTTGGCGGGGCGGGCGTCTGGCTCTACCGCCGGGTTGAGAACCGCCGGTGGGCGCGGGAGGACGCGATCCCCGAGGTTGCCAAGCTCCGTGCTCAGGACCGATCCCTCGCGGCCTATCTGGTGGTGAAGCGGGCCCAGCGCTACCTGCCGGCCGATTCGCAACTCGCCAAGGCCATGGAAGACCGAGTCCGCACCGTCGCAATCACGTCCTCTCCCTCCCGCGCCCGAGTCGAGATTCAGGACTACCTCACCCCGGACAGCAGCTGGCTCACCTTGGGCCTGACACCCCTCGAGGCCGTCGAGATCCCACGGGGCTACTTCCGGTGGCGGATCTCGAAACCGGACGTGGGTAGTTACCTGTCCGCGACACCGAACCGCGCGGCGATCCGGTTCGCGCTCGATTCCGCCCGAGGAGCGCCGAAGGGGATGGTCTGGGTACCCGCGGCCCAATGGGGTGACATGATCGGGTTCGTGGGATGGGTCGGCCCCTACGACCTGCCGGCGTTCTACCTCGACCGCTTTGAGGTGACCAACCGAGAGTATCAGGAGTTCGTCGACGGCGGGGGGTACCTGACGCCCAAGTATTGGACCGAGGCCTTTATCGAGCGCGGCCGGCCGCTGACGCGGGACGAGGCGATGGGCCGGTTCCGGGATCATTCCAGCCGCGCCGGACCATCGACCTGGCAAGGCGGCCACTACCCGCAAGGCCAGGCCGACTATCCGGTTTCGGGGGTCAGCTGGTACGAAGCGTCGGCCTATGCCGCCTTTGCCGGCAAGACGCTGCCGACCTTCGCCCAGTGGTACTTGGCGGCTCCGGCCAGGAGCGGCCGATACATCGTGGCGGCGAGCAATATTTTCCGGTCGAGCCTGGCACCGGTCGGCGCGTTCAACGGCATCGGACCCTTCGGCACCTACGACATGGCCGGCAACGTCCGCGAGTGGACCTCAAACGCCCTCGACCCCGACCGCCGCTTCATCCTCGGCGGCACCTGGAAATCGCCCACCTACCTCTACGCTGAACCCGAAGCCCTCTCCCCATTCGATCGTTCGGCCGAAAACGGGGTCCGCTGCGTCCGGAATCTCGGGCCGCTTCCCTCCGATGCCACCCGCCCGATCAAGCCGATCGATCGTGACTTCGCCAAGGTTCGGCCCGCGTCCGACCCGGTGTTCCATGCCTATCAAGCCCTCTATGCCTACGAGAAGACGCCGCTCAATGCCCGGGTCGAAGGTGTTGTGGACGAGACGAAAGACCGGCGGCTGGAGAAGATCACGCTTGACGCCGCCTACGGGAACGAGCGCTTTGCCGCCTACCTGTTCCTGCCCAAACGGGTCCGCCCGCCGTACCAAACGATCGTGTTCTTCCCCAGCGCCAATATTCTCGACCTGCCTAACAGCACCGAGCTCGGAGATGCCGGGTACTTCGACTACCTGGTCGAGAGCGGCCGGGCCGTGCTCTATCCCGTCTATCAGGACACCTACGAGCGGCGGACCAGTCATACCATGCCTGGCGGATCCGAGGATCAAACGGCTGTCCTTGCGCAACGAGCCAAGGACCTCGGGCGGGCCATCGACTATCTCGCGACTCGCCCGGACATCGATATGGCCAAGCTCGGCTATCTCGGTGCCAGCATGGGCGCGGCCGAAGGCGTCATTTACACCACGCTGGCGCAAGAGCGGCTCAAGGCCGTGGTCTTCCTCGATGGAGGATTCTTCCTGATCAAACCGTCGGCGGGCACCGACCAGGCCGACTTCGCGCCGCGGCTGACCCGGCCGGTGCTGATGGTCAACGGCCGCTACGATTTCAGTTTTTCTCTGGAGCGGGCCCAGTTGCCGCTCTTTCGGATGCTCGGAACGCCCGCGGCCGACAAGCGCCACGTGGTGCTCGAGACGGCGCACGGCGTCACCGCCGACCGGCCCGGGCTGATCAAGGAAGTCCTTGCCTGGCTGGACAAATACCTTGGCCGGGTCGAGTAGGGGCAGGAGAGGACAACCTGCCGACCTGCCCCGCGGGGTGCCTCTCGTGCTCGATCGGCCGGATTGCTTCCCGAGGTCTGGGGCGAGCGGTCGGACCCGTAGCCAAGGAATCGGATGACCAGTAGGTTCCACCGCAGGGAGGTAGCCGGGGACCATGCAACCCACGTCATTCGAACAGCTCGCAGAGCGGTATCAGCTTGCGGCGGCGTACGGTTTTGGGAGCCGCGCGCTCGAGGTGGCCGACCGGTTGGCCGGCCGGCTCCCGAGGGTGGTGGCGCCGGGCTCGGACGTGGACATTGCGGTCCGTCCGGCGCCCGGGATCCGGCTCACGGCGAAGGATCGGGCCGCGCTCACGATTGCGCTGGAGGATCTGTTCGCGGCGCCCCGCGTCGATCTCGTGATCCTGCCGGAAGCCGAGCCCTTCCTGGCGCTGGAGGTCATTCGCGGCGAGCTGCTCTGGTGCGCGGATGAGGATGCCGAGGCGGAGTACGAGCTTTACGTGTTGCGGCGGGCCGGTGACCTGGCGCCGTTCGAGCGCGAGCGGCGTGCGGCCGCGTTGAGCGAGCGGCGGTGACCCCCTCCCGACTCCGGGCCAAGGTCGTTGCTGAACGGGCGGCCTGGGTCCGGCAGATGGTTGCTTCACTCCGAGCTTTGCCGGCTTCAACTTACGTCGAATTCGCATCCGACCTGCGCAACTTCGCTGCAGCTGAGTCCTATCTGCGGCGGGCATTGGAGGCGCTGCTGGACCTCTGCCGGCACGTGCTTTCCAAGGGCTTCGGCGAAGCCCCATCCGAATACAAGGAACTGGCGCCGGCGTTAATGAGGGCCGGCGTGATCTCAGTTGACGAGGCCGACCTCCTCCGGCAACTCGCAGGGTACCGCAACCGGATGGTCCACTTCTACCAGGAAGTGAGCCATCACGAACTCTACGAGATCAGCAAGGTACACCTCGCGGACGTGGACCAGTTGCTGGAGGCGGTACTCCAATGGATTCGGACCCATCCGGAGAGCATCGATCAGCAGTTTTGAATCACCCGCCGCTTTCCACTGAGCCCGAGACGGGATAGCTTCCCCGGAACAACAGCGAGGTACTTCGTGCCGTCTCCACGGTTGGTCGGGGCAGGGCTCATGGCGATGTTGGTGCTGACCGGTGCCCGAACCGCCAGCGCCCAAACTCCCGCCGATCAGACCCGGCCCAGCCACACCAAGGCGGACGTCGAGTTCATGCGGGGCATGATCGCCCACCACGGGCAGGCGATCGTGATGAGCGACTTGGTGTCTTCCCGGACCACCCGGGTGCCGATCCGGATGCTGGCCGAACGGATCACGGTCTCCCAGCGGGATGAGATCAAGCTGATGCGGACCTGGCTCCTCGACCGCCATGAGGAAGCCCCCAGCGCCGACCAGCACCAGATGCATCACCCGGCCGGCGGGTCGATGACGTTGATGCCCGGGATGCTCACCCAAGAACAGCTCGAACAACTCGGGGCGGCCGCCGGTCCGGCCTTCGAGCGGCTCTTTCTCGAAGGCATGATTCGCCATCATGAAGGTGCCTTAACGATGGTGGCCAAGCTCTTTGCCACACCCGGCGCCGGCCAGGAGGTCGACGCCTTCCGTTTCGCCTCCGACGTCGACGCCGATCAGCGGGCCGAAATCAGACGGATGCGCGCCCTGCTGGATGCGACGCCTAACGGGTCGCCGAACCTTTAAGGAGACCTCCCATGAAATTGCTGTCCCAAGCGGTATTGTTGCTGCTCGTCGTCCTGCCCGTCACGACTCGCGCCGCCGCCCAAGATGTGCCGAAATCCCAGACCCTCAAGGCCAAGCCCAAGGCGGCCGCCAAGGATCCACGGGTCGGCCTCAAGCCCGGCCTTCACGACGCCGGGATCGCGATTCGGAACCTCGAGCTGGTGAGCCACACGCCGAAGCCCGAATCGTTCGATGATCCGACGACCCCCGGAAACTTCTTGTTTGCCAACTCGGATCTGGCGTTCAGCGGGACCTTCGCCATCCAGGGCAACTACAACGGCTTCGAGGTCTGGGACCTCTCGAACGTCGCGAGCCCGAAGATCCGGACCTTGTTTCCCTGTCCCGGCGGCCAGGGCGACCCGTCGGTGTACCGGAATCTCCTCTTCATCTCGGTCGAGCAGACCAGCGCCCGGATCGACTGCGGGAAACAAGGCGTTGCCGACACCGTGAGTGCCGAGCGGTTCCGCGGGGTTCGGATCTTCGATATCAGCGATATCGATCATCCCAAACAAGTCGCCGCGGTTCAAACTTGCCGCGGCTCGCACACCCACACCCTGGTGCCCGACCCGAACGACGGAATGACGATCTACGTCTATGTGTCCGGGACCGGCGGGGTTCGGTCGAGCAATGAGTTGGCCGGTTGCTCGGGTAAGCAGGCTGAGGATGATCCCAATACCTCGCTCTTCCAGGTCGAGGTCATTCGGGTGCCGCTGGCCTCGCCGCAGGACGCCAAGGTCGTCAACATCGCCCGGGTCTTCGCCGATCCGAAGACCGGCTTCGTCGCCGGCCTCGCCAAGGCGGGCGATCACGGTCCCGGAACCCAGACCACCGCTCCGACCAACATGTGCCACGACATCACCGTCTTTTCCGAAATGGGACTCGGCGCGGGCGCCTGCTCGGGGAACGGCATTCTCCTCGACATTCGCGATCCGGCCAACCCGAAACGGGTCGCCGAGGTGAGCGACCCAAACTTTGCCTACTGGCACTCGGCGACGTTCAACAACGACGCCACCAAGGTGATCTTCACCGACGAGTGGGGCGGCGGGACCAGCCCTCGGTGCCGGGTCACCGATAAGCCGACCTGGGGCGCGGACGCGATCTACACCTTGACCGATGGCAAGCTCGCACCGGCCAGTTTTTTCAAGATGCCGGCCGCGCAGACCGATCAGGAAAACTGCGTCGCCCATAACGGCTCGTTGATTCCGGTGCCGGGCCGCGACATCATGGTGCAGGCCTGGTACCAAGGTGGCCTGTCCCTGGTCGATTTCACCGACGCCGCACATCCGGTCGAGGTCGGGTTCTTCGACCGCGGACCGATCGACGCGGGTAAGGCGTTGCTGGGCGGGTTCTGGTCGGCCTACTGGTACAACGGGTACATCGTGGGTTCGGAAATTGCGCGGGGACTCGACCTCCTCAAACTCAAGCCGGGCAAGCTGCTCTCGAAGAACGAGATTGCCGCGGCAGAGTCGATCCACATGGACCGGTTCAATCCCCAGAGCCAGACCAAGTTGGTGTGGCCCGCGAGTTTCGTGGTGGCCCGGGCCTATCTCGACCAGCTGGTGCGCAACAACGGCCTCAAGGCCCCGCGGACCGCGAAGATCACGGCTGACCTGGCCCGGGCGGAGAAGCTCGAAGGCGCGAAACGGCAAGCGGTGCTGACCACGTTGGCCGCTCAGCTGGACAAAGACGCCGCCCGGGCAGCCGATGGGGACCGGGTTCGGAAACTCGCGGCTGTGGTGAGCGACCTGGCAACCAAGTAGTCGAGCCGATGCTGGCCCTACTCGCGACGCTCTGCTGCCTTCCTGCGGCCGCTCCACCGGCATTGGTGCTGACGAACGTCACGGTGGTCGACGTCCGAACCGGCGGGCTTCGGCCGGGCATGACGGTGACGATCCGAGGCGGACGGATCGCCTCGATCGCCGCCAAGGGACCCGGGCCCGACCCGGTGGGGCAACGGATCGACGGGTCGGGCAAGTATCTCATCCCGGGCCTCTGGGACATGCACGTCCACCTCGCCTTCGGCGACTGGTTCCCCGGGGCTCGGGAGATCGTCCTTCCGCTCTTCGTCGCCAACGGGGTGACCGGGGTTCGCGACATGGGCAGCGATCTTGCCCCGGTGGTCGGGTGGCGGCGGGCGATCGGTGCCGGCACCCTGATCGGTCCGCGGATCGTGACCTCGGGGCCGATGCTCGACGGGCCCAAGCCCCGGTTCCCGAGTTCGGTCGCGATCGCGACACCGGCCGATGGTCGCCGGGCCGTACGCGACCTTCAGAAACAGGGCGTCGATTTCATCAAGCTCCAGTCGCTGATTCCCCGCCAGGCGGTCTTTGCCATTGCCGATGAAGCGAAGCGGCGCGGCATGGTCGTGGCGGGCCACGTCCCCGACGCGGTCCGGGCCAGCGAAGTCTCGGCGGCGGGGCAAAAAAGCTTCGAGCACCTGATCGGGATTTTTGAAGGAAGCTCGCCCGATGAGGCCGCGTTCCTGACCGGCCCGAAGGGCATCGGCCGGTTTCTCGCGAGCTACGATCCAGCGCGCGCGGCGGCCTTGTTCGGGTTGCTCGCGAAGAACCGGACCTGGCAGTGCCCGACGCTGGTGTGGGAGCGGGGCGGGACGCTGATGGACGAGCGCGATCTGGCCCACGATCCGCTCGGCAAATATGCCCCCAAGACGTGGACCGACCACGCCTGGCGCCGCTTTACCGATGAAATCGTGGCCGGGTACACCGACGACCTCGCGACCCGGAAGCGGTTTGTGGCGAAGGAACTCGAGGTGGTGGGCGGGCTCCATCGGGCCGGGGTCCCGTTCCTCGCGGGCACCGACACCCCGCCCGGAGTTTTCGTCTTCCCGGGCTTCAGTCTCCATGACGAGCTCGAGCTGTTCGTGCAGGCCGGGTTCACCCCGCGCGAAGCGCTCCAGACCGCGACCCTCAACCCGGCCATCTATCTCGGGCTCGACCGGGAGCTTGGCACCGTCGAGGCGGGCAAGCTCGCCGATCTGGTGCTGCTCGATGCCAATCCGCTCGAACGGATCGGCAACACCCGGGCAATTGCCGCGGTCGTTACCCGGGGGCGCTACCTCGCCAGGATCGACCTCGATCGTCTCCTCGTTCAGGCTGAGTCCGCCGCGCGGTGATCACGGTCGCCAAGCCGGAATTCGGCCCGGTGTCCACGGGGCCCCGGCGGCCTCGGCCTGGTCCTCCAGACGCTTCTGCTGTTCGGCCAGGGCCCGGAGCTTGGGCAGGAATTCACCCAGTTGCGCGGAAGCGACCGCCAGCGATCGGCGGTGGGTCGCGGTCGGCGCCGCCGTGCTCGACCAGAGCGATCCGATCACTCGCTGCATCCGGCCCATGATGGTCATCGGGATCGGTTCACTCCGGCTTCCGATCGTCTGATCGCCGGAGAACTCGGTCCGAAGCGCCACCGCCAGGGTCCGCACCGTGCGGACGCTGTCCCGGAGGGCTGCCGAGGCCCGAGGGGTCTGCTCGATGGCCTGCGCCAGCAGCCGGAGCCGGGTCTCGAGTTCGCCTAACGACGCGCCGGCTCCCAAGGCGGCTCGCTGGAGCCGGGCGGCGCCCTGATTGAACTCCGCCACCTGTTTCTGGTCCGGCGCCGGCAACGTGCCTTGGCCGAGCGGCTGGGCCTCGAACGTCTGCGGCGGGCCGGCGGGCGCCTCGACGCCGTCGAGCCGGATGGCCATCTGGACCCGGAAGGTGCCGGGCGCCGCCATCGGACCCGAGGGGCCGTCGTCGTCGTCTTCGCGGGGCCGGACCGGAGCTCCGGTCAGCGGCGCGACGGCCGGGTAGCGGAGGTCCCAGGTCACCCGTTGAATCCCGGCCGCGGCCGGCGTCGTGAATCGCCGAACGACGTTACCCCCCTCGTCCGTCACCGTAAAGACGACAACCGGTGGCTCTTCCTGGTCCTCTTTCCTGAGATCATCCCACGTCGGAACCGGAATATCCGTGATTTTCTTGGTTGAATCCTTTTCCGCAGCCTGTCGCTTGGCCTTGCGGGTTTTCGGAGCCTCTTTCAGGTAATAGCTGAAGGAGGCCCCGATCGCCGGGTTCGGCGCCGTCCAGAGGGCGTCACCAAGGGCGCCCTTCGGTCCGCCGCCTAACGGCTGCGCCTCGACGTACATCTTGGCTTCCCTGACCGGGAACAGGACTGGGAACTTCTCGGCGATGGCGGCCGCCGCCAGCCGGAGGGGCGAGTAGTCGTGGAGGATGTAGAATCCCCGGCCGAACGTCGCGACGACCAAGTCGTTCTCCCGCCGCTGGATGGCCAGGTCACGAATCTGGATCGTGGGCAGCCCGCTTTTCAGCTGAACCCATTTCTTGCCGCCGTCGAGGGTCACGAACAATCCAAACTCGGTGCCGACGAACAGGATCTGCGGGTCGACGTGGTCTTCGACGATGGTCCAAACCGATCCCCGCTCCGGGAGGTTGGCGGTGATCGACGTCCAGGTTCGGCCCCGGTCGGTGCTGCGCGCCACATACGGCCTCAAGTCGCCGGCCTTGTGGTGATTGAAGGTGGCGTACACCGTGGCAGCGTCGTGTCTCGAAGCTTCGAGGTCGGAAACGAACGTCGTGTCGGGAAACCCGGCGGCCCGGCCGGCCCGTCGCCAGGTGCTGCCGCCGTCTTCGGTGACCTGGATCAGGCCGTCATCGGTCCCGGCGTAGATCAGCCCCTCGGTCTTGGGCGATTCGGACAGGCTCACCAGGGTCCCGTAGAAGGAGGTCGAGGTGTTCTTGGCGATGGCGTCCATGCTTGAGACCCGGCCCATCATCGGGAGTCGGTTGCGGTCGATCTGGCGAGTCAGGTCGCCGCTGACGGCCCGCCAGGTCTCGCCCCGGTCGTCGCTCCGGAACAGCCGTTGGGCGCCGAAGTAGAGCCGGGTGCTCGCGTGGGGGCTGATGATCAGGGGCGAATCCCAGTGCCATTTAAGTGGCGCCTCACCCGGCTCGGCCTGGGGCTGGATGTCGATCCGTTCGCCGGTCTTCCGGTCGAGCCGGACCAGTTCGCCGTGCTGCCATTGGCCATAGATGATGTCGGGGTTGGTTGGGTCGACCCGGGGCTGGAAGCCGTCCCCGCCGACGATCACGAACCAGTCGAAGTTGGTTTGACCGTGCCCGTTGATGGTGCGGGACGGTCCGCACCAGGAGGCGTTGTCCTGGGTTCCGCCGCAGACATGATAGAAGGGCAGGGCATTGTCGACATCGACCTTGTAAAACTGGGTCAAGGACAGATTGCCCCGGAAATTCCAGGTGGTGCCGGTATCGAAGGTCTCGTAGAGGCCACCGTCGTTGCCGTTGATCATGTGCGCCGGATCGTGCGGATCGACCCAGAGTGCGTGATTGTCGACATGGACGGTGCGGCTTTGGATCGACCGAATGGTCTTGCCGCCGTCGTCGCTGACCTGGAGCTGGGTATCCATCAGGTAGATCCGGTCAGCCCGGGTCGGGTCGGCGTAGACTTTCCCGTAGTACATCGGACTGGTCGAGCTCCACCCGCTCATCTTCTCCCAGTTTTGTCCGCCGTCCGCCGACCGGTACAGCCCGTTGTTGTGGTTGGCCGCTTCGACGACGGCATAGATGACATGGTTGTCGGCCGGCGAGAGGGCCAGGCCGATCTTGCCGAGCTCCTCGTTAGGCAGGCCTTTGGTGATCTTGGCCCAGGTTGCCCCGGCGTCGGTGGATTTGTAGATCGACGATCCCGGGCCCCCGTCGATGAACCCCCACTGCCGGCGGGTTCGCTGGTACGTCGTGGCGTACACTATGTCGGGGTTCTTGGGGTCGATCTCGAGTGACTGAGCTCCGGTCCACTCGTTGTCCGGCTTGAGCACCAAAGCCCAGGTCTTCCCGCCGTCGGTCGTCTTGTACACGCCCCGCTCGCCGCCGGACGACCACAACGAGCCGGTGGCCGCGACGTAGACGACATCGGTCTTCCGGGGATCGATCACCACCTTGCCGATGTGGTTCGATGTCTTGAGCCCCATGTTCTTCCAGTTCCGCCCCCCGTCGGTCGACTTGTAGATCCCATCGCCGTAGCCGACGCTTCGCTGGCTGTTGTTCTCGCCGGTCCCGACCCAGATCGTGAGCGGGTTGGACGGATCGATGGCCAGGTGCCCGATCGAATAGGAACCTTCGCTGTCGAAGATCGGGGTCCAGGTCGTTCCGGCGTTGGTTGTTTTCCAGACCCCGCTCGAGTGGACGACCACGTACCAGGTGCGCGGGTCGGTCGGATGGACGACGATCTCGCCGATCCGGCCCCCGGTGACGGCGGGCCCGATGTTACGGAACTTGAGCCCGCTGAAGAGGCTGCTGGTCATACCCGAGGTGGTGTCGGGTGCCGACGGAGTCGTGGGCGCTGGAGCCACCGGGCGTCGCTGGGCAACCAATGGCGAAACCAGGAGGATCGCGGCGGCGAGGCTTCGCATTGTTCGCATAGGCCAGTCGTGTGGGAGTCCCAGAGTATCCTACCCGGGCTCGCTCAAGACAAGAGGACCTGAGCGGGTTGCCTCAGGGCGGGTTTGGCCGTACATCTCACCCTCACCCCATCCCCCGATTGAGGATGCCAATGCCGGAAAGTCAGAACTACGCCAATCACAAGAAGTACGTCCCTGGTTTCCACGGGATCGCCTTCGTCCTCATCCTCTTCCCGCTGGTTTGGGCGATCAAGGGACTGCTGGCGGCGCCGTCGATCGGGATCGCCGCCAACGTGGCGGCTTTTCTCGCCCTCGGTTTTGTGGGCTTCTATGCCCGAACCTTTGCCCTCCAGGTCCAGGACCGGCTGATCCGGCTCGAGGAGCAACCTCGGATGGCTTCGGTCCTTCCCCCCGAGTTGAAGAGCCGGATTGGCGAGCTCAGGGTCTCGAACTACGTCGCGCTCAGATTTGCGTCCGACGCTGAACTTCCTGGTTTGGTGCGCCGGGTGCTGAACGGCGAGCTGACCACCGCTGATTCGATCAAACAGGCCATCAAGGATTGGCGTCCAGACCACGATCGGGCCTGATGCCCCACTTTGCCATGCCAAGCCCGAGCTAGGCGGGCGGTGACGTTAGGTTTGGGTCGTGACGCCGCCCCTGCCGGTTGCCGCCCATGATGGATTCCGCCGCCGGCTCCAGCAGGAGCTGGCTGAGCGGTGCTCACGGAATCCGCGCTACTCACTCCGGGCGTTTGCCCTTTGGCTTCGGGTCGACCACTCCACCCTGACCCAATTGATCCGAGGCATTCGGCCGATCACCCCGGCCACCGTCGGGTGTCTCGGCGTCCGGCTGGGACTCGACCGCGTCGAGGTTGACGGCTACCTAACCGGCTCGATGGCCATCGGCCCGGTTGACGGGGCCACGCTCTCCGATGCGATTCTCCGGCTCGTCGGCCGGCCGGGGTTTCGCCCCGATTCGCGGTGGATTGCCCGAACCCTCGGCGTAACCAGCGATGACGTGAACTCCATCCTTTGGGAGATCAAGGCGAATAACCAACTTGGCTATCGGATGGTCGACACCGTGAGCGACCAGGGAATTCCCGGTGGAATTTGGCCCGCGCCGCCGGCCGCCCCGACCTTCGTTCAGTTGTTCGTCGAGGTTGGCGACGTATCGGCGACGGTGGAGCGAACCCTTGAGCTCGGCGGCTCGGTGCTGATCCCACCGCAACGGCTTCCTGATGGCGATACCATGGCCATTCTGCGGGACCCCCAGGGCCTGACATTCGGCGTGACCGCCCCGGTCTGAGAATCTTCCCCTCCGAGCGGTGCGTAGGGGTGGGATGCCTCTCGCGCGCCGCGTGCCACTTTGTTTGATTCTTGCCGCCTGTCAGCCCGGCGGAAAATCACCCGACGAATTGTCCCTGTTTCGCGGTGACACACTTCACACTGGGAACTTCACGGCGGCCGAGCTGCCGAATTTCGGCGGTCTCCGGTGGCGGGCCCGGCTCGATGGCCCGATCCAAGGAACCCCGGCGGTAACGAAAACCCGCGTCTACGCCGGGACGACCCGGGGGACGCTCTATGCTCTCGATCGGGAAACCGGCGGCGTGCGATGGGAATATCACGCCGGATCGTCGATCGGGTCGTCGCCGGCCATTGCCGCCGGGCTCGCGATCGTCGCGACTCGAGACGGCCGGATCCATGGCGTTGAAACGGCCGATGGCCGGCGCCGGTGGAGCACCGAGCCGGTGGCGGAGCAGCCGTTTCCGTGGGGCCATGAGAGCGGCGACATCTACCTCTCCTCGCCGGTGGTGGCCGGCACCGCGCTCTTTGTCGGCCGCCCGGACGGGACCGTGGCTCGGCTCGACCTCGGGAGCGGCAAGATTCGATGGACGACCCGAACCGAGGGCCGGGTTCGGTCGTCGCCAGCCTACGCCGGGGGTGTCGTGTACGCCGGCAGCGCCGATGGCAGCGTCTACGCGCTCGATGCCGCGAGCGGCACCATTGGGTGGCGGTTCGACACCTATGGCCGGAGTCTGGAGTCGAAGAACTTCGGGTACGACCGGCGGACAATTCAGTCCTCGCCGGCGATCGACTCGGCCACCGTCTATATCGGGGCGCGCGATGGGTTCATTTATGCGATCGATCGGACATCCGGCAAGGAGCGGTGGCGGTACGATCACAAGATTTCGTGGGTCAACGCCTCACCGGCGTTAGGCCATGGTTTGGTCTTTGCCGCCAGTTCGGACGGCCACTTCATCCAGGCCCTCGAGGCGGCTACGGGCCGGGAGCGCTGGCGGGTCCCCACCCTCGGCACTGCCTGGCCGTCGCCGGCGTTGGTTGGGGAAACCCTGTACACCACCGAGGGGCCGGGCGTTCTCTACTCGATCCAGGCTCGCCAGGGCACCCTCAACTGGCAGTACCAAGCACCGGCCCGGATCTTCTCCTCGCCGGTGCCGTTCGATTCCACCGTCTACTTCGGGGCCGATGACGGCGGGCTCTACGCGGTGGCGGTCACGGCCGGCCCGTCGTTCGAGCGGTATGTGTTCTGGGACTCGACCGTCGCTCACCAGGCGCAATTCCAGGGTGGGTCATCCGTCAAACGATTCCTAGTCGAGCGCGGCTATCGGTTGCTGGGCCAAGAGAACTACTCGGTCGCGGCCGGGCTGCTCTTCATCGGGCCGGAACGTCCGGCCGAGCGCCGGGCGGACGCCGAGAAGGGGAAAGAGGTCGGCAGTGACCCGGAGTGCCTTCAGCCGTTCCGGCTGGTCCACTCCGCTCAAGTTGGTGCCCCACAATTCGGCGAAGTGGGGTGAGGAGCACTCCGCTGATGACGCTGAAGATGGCCGCATTGGCCCCGATTCCGAGGCCAAGGGTGATCACCGCGATCGCGGCGAATCCGGGGGATCGTCGGGCCTGCCGGCCGGCGAGGCGAAGATCGTCCGCCAATCGCTTGACGTGGGCTCGCATCCAAATGAATCCGGTGTTTGGGAACTTCTGTATGACACGCCGGATCTGGCAACGGTTGCGTGGCGGCGATATCTTGGCGTTCCTGCCTCAATAGGGTTCCGATGCTCAAGACAGCTCTCAAGGTCCTCGGTGGGTTGGTAGCCATCCTCTTGGTGGCGGTGGGCGGACTTCTGGCCAAGGCCGGCGCCGACCTCACAAAGATTCGGGACGTCCCGATCCGGCCGATCGCCGTCGTCAGTGATTCCGCCACGATTGCCCGAGGGCGCCATCTGGCCACCGCCATCATGAAGTGTTCCGATTGTCATGGGCCTGACTTCGGGGGCCGGCCGGGGTTTGTCGACGCCGGGCCACTCGGGGCCGTGAACACGTCGAACCTGACCAAAGGCCAGGGCGGTCAGTTAGGCGGTTACGACGACGCGACCCTGGCACGAACGATCCGGCATGCCATTCGGCGCGACGGCAGCCCGATCCTGATCATGCCGGCCGAGTCGTTTCTGACGACCTCGGACGCCGACGTTGCCGCCGTGATCGCGTACCTCCGATCGATTCCGCCGGTGGACCGGGTGATTCCGCCGAGCCGGATCAAGCCGCTGGGTCGGTTGCTCTACGCCCTGGGTCAGCTCTCGATCGTGCCGGCCGACTTGGTCGATCACGCCAGCCCCCCAGCCCCCGATCATCGGCCTGAGGTCACCGTCGAGTACGGCCGGTATCTCGCGGATATCGGAGGTTGTACCGGATGCCACGGGCCGGGCCTGTCGGGCGGCAAGATTCCCGGCGGCGCGCCCGATTGGCGGCCGGCGACCAACATCAGTTCGGAAGGACTCAAGGGCTGGACGGAGGCTGACTTCATCACCGCGCTCAAGACCGGGGTCCGGCCGAACGGCGTTCCGATCGACACCTTGATGCCGTGGCGTTTTGCCGGCCAGATGGATTCGACCGAGTTCAGGGCCGTCTGGCGTTTTCTCCAGTCGGTGCCGCCGAAGTCCTACGGCGGTCGCTGAGCGGCGAGGGCGAGTGTCAACAGGATTCTCTGCCTCGCCGAAGCTAACGGTGGCGTGCTGGCCGGGGGTCGGTTTCGGGGGTACCTTGGCCCGTGATGCCGACTTCGCTTTCGGGACCACGTCGCCGAGCCCACCACGTGGTTCCTGCCGTGGCGTGGGCCTACTTCGTGGCCTATGCGATCTGGGCCGTTGCCATGCTCACCGGCTTCGCCCCACGGGGGACCGTCAACGATCTGTTGTTTCTCCCCCTCTATCTCAGTGCCTCGTGGATCAGTTTCCTGGCCGGGTCGGCCCGGTCCGACGAGCCGCGACTGGCCCGCGGCTGGCGCTTGGTGGGTGCGGCATGGCTCTGCTCAGCGCTCGGTGGCGCGTCGTGGGCGCTCTATCAGGTGTGGCCCACGGGCGCTTTCGACTGGAGCGGGTGGCTCGTGTACAATCTCTACTACCCGCTCACCATGCTCGGCCTCTGGCATTTCTTCGAGATGCCGGAACGGGGCGACTCGCGGTTACGGCTGGCAGTGGAGTGCCTGATTGTCGCGATCGCGACGCTGGTGTTGGCGTGGTACTTCGTCTTTCGGTTCGACGAACCACCGGCTCCGTCCGTGTGGCCATTTCGCAAAACCATCGGCATCTTGGTTTTTAGCGAGCTCCTCCTGATGGTTGGGGCCACGGCCGTGCTACACCGCCCGGCGCGGAGCGCCGAGCAGCGTTCGCTCAGCATCTTCGGCATCGCCACGTTCGCGGCCGGGATCGCCGATTTGGTCTACCAGCAGAACTTCTTGATCGGGGCCAGCTGGAGCGGCCCGACCGCCGACCTCCTGTTGGCGTTCGCCGGCACCTTGGTGATCGTGGCCGCCTGGATGAGCTGGGTCCGGCGGCCCTCGACCGAGGCCACCGTTCCCGGGGTGGCCGTTGGTCTCTCGCTGCTTCCGTATCTCGCCGTCGGAGTGGTCGCCGCCTTGCTGGTGTTCGAGTCAGCCAAAGCGAATCTCGGGAACGGCCCGATCGCCGGGCTGATCGTCGGCGGCGGTGTCCTCTTGGGGTTGGTGATCGCCCGCCTCCTGGTGGCCCAGCGGGAGTACGCCCGCGAGGCCACGGCCAGGGCGGTCCAAGACGCCCGGTTTCGGCTCCTGGTCCAACGGTCGACCGACGCGATTCTGGTGGTCGGCGGCGATGGGCGGATCGGGTACGCCAGCCCGGCGTTTTGTCGGATCGTCGGGTCGGCGGAGACGGAACTCGAGGGCCGCCCGTTGACGGAGTTCGTGCCGGCGGATCAGCGGGATCGCCTCGCCGCCTGGCTCCTGGCCTCGACCGACCGTTCGCCTGGCGAATGGCATATGGGCCGGGATGGCGCGTGGCGGGACGTCGAAGCGGTCGCGACCGATCTGACCAGCGATCCGGTCGTCGCGGGCGTCGTCGTGAACCTGCGCGATGTGACCGAACGGGTGCGGCTCGAAGCCGACTTGGTGCAAGCCCAGAAGCTCGAGGTCGTGGGCCGGCTTTCGAGCAGCATCGCCCACGGCTTCAACAACCTGCTCACGATCATTATCGGCAATCTCCAACTGGCCCGGCTGTCCGGCAGCAAGGGTGGGTCGCCCGACCTGCTCGCGGTCGAAAAGGCGGCTCGGCGGGGGGCAGCCCTGTCGCGCCAACTGCTCTCGCTCAGCCGTCCCACCGAGCTTTCGCTCAAAGTCGTCGATTTGAGCGCCTTGGTCCGCTCGCTGGAGCCGACCCTCCGTACCGTCTTGCCATCGTCCATCAAGATGGTGGTGACGACCGGTACCACACCCACGCCTGTCACGCTCGACGACGTGCAGGCAGAGCAGATCCTGCTCAATCTGGCGCTCAACGCCCGGGATGCGATGCCGACCGGTGGCGCGCTCGATGTCTCGGTCGGGTTCGAGGCGGGCGGTGGGCGGGTCCTGCTGGCGGTGAGTGATACCGGAGTCGGGATGTCGGACGACACCCTGGCCCACGCGTTCGAGCCCTTTTTCACGACCAAACTGAGAATCGGTACCGGGCTCGGCCTCTCGACCGTTCGCCGGATCGCGACCAACGCCGGCGGCGAGGTCCACATCGCGTCGCGGCCCGGGGCCGGAACGACGGTGACGTTGGCGCTCCCGCTCGTCGTCGATCAGCAGGAGAACGAAACGCCCAGGGCTTCCGTCCTAGCCGGCGGCATCGGCCATATTCTCGTGGTCGACGATGAGCCGGCCGTTCGGCGGGTGCTCGTCCGGCAACTGACTCAGGCCGGGTATCGGGTGTCCGAGGCCGCCGACGGCATCCTGGCCCTCGATCGGCTCCGGAGTGCCGTCATTGCGGTCGACCTGGTGCTCACTGACCTGGTGATGCCCAACATGGGCGGGGAAGCGATGACCCGGCGGATCAACCAAGAGTTTCCGGGCCTGCCGGTCCTCTGTATGTCGGGTACGCCCGGGTTGGCGACCGGGGGCAATGAACCGTGGTCGGCCGATCAGGTCATCGCGAAACCCGCCGATCTCGAGGTGGTGGCCCGCCGAATCGCGGAGGCGCTCGCGCCCACCACCGCGGGGAGCTGAGCGATCGCCGGTGGCTTACTCCGGGGTTCGGACGGACGGTGGCCCCAATGGAAGCTATTGCTTGGCGATGATCTGATCTTTGATCTTCGCGTAGACATTCGCGGGCAGGACTTTCCGCCTGATCAGATCGCTCCGCATCTTGTACGGCCGCCCCTGAATGATCTTGTCCGCGTAGACCTGACCAATGCCCGGGAACGCAAGCAATTGGTCCTTGGTGGCGCTGTTGATGTCGAGCCGGCCGGAGGCATCCGGGGTGGGCGCGGCCATCGGCTCCGCCGCGACCTCCATCTCCGCCTTCGGAAGGAGACCAGCCTTGATCTTCAGGTATTCGGTGGCGGGCATGATCTTTCGGCTGACCAATTCGCTCCGCATCTTGAACGGCCGACCCTTGATAATCTTATCGGCATAGGCCTGCCCGATGCCCTTGAAGGCAAGCAGCTGCTCCTTGGTTGCCGTGTTCAGATCGAGCGTCTCGCCGGTCTGGGCGGCGACCGTGGCCGCGTGGCGCGGGGCAATGACCGGGGTGACGGCCAGCACCGCGAAGACGCTCAGCATGAGCGAATGATGGCGCATGACAACCTCCCAAGAGGGGCTAGAGACTGACGTTACGAAATGGGGTGTCCAGAGAACATACTCCAGTTTTTGCCGGGCACAATCACCCAACCCGCCACTCGCTCCATTCGACTTGCCGGGCGGGGTCGGGTCGAAACTCCCCTTGATCGACGGGGCGGATCCGAGCGCCGAAGTGCCCGCGTGGGCGGTGCGGAGGTACCGATCGACAATGGCCTGATGGCAGGCGCCGCACGAGGCAACCGCCACCGTGCCGACCGGGTGCTGATCGGGCACTCGCTCGCCGGCCTTACCACAGCCGAGGCCGGCGATCAGTGCAATAAGGAAGCGCCGCGATCCGGTCATGGGTCCCCAAGGATACTCCGGGACCGCGTTTCAGATAACCCGCCACCATGGGACCGCCAGGGTCCGGGGTCCGAGCCGCTCGACGGCGGTACCGCCATGCAAGAGCAGACAGCCCTTGACCCGATCGCCGTACTCGGCTCGGAACCGATCGAGATGCAGTGCGTCCGCGCCCCGAGGGGAGGTGGTCGCCTTCACTTCGACGCCGATCAGATCGCGGCCCCGCTCGATCACGAAGTCGACCTCTTCGCCGGTGGCCGTCCTCCAGTAGAAGAGCTCGGGCCGGTCGACGACGATCGCGTCGCGCCAGACCACCAGATCCATCAACACCAGGTTTTCGAGGTGAGGGCCGGCCGGCTCGGTCCGGCCGAGGCGGAGGGCAAGCCCGGTATCGGCCCAGTAGGCCTTCGGCGTTTTGATGAGCCGCTTGGTTCGATTGACCGCGTAGGCCGGGAGGCGGATCAACTGATACGAGGTCTCCAACAGATTGAGCCACCGTCGCACGGTCGGTTGCGGAAGACCAGTGTCGCGGCCCAATTCCGTCTGATTGATGAGTTGGCCGAGCCGAAGACAGGTGGCCGCCATCAGGCGGCGGAAATCGACTAAGCTGTCGATCGCGGACAGATCCTGAAGATCGCGCTCGAGGTAGGTCCTGATATAGCCATCGAACCAGATGGCGCGGTCCGCCGGTCCGGCGAGCTTCGCCGCGGGGACCGGGTAGCCACCCCGGGTGGTAACCGTGCGCCAGTCGTCGGACTCGGCCGGGCTCCCCGATACCAGGTCGAACCATCGGTCTGCCGGGGTATCCAGCAAGGAAGACCAGATCCCGGCCGTGGCTTGACCGAGTAGTTCCCGTCGCGTCATCGGCCACAGCGTCAGATAAGTCGCTCGGCCGGCCAGCGTGTCGGCGACCCGGTCCATCAGCAGGAGGTTGGCCGACCCGGTGAGAATGAACTGTCCGGGCCGGCGATCGCGGTCCACGGCCTGTTTGACCGCCAGGAGCAGGTCCGGCACCCGCTGAACCTCATCGAGGATCAGACGGGGCGCCCGACCCACGAGATCGGCCGGGGCCCGTTCGACCTGGTCTCGGACGTCGAGATCGTCGAGGGAGTAGTAGTCTCGGTGGTCGGGAAGGCTCTGGACGAGGGTGCTTTTCCCGGTCTGGCGTGACCCAGTAACTATAACAACGGGAAGAACTTGCGCGGTCCGAACGAGAGCCGGAGTAAGCACACGTGCGAGATCTAAATCGTTCATGACATATATGATAATCATTCACGTCAAGAATTGCAACGATCCTGATTACCGCGACTGGGTGTAGACTTTTCCAATGAACTCATTGCTCCTGGTCGCTCGTGACTAAAGTCGTCGTGTTCATGAGCGCGACGCTCGGCGGTGCCGTCGGCTGGTGGCTTGGCGCCCGGTTCGGGGTCATGACCGCCTTCATCGTCAGCACGGTTGGAACCGGCGCCGGTGTCTACGCCGCCCGCCTCTGGCTCAGGCAATTCCTACCATAGGACCACCCCCCATGTCGCTGGCCAATTCCACCGCCGTCGAGTTGCTGGACCTCTACCGGACCGGCCAAGCCTCGCCGGTCGAGGCCACCCGGGCCGTGCTGGCCCGGATCGAGGCGCTGAATCCGGTGCTGAACGCGTTCTGTTTCGTGGCCCCCGAAGCGGCCCTCGCCGCCGCCGCGGCCAGCGAAGCGCGGTGGCTCAAGCAAGCGCCGTGTGGGGCACTCGACGGTGTCCCGGTTTCAATCAAGGATCTCCTCTTGACTCGCGGTTGGCCCACCCGTCGGGGGAGCCGCACCGTCGATCCGAATCAGCCGTGGGACGTTGATGCCCCGGCCACCGCGCGCCTTCGGGACGCCGGTGCCGTCCTGATCGGCAAGACCACGACGCCCGAGTTCGGTTGCAAGGGCGAAACCAACTCGCCGCTCACCGGGATCACCCGGAACCCATGGGACCCAAGCAAGACCCCCGGGGGCTCGTCCGGCGGTACCGCGGCCGCGGTCGCGGCGGGCATGGGACCCTTGTCGGTGGGGACCGATGGGGCCGGATCGGTCCGGATCCCGGCCGCCTTCTGTGGCAACTTCGGGTTGAAGCCGAGCTTCGGGCGGGTGCCGGCGTTTCCGCTCTCGCCCTTCGGTACCGTATCGCACGTCGGCCCCCATACTATGAGCGTTCGCGATGCCGCCCTGATGATGAACGTCCTCAAGCAGCCGGATCCGCGGGACTGGACCTCGTTACCGCCGGACCCGACCGACTACACGGCCGACCTCGAGGCCGGAGTTCGTGGGCTCACGATCGCGTTCTCGCCAGCCCTCGGTTATGCGACCGATGTTGACCCCGAGGTGGCGGCGGCGGTGCGAACGGCTGCGGGAACGTTTGAGATGATGGGTGCGATCGTCGACGAGTGCGACCCGGGATTTGCCGATCCGCTCGACATTTCGACCGGCCTTTGGTTTGCGGGCGCCTGGGCCGTCTGGAACACGCTCGATCCGGCGCAGCAGGCGGTGACCGATCCGGACTTCCGGGCCCAGGCCACGGTCGGGGCTGGGTATAGCGGGCTCGATGTGCTGCGCCTCAACCAGCGGCGCGGCACCCTCGGCTCAGAGATGCGCCAATTCATGACCCGGTTCGATTTGCTGCTCACCCCGAGCGTGGCGATCCCGGCGTTCGACGCCAAGCCGGCCGGTCACTCCCCGATGAACCCCGTCACCATGCTCGGCTGGACCCCGTTCTCGTATCCGTTCAACCTGACTCAGCAGCCGGCGGCCACCATTCCCTGCGGCCTGACCCGCGCGGGGCTGCCGATCGGCCTCCAGATCGTGGGTCCGATGTTTGGCGATGCCGGGGTGCTGCGAGCGGCTCGGGCCTACGAACAGGTCCGGGCCATCGCCCGGCCGGCTCGGCCTCAGGTCGGCTAAGAAGCCGCCGATACTACCCGGTGCGGACCATAGGGGTCAGGCGCATGGGGCCGGTGCACCCGGGGAGTATCGGATGACGGTAGGACTGGATCAGAGCCTGATGCTCGAGTTCAAGGCGGCGGCGCGGCAAGCCATCGCTGATCTCGGCATGTGGCTTGGGGCGTTGCCGAGCGATCCCGCCGCTCCCGATCGGATCACCCGGTTGGCCCACCAGCTCCGGGGTTCCGGGGGAGCCTACGGATTTCCGGCGGTGTCGGTCGCCGCGGCCCGGGTCGAGGAGTCGACCCGGCGGGCCCTCCGCGGACGGGTCAATCGCCTCGTCGTCGAACTTGCGGCGGTCGACTCGGCGATTTCCGACGCCGCGCCGGTGCCGCTGCCCCCGCCCCCGCCTCGTCCCGCTCTGCCGATCGATCGGAAAGTCCGGATTCTCATTGCCGAGGACGACCGGCTTACGCTGTCCCTGGTCAAGGACCGGCTCGAACGGGCCGGCCACCAGGTTGACCACCGCCCCGACGGGATCGAAGCGTTGGACGCGGCGATGGCCGCCTCCTACGACCTCTTCATCGTCGATGTGAAGATGCCCCGGCTCGACGGGTTCGGCCTCGTCCAGCGGCTTCGAGCCTCACCGCGCTATGCCACCACCCCGGTGCTGATGCTGACGGCGTTAGGCGGGCCCCAAGACGTCGTTCGCGGCTTCGACCTCGGGGTCGATGACTATGTGCGAAAGCCGTTCTCGCCCACCGAGCTCGTCGCCCGGATCGACCGGCTCCTCGCCCGCCCGGCTCGATGACCTGGGCGGCGGTGGCCGGACCGGACCCCGCGCTCCGGCTCCTCGGGATTGGCCTCTTGGGGTTGCTCCTGTTGATTGCCGTATTGATCCGGCTCGCTCTCACCTACCGGACGGCGAATAACCGAACCCAGGCCCAATGGACCCGGCGGGAGGGAGTGTGGGAGCCGGCCGTCCTCGGTGTGCTCGGGGGCAGCCTGGCCGATGCCGAGTTGCACCGGCACGTTGGCTTAGCGGACCGGCTCTACTTCATCGAGTACCTCCTTCGATTCGCGCGTCGGCTCCAGGGCGAGGAGCGGGCCGTGATCGAACGGCTGGCGGCGCCCTATCTGCCCCTCATCGCCGCTCGGCTCGATCAGCGGGACGACGAGTTCCGGGCCCGCGCGATCAGCACGTTGAGTGCTCTCGGCCTGCGGGAGTACGGTCGGCAGGTCGTGGCGGCACTCGACGATCCGTCCGATCTCGTGGCGATGGTGGCGGCCCGCTCGCTCGCCCGACCCGGGAGCCCGGAATACGCCGAAGAGGTCCTCCGCCGATTGGGCCGATTTCGGCGGTGGCGGCCCAGTTTTCTGGCGTCGATATTGGCCCAGATGGGTTTGGAAGCGGCTCCGGTGCTCCGCCAAACCTTGGCCGATTCCACCGTTGACCCTGGGGTGCGCGCGGTGGCCGCCGAGGCGCTTCGCGAGCTCCACGATCCGGAAGCGGCGGATCCGGCAGCGGAAGTCGTTCGCACTAACGACGATCGTGATTTGGTTGCCGCCTCACTCGGTCTGCTGATGGAAGTGGGACAGCAGCACCACGTCGAGGCCGTTCGGCCGCTGATTGCCTCGAAGGAACCGATTCTTCGGGCCCGCGCCTACGCCATCATCGCGCGGCTCGGCGGGGCCGAAGACGTGGTGATGACTCGGCAGGCGTTTCGGGACGACTCTCCATGGGTCACCATTCGGGTCGTTGACACGCTGCGGGCGGTGGGGGCGCTCGAGGTCCTTGCTCAGCTTGGCGAGGCGTCGTGAGCTCGACCATTTGGACCGTCGTCGATTGGCTGAACCAACTCGTCCTCGGGTATTTTCTGGCGCTCAACACCGGCTATCTGGTCTCGTCCCTCGCTGCCTTTCACGCCCTCCGTCGGTATACCCGGAGGCTCCGGGCCCTCGATCTCAGTGACCTGCTGGCCAGCGCGGGGATGCCCCCGATCACGCTGGTCGCCCCGGCCTACAACGAAGAAGCCACCTGCGTCGACGCGATTCGCTCGCTCCTGATGTTGTCGTACGCCGAGTTCGAGGTCATCGTGGTGAACGACGGCTCCCGCGACGGCACCCTTGGGCGGCTTCGGGCGGCGTTCGAGCTGGTCCCGGCGAACCGGCTGGCGAGCGGCACCTTGCCGACCGCGGCGATTGCCCAGGTGTACCGGAGCCAGGTCTATCAGAACCTCTGGGTCATCGACAAAGCCAACGGAGGCAAGGCCGACGCGCTCAACGCCGGTCTCAACTACACCCGGACGCCGCTTTTCTGCGCGATCGATGCCGACAGCCTCCTCGAACGCGATGCCCTCACCCGGATCGTGCGGCCGTTTCTCGAGGATCGAAACACGGTCGCGGCGGGCGGCATCATCCGGATCGCCAACGGGTGCGTCGTTCAGGACGGGAACGTGATCAGTATTGGGCTTCCGGCCGAGTTGCTTCCCCGGCTCCAGGTGCTCGAGTACCTCCGGGCGTTCTTGGCCGGCCGAATGGGATGGGAGGCGATCAACAGCACCTTGATCATCTCCGGGGCCTTTGGGGTCTTCCGGCGGGACGTGGTGCTCGGGGCCGGCGGATATGCCACCGACACCGTCGGCGAGGACATGGAGCTGGTGGTGCGGCTTCATCGGTACTGCCGGGAGCGGAAGATGCCCTACCGGATTGCCTTCGTGCCCGACCCGGTGGCGTGGACCGAATGCCCCAACACGGTGGCGGTCCTCCGACGGCAGCGGGATCGGTGGCAGCGGGGGTTGATCGAGAGCCTGACCCGGCACCGGGTCATGCTCTTCAATCCCCGATACGGCCGGATCGGTTTGCTGGCCTTTCCGTTCTTCTTTTTTCTGGAGATGCTCGGGCCCGCCATCGAGCTGGCCGGCTATCTGGCCTTTCTGGTGACGGTCGGGGCCGGCCGAGCGTCCGGTGCGTATGTGGCCGCGTTCTTGGTCCTGGCGTTCGTGTTAGGCACCGCCCTTTCAGTTGCCGCGGTCGCGCTCGAGGAGCTGAGCTTCCACCGGTATCCCAAGACCCGGGATCTGGTCAACCTGATCTGGCTCGGCGTGGTCGAGAACTTCGGGTATCGGCAGCTGACCATTGTCTGGCGGCTGGGGGGCACCCTGTCCGCCTTGCGCGGCAAGCAGGGGTGGGGGCGGATGGAACGCCAGGGATTCGCTTCGGCTTCCACCCGCGCCTGACGGATCGTTCGCCCTCCATCCCCGACAGTCCAGTTGGTATTCTTCGGTGGCAAACCGGCACCGGCTTCAATGGATTGGAGGATAGGATGAGAGCTCTCAGCGTGGCCCTCGTGTGGATCGTCCCGACCGTCGTGGCCTGTCGGGCGGGGACACCCGCGCCGCCCGTCGATTCCAGCGCGGCCGCCGAGGACTCGATTCGGGGGGTGGTTCGGAGCGAATCGGAGCGGATGCTCCAGGTCATGCGGGGGCGCGACTCCGATTCGGTTTTGGCGTTCTACGGTCGGCACACGGCCTACGTCGGGAATGGGGAGATCGGCAACAGGGACGCGATCGTGGCCGGCGCCAAGCCCCGCTATGCGACCTACACGAAAGTCGAGTGTCGATGGGATGAAGGGTTTCGGGTGGATATCCCGGCTCCGGGTTCGGCGGTGGTGACCGGGATGTTGCGGTGCGCCAAGGCGGACACCAGCGGCAGGAGCTGGACCGAGAATACGGCCCGGACCGAAGTCCTGACGGTCGAGGACGGCCGATGGCGAATCGTGGCGGTGCACGAGTCGACCAAGCCGGGAGACGAACTCAAATGAGCAAGGCCGGCCCAATCTTCTTGGTGATACTCGGGTTCGGAGTCGATCACGGATCGGCTCAGACCCGGGCCGACGACCGTTCGGCCCGGGAAGTCTCGTCGCTGTTTCAGCAATTCAACCAGGCTTGGGAGCGGCGCGATCCCGCGTTCATCGATCGTTACTATGCTCACGACTCGTCGGGTGTCTTCTTCTTCGAGCGCCGGCAGCTTCAGGGGTGGCCGCGGGTCGACACCCTCTATCGCAACATGTTCGCCAATGCCGGCCGCGGCACGGTCCGCTCGAAGTACGAGATCCTCGACGTTCGCGCCCGCGGCAAGGTGGCGTGGCTGGCCGCCAATTTCCGGCTCGAGGTTCTCGAGGCAACGGGTGACACAACGGTGGATGAAGGACGGCAATCGCTGGTGTTCGAACGGCGGGCGGGTCGCTGGGTCGTGGTCCACCGGCACACCTCGTTCCAGGCGCCGCCGGGGCCCCAACGCCGGGTGCCCCGGCACCTCACTCCGGGCCCCCTGTGGTCGCCGGCTGACGATACGACCGGCGGGCCGGATGCCCGGACCATTCGCTCGCTTCGGGAACAATCGAACGCCGCCATCGCGCGGCACGATACCGCGGGCATCGGGGCGATCCTCGCGCCGAATGTCGTCGTGGTGACGTCCAACTCGATCGTGATGGCCGGCCGGGATCCCAACCTTCGGCGCTTCGCGGAACAGTTCGAATCCCGTCCCGATGTTCGGTACCGGCGGACCCCGTCCGATGTGAAAATCTTTGGCGCCTGGGGCATGGCCGGCGAAGAGGGGCGGTGGACCGGAGGCTGGACGGACTCCGACGGACCACTCACCATCGGCGGGGTCTACTTCGCCAAGTGGCGGCAGGTCGATGGGCGCTGGCTGGTCGAGAGCGAAACCTATGTTCCCGACCGATGCACCGGAGGGCGGTACTGCCGGACCTCGCCGCCGTGATCACGAGCCGGGCGGCCTTCTCGGACGTCGAGTTGCTGGCCGGCCTCACGGCCCCCGCCCTCGCGGCGCTCGCCGCCGGCGGTCTCGACCGGCGGTACCCGCGAGGCCACGTCCTGTTTCGCGCCGGGGACGAGGCCAAAGGTCTTTTCGTCGTCGTCCAGGGAAGGGTTCGGGTCGTTCGTGAAACCGTTGGTCGCGGCCAGGTGGTTCACGAGGAAGGGCCGGGCGGGTCATTGGGGGAGGTTCCGCTCTTCACCGGCTCTTCCTATCCCGCCACCGCGACGGCGACCGAGGCAACCCGTTGTCTCGTCTTTCCCCGCACTGCGGTCCGTGCGGCACTGGCGGCCGATCCGGAGTTCGCGTTCCGGCTCCTGACCGGGCTGGCCCTTCGGGTTCGAGGCCTCATCGACCGGCTCGATCGCCTGGTCTTCACCAGTGTCCGGGCCCGGCTCGCCGCATGGATTGTGGCCCGGGCCCGGACCGGCCTGGGGCCGGTGATATCGTTAGGCGTCACCCAGGAGTGCCTTGCCGAGGAGCTAGGAACGGTCCGGGAAGTCGTGGTGCGAGAACTGGCTGCCCTGCGCCGGCTGGGAGTGATTCGCTCTCGCGGCGCCGGGAGGCTGGAAATTCTCGATCTGGCGATGCTCGACGATCTCGCTAGTGGGAGTGCGCCATCGCGTCCCCCCGCGCCAGGGCGAGGTGGTGCCCCGCATGGTGCTCGCCGACCGTCAGAAGGCCGATGAAGCCGAGTCCTCGAATTTTGGCGATCATCTTCCGGTCGGCTGGATTCTCGGCCTGGACGATGAGCCGCGCCCCGTTCGGAATGACCGCGCTCGTCGCGACGAAGTCCGGCAACCCGTCGAGCATCGGAGTGTGCGCCGCCATCATCCGCCGAATCGATTCCAAGGCCCGGCCTTCGCCGGTGACCTCGATCGAAAGGCCGGCGTCGACCTGAGTCTGGCGAGCCGCCGAATGCAGAGTCACCTCGTTCATGTCGATCAAGTGTTGCCGCAGGGCCTCGAGGTTGACTCGGGACCAGTCGGTGGTGCTGTCGGCGTCGAGGATTCGGACCACCTCCGCCACCGCCGCGTAGGCGTCCTGACCGGCGAGCGTCGGGAGCGTCGTCGCCGCGCTGTTGGTCGGGTGGACCATGCCAGGGGTGTGTTTATGCTCTTGGGCGCGGACCAGGGACGGAACCAGCAGCAGGGTGGCACAGAGTATGGCACGCATTGGGGCTCCATGTGTCGGGTCGGAATCGGGTCGTGAAGCCAAGCTACCGGCCCCGGGTCGGCTCCGCTGGAACCAAGGTTCCACTCACTCGGCCTGGATTGCCGTGAGGGGGCTTACCTGCGCGGCCCTCCGGGCGGGAATGAAACACGCGATCGTCGCCACCACCAGAAGGCCGGCTGGCGCCAGCATTTGGAACAACGGGGCGGCGGGATCGATGCCGAATACCGCGCTCGCGAGCAATGGCCACGACCGGGGCACTCCAGCCGTTCCACGATCCGAAGATCTCCACACTCGTGGCGCGATGATCGTGGACAAGGAAGGACGGCCCGGTGACGGTGGCGATCGGCGCGGTCGGTGGCGCGCCGGTCCAGCGGTGTCGTTCCACCGCCGCGAGGGCCACTGCCCGCCCCGCGTTCAGCGCTCCGGCGCCCTGCCGCTCCGGCGACGCCCCCGCCACCGGCTCCGCCGCCCGAATCAGAATCTCTTTGATGAGCCGCGGCGTGAGCGACCCGTTGACCTCGATCATCGCGGCGACGGTGCCGGCTGCGATCGGGGCGGCGAAACTGGTGCCGTCGACATGCTGGTAGTACGGGGTGATCAGTTTGAGCTCGCGGATTCGATCGAGCACGTCGGCGCCGGCCTTGGCCCGACGATCGAAGAGCCGGCGGGCTTCGGTCGCGATGGCCGACCCGGGGAGGACCGGGGCCGCCACCCAGATGCTCGGGGCGACGAGTTCGGGTTTGGGGATCCCTGCGGCTGAGTCGCCGAAGTTGCTGTGCCAGAGGGCTCGATCCTTGGCATCGACCGTGTTCTTGTCATCCAGCCCACCGACGGTGATGGCCCGGGGCGCGGTGGCCGGCGGGATCAGCCGGCGGTGGCCATCGTTGCCGGCCGCCGCAACCACCGTGACGCCGAGGTCGACCAGGTGTTCGACGGCCTGATCGACCGGCCCGACCCCGGCGGTGGCCGCGGCGTCGCCGGCCACCGAGAGGCTCGCGACTCGAATTTGGTACTCGGTTCGGTGGTCCGCGATCCAAGCCAAGGCGCGGAGGAGGCTCGAGTCGTCGATCCGGCCGTCGGCGCCGGTGAGGTGGAGGAGGATCAGGTCGGATCGCCACGCCAGGCCCCGATAGAGTCCATGGCTCAGGAAGCCGTTGCCCGCGGCCACCACGCTGGTCATCGTTCCGTGCCACTGGTGGTCGGCTGCCTGATCCGATCCGGGCCAGCGGGGGGTATCGTTCGGTCCGAATCGGTGCGCCATGGGCGGGTCGACCGTGGCGTCGACCCAGGCCCGGATCCGGTTATCAGGGTGAATCAGATCGGGATGGGCCGTGAACCCCGAGTCGGCCACGGCGATGGTGACGCCCTGCCCGCTGTACCTCGGATCGGCATGGAGGCGGAGCGGGGTCGGTAACGCGCCGAACGCGGCTTCGGCGTCGAGCGGCCAGGTTCGTTGAACCGTGCCTTGAAAAAGCTCTTCGCCTTCTGACAACAGTGACGTGAGGAGCTCTTGCTGAACGCAGGCGGGGCAGGCTCCGTCGGGCCGGTGCCAATAGGCAAAATCGAAGGCTTGGGCAAGAATGGCCCAATCGAACGGGCGTCCGCATCCGCTGCAAGGGCTGGTGGTCGTCACCATCGATCAACGCCGATTGGGGCCCCCCGGTTCCGGGAACCGATTCAGGTCGAGGTCCATGCGGTGAGGTGGAGCCGCCCGATCGGCCCTGAATACGCCCGTTCTACTCTGGCCACTCTCAGTTCATAGTGCTCGTACCAGTGGTTGACTCCCTGTTCCTGGGCAACGAGGTGCTCGGCGTGTTCCTTCCAGTCTCGAATCGCCTCAGGGGTCTCCCAATAGGACACGGTGATTCCAAATCCATCCGCTCCGCGGGCGGTTTCGATGCCGAGATATCCGGGTTGGGTGGCCGCCAGGCGAAGATGACGGCGTAGTATGGCAGTGGAAACGCGGGGGCGAAGGCCGGGTCTGACGCCATGGGTTTCCTCGTCGCGGGGACGGGGGTTCGACCCATCCGAGTTCATGACCCAGAGATTGTCTTGCCCGCGACGGTCCGAGATGAAAGCGATTTCCCGGCCGTCGGGCGAATACCGGGGATGATAGTTGAGGGCAATCCCGCTGTTCTGGGTCAGGCTCTCCGCGTCGCCGCCGGTGCTGCTCACTCGGTAGACATGCCCCAGGAGGTCGAAGACCACCCACTGCCCGTCGGGCGAGAGATCGACCGACATATAGGTGCCTTCGTCGGTGACGAAATCAATCTCCCGGGTCTTGCCGCGGGGTTGGGTCACATCCCATCGGCCTTGGCCGGCCTGGGCGGCCACCCGGCTTGGCTCGATCCCAAGGCAGGCCGAGACGATGCCGACGCTGATCCAGGCTTGACGTGCGCGGCTAGTCATTGGGACGAATCTCCATGGTCAGTCGGGTGGTTGACACCGTGTGCCGCTCGAGTTCGGCGGGTTCGAAATACTCGGGTTTGAGCCGGCGCTCGCTCGGCAACGGAATCTGATCGGTCGCGTGGGGCGACTTGGGTCGCTGCTCTGGCCGAAGAGGTGGAGCGAGTAGGAACGGATCGGCTTCTCGAAACTGATCAACCGGAGCGCTCGGGAGCCAAGAAATGCCCGTCGCCGGCCGGCCGAGTCCGGCGGGCCGAAGGTCATTGCCCTGAGCGTAACCAGGCAGGCCCAATCCCATTGGACCGGCACGGCGCATTGGCCGCGGTTCTTGGGCAGAATGGACACCCCGCCGATCGGCCAGGTCTGGCTTCCGGGGCCAACCCGGAACTCATCGCCTAACGTCGGATCACCGGGGCCGTGCCGGCGCCGGAGCGTCGCGAGGGCGGTGTCGATCGCGTCGGTCACCGCCCGGGCAACCGGGGCCGGCGGGTTCGCGGTCGATGCCAAGGCCCGATCGAGCTCGGCCAGCAGGGGCGCTTCGATCGACAACCCCATCGCCTCCTGCCAGTAGGCAAACTTGAGCGCAGCGGTCGAGGCCACTCGTGCCTGGCCATCGAACCGGAGGATCGCATCGGCGAACCGCCGGAACTCGGGCGGCTTCGTTCGGATCGACCCCGGATCAAGGGCGAGCGCCCCCTGAAGCAGCCGCTGCCACCGTTCGATGCCATACCATTTCTCGTCGAGCGCCAGGTCGATGGCGTCGTCCACCGTGAACGCATAGGCCCGGGACAGGGCTTCGATGGCCCGGAGACCCCGGGTGTTGGTTCGGCCCGGGGTCTCGTTGAAGAGGTACCTCGGGTACCGCTCCGCCGCGACCGGGGGCTCCGGCAGCATCATGTCAGGGGCGATGTTGTTGTTCGACAGATATCCTTCGGGCGGATTGAGGACCTGCACCAGATCGTCGAGCGGATGGAGGCCGCGCCACGCGGTGGCCGAGGTGTTGCCCGGCACGGGGCGGGTCCAGTCGAAGCCGTTAGGCGGGACCGGGGTCCGGCCGGCCCGAAGGTACCAGATGTTCCCATCGGCATCTCCGAACATGAAGTTCTGGGGGAACACGCCCAAGGCCCGCATTGCCTCCTTGGCCTCGAAGACATTCTTCGCGAGGTTCAAACGGTAGACCTCTTCATCGAATGCCGGCGTCGCCAGGGAATCCATGTAGGCGGTGCTGACCACGTAGGCCTTGTTGCCCACTCGGGCCACCACCGGCGAGAGGACGCCGTTATGGCGGGTGTACTCCATGGTCCGGGTCACCGGCTGGCTGTCCTTGACCGCGAAGGTCTCGCGGCGGGTTTCCATCGTCCGCCACTTGCCGTCGTACTGATATCGCAACGGATTGGCGGGATCGACCTCGACCTCATAGCAGTCGGCAACGTCGGGACTGCCGGTCGTTTCGCCCCAGCCGAGGGTGCGGTTGTGGGCCAGCAGGAGCATCGGACCTAGCGCGTATCCGGCCGATTCGAGCGGTCCGGCGTGGATTCGGTATTCGTAGAAGAGCGAGCCGTCGATTCCGCCATGGGGATCGCTGAGCACGATGGTCGCACCCGCAGCCGTCCGCCATGGAGCGAGGGCCCATTCATCGGACGCCACCGACGGTTGGGCGCCCCGGAACACCGGCCCCGCCTCGGCAAGCTTCACTCCGCCGCGGCGGCAATCAGCGAGCCCGATGCCGGCCTGGTAGCCTGCCCAGAGGACCGAGCGGGTCAGGGCCATGGCGTCCCGGGTGACCAGCTTCGGAGCCCAGGACGGCACCGCCGCCGGATGCGTCACGATGAAGGCCTGAATCCCGGCGATGTACTGCCGGTACGCCGACTGGAGTGTCGGGCTCAGTCGTTGGAATCCCGCTTCGGCCGCTTCGACGTGCCGCCACCGTCGCTCCTCGAGGTCCGACGGGAGGTAGGCCGCCCCCATGGCCCCGGCCAGTTCGCCCCGGGCCCGGAGCACGAGCATCAGGATGCCGCCGAGCACGTCCTCCGCTTGGGCGTAGCCAAGGCCGTAGTAGCCGCCTTCAATTGAGGAGGAGAAGATGTGAGGGACCCCGTACTCGTCGCGCTGAATGACGACATCACCGGGCTTGCCGGGACCGACCGCGAGCACGCCTAACAGTAGCAGCGCGAATGACATTGATTTCCTTTGGCCCGGTCGAGCAACCACCCCCCGAAGCGGTTACCGCGCCGGGGTGAGGATCACTGACGCGGCGGCCTCGCCGTGGCCGGCGGTGAACAGCTCCATCGTGAGCCTGCCTTCGTCGAGCGCCAGCCGGTTAGTGCCGGTTAGGACGACATCGCCGCGGCCTTGGAGCGCGCCCGGACCGAGGATCCGGTGGATGACCGGGCCGCTGGCGCCGCCGCTCCGGCGCCGAAGCACCACCGCCTGAATGGCCCCGGGGGCGACTCCGCTCACCCGAACGTCGTAGTGTAGCTCGCCGCGGGCCGGATCGAACCGGAAGGCGCCGATCGCCGCGACCTTCGCTCTGCGGGCGGTGGCGGTGAAGGAGACCACAGCCGGCGCCTTGCCGGCCACCAGCGCGGGCGCGAACGGCGGGGGCCGCCGCCGGGGACCGGACGCCTCGTAAGCGCCGGCGATCGCCACCAGCCGGGCGTCGTCGAACGGCCGGCCGATCAGTTCGAGGCCGACGGGTAAGCCGTCGGCCGTGAACCCGGCCGGTGCGCTCAGAGCCGGGAGGCCGGATTGCGAACTCAGCTGGCAAGTACCCCCGGCCTGCGGGTCGCCGATCAGGACCGGACGCCGTTGCATCGTCGGATAGACCAGGGCGTCGAGCCGGAGACTGTCGAGCACCGCGACGATGCGATCGCGGAGGACCGACCGCTTAGCCATGGCCTTCCGATAGGCCTCGCTGTCGCGGGACGACACCGTGTCGGCCCGGCGGAGCCGAATCTCCATGGCGTCGTGATAGAGGCCCCGGTCGAGCAACTCAGTAAGCGACGCGGCCGGCGCTCCGGGAATCCGGGCCAGAAAATCGATCAAGTCGTACTTGGTTTCGAAGTTGAGGACGCTGGTGCCGGCCACCAGGGAGTCGAAGCCCGGAATCGTGACCTCTACCAACTCAGCGCCGCCGGCCTTCATCGCGGCGGCGGCCGCGCGAACGGTGTCCCGAATATCGGGGTCGGCATCGCCGAGGTAGTTGCTGAGGAGTCCGAGCCGGACACCCTTGAGTGAGGGGGACCGAAGCGCCTCGACGAACCGCGGCGCCGAGCGGTCGCGGAGCACGGCGGTGGTGGAATCGGCTGGGTCGTAACCCACGCTCAGGTCGAGCGCGATGGCCAGATCCATGACGGTTCGCGCCAGCGGCCCCGGGATGTCTTGGGTATGGGACAGGGGTATCACCCCGGCCCGACTGACGAGGCCTTGGGTGGGTCTCAGTCCAAAGAGGCTGTTGTAGGCCGACGGGATCCGGATCGATCCGCAGGTGTCGCTGCCCCAGCCGACCGCCGCGAAGCTCGCGGCGACCGCCACCCCGGTGCCGCCGCTCGAACCGCCCGGGCAGCGCCGCGGATCGTAGGGATTGCGGGTCTGCCCGCCTAACGAAGAGATCGAGGTAATGCCGGCCGCCAGCTCATGCAGGTTGGTTTTGCCGAGGATGATGGCGCCGGCCTCGCGGAGCCGGCGGACCACGAATCCCTCGTCCTGGGTGGTGAGACTCGCCAATCCCAACGACCCGCCGCTGGTGGGCAAGTCGACGGTGGTGTAATTGTCTTTGATGACGACTGGGATTCCGTGGAGCGGACCTCGAATCCGCCCGGCTTTTCGCTCCTGATCGAGCCGGGCGGCCTCGGCGGCGGCCCGGGGGTTTCGGCGCAGGACACTGTTGAGCCCGGGGCCGCCGACGTCATAGGCTTCGATCCGGGCCAGGTAGGCACCGACCAGTTGGACCGAGGTGACGCGGCCCGCCGCGAGCGAGGCCTGGAGCTGGAGGATCGACTGCTCGAACACCTCGGTGCGGACCGGCGCCTGGGCCAGTACGGGGCGAGCGACCCCGGCTCCGGCAACGAGGCCGGCGGCGATCAGTTTTGCGATTGGCATGCTGCAAAGGTCAGTCTCGAACCCGCGCGCCGCAAGCCGGGATCCTTCCCAGAGGCGCCCTTCAGCGGCAAGTTGATGGGGCAGACCCCCCATTTCCTGGAGCGATCGCGATGCGTTGGCAAGCCATCTGGTTGGTCGGACTCGCAGCCTTCGTCGGCATTCAGACTGCCGCCGCCCAGCGTCGCGATTCGGCTGCCCCGTGCGGGACCGCGATCGTCGGAGCGACGCTGATCGACGGAAACGGCGGACCTCCGGTGCCGGACGCCGTCGTCCTGGTGCAGGGTAAAGCCATTCAATCGGTGGGGACGCGGGCCACGGTCAAGGTACCGGCCTGCGCCCGGGTGATCGACGCGACCGGCAAATTCCTCACGCCGGGCTTCGTCGACACCAACGTCCATATCTCGCTCGGCGGCAGCATGGAGTCGAACATCCGCTATCAGGATCAGCGGTTCGACATCACCCTCGAAGGGGCCCAGCTCCACCTCAAGCACGGGATCACCACGATTCGCGACAGCTACGGCATCATGAAGCCGCTCCTCGCCGTGCGGGATGCCATCGCGGCGGGCGCGGCGGTCGGGCCGCGGCTCTACGTGGCGGGCAACATCGTCGGCTGGGGCGGTTTCTTTGCGGTCACGTTCGGGCCCGGGAAGCCGGTCAACCTGTGGCAGGAGCAGCTCAACGACGCCATCACCGAAGGATCGGGCGAGGATCTGATCCTGATGGGTCCGGACTCCCTCCGGGCGGCGATGAACCGCTATCTCGACAAGGGCGTCGACTTCGTCAAGTACGGCGGGACGGTTCACACCTCATTTCCCACGCCCCTGGTCTTCTCTCCCCGCCAAGCCCGGGTCATCGTCGAAGAAACCCACCGGCGCGGCAAAGTGGCGGAGACCCACGCCACTTCGCCCGAAGGCCTCCTCATCGCGCTCGAGGCGGGCGTGGATCTGGTCCAGCATCCCGAGGTGCTCGAGACCCCATACACCGACGAGTTGGTCCGGCTCCTCGTCGATCGCAAGGTGATCTGCTCGATGAATATCAATAGCCACACCGGCAAGTCATGGCGGGACTACCTGGCTCAGCGGCGCCGGGCCGAGGAGGAGGGCAAAGAAAAGGCCGAGGACCGGACCCGAGGCACCCGGACCTGGCCGGCTCGGAAGCAGACCCAGCACGAGATCTTCGAGGCCACCGTCCGGCCCAACGTGCCCCGGGTCTATCGGGCCAACGCCGAGCGGCTGATCAAAGAAGGTTGTCTCGTGTCGATCGCTACCGATAACGACCTCGGTGCTGCGCCCGAGTTCGACAAGGATCCCGGCGCCTGGCGGGCTCGCGAACCGGGCATCGGCACTCTTTACTCGATCGAGGGATTGGTGGAGCTCGGCATGACCCCGATGGGGGCGCTGGTCGCCGCCACCAAGCACGGGGCGATGGCCTCGAAGGCGCTGGCGCAGTACGGCACGGTCGAACCGGGGAAATCGGCCGACCTCCTGCTGCTCGACGCCGACCCGCTGGCCGACATCCACAACATCTGGAAACTCGGCCTGGTAATGAAGGACGGGGCGGTGATCGACCTCGCCAGGTTGCCCGCGAAGCCGATCTATACCCGTCCGAGTCCCTAAGCAGGTTGCCGGGGGTCCGGCCGAGCGCACGCCGTCACCCGAACGGCTGGTCGATCGCGATGCTCTGTTTGCTGAAAAAGTGGGGGCCGTCCTCCCCGATGTAGAGATCGTCCTCGAGGCGGATCCCGAATTCGCCGGGAATCGAGATCATCGGCTCGTCGCTGAAACACATTCCCGGTTGGATCGGGGTGGTGTTGCCCTTCACGAAGTTGGTCCACTCGTGGCCGTCGAGCCCCATGCCGTGTCCGGTCCGGTGCGGCAGGCCCGGCACCCGGTACCCCGGGCCGAAGCCCGCCTTCTCGATCACCGCGCGCGCCGCCGCGTCGACTCGCTCGCAAGGCGCCCCGATCTCGACGGCCTTGAACGCCGCCGTCTGGGCTTCAAGCTCCTTGTTCCAGACCTCGGTTTGACGGGCCGTGGCCTTGCCGAACACGACCGTTCGGGTGATGTCGGACACGTAACCTTCGCACTCCGCCCCGTCATCGACCATCACCACGTCGCCTTCCTTGAGTTTTTGCGGCGTCGCGCTCCCATGGGGCAGCGCGGTCCACTTGCCGAACTGCGCGCTGGCATAGCCGGGGAACCCGAGGGCCCGAAACGCCGCGGCCAGATTGCGCTCGAGTTCGTCTTGGGGCATTCCCTCCCGCAAGGTGGCCAGCCCCGCCCGATAGGCGGCGATGGTCACGTCGTTGGCTCGCTGCATCAAAGCAATTTCGGCCTTTGATTTGAACATCCGGCAGCCGGCCGTCACCGGCGTCGCTTCGACCACCTCGCTGCCGGCGGCGGCCTTGCGAATGCCCTCGGCCACGAAGAACCGGACCCGCTCTTCGACCCCGATCCGATGGTGTTTGACTCCCCGGTCCTTCACGATCCCGGCAATCACGGCGTAGGGGCTTTCTTCCTCCTGCCACACCCGGACCTCATCGCCGAAGGCGGGCTTGAGCAGCTCGCGGGCCCGATCTTCCTCGAACCCTGGGCAGACATAGGCCAGCTTACCTGCCGCCGGGATCACCACACCAAACGTCCGCTCGCTTTGGCCCCACCGCATCCCGGTGTAGTAGAAGCAGCTGGTGGCGCCCTCCATGAAGATCGCGTCCATCTGGTGGTCGGCCATCAAGCGCTGGGCCTTGTCGATCCGTTGCTTCCGCTCGTCGTCGCTGATCGGGACGACGCCGTCCGTCATCGGCTTGAGGGCTCGGATGGCCGCCGGCACCCCGCCGCCGGCCTCGGCATCCTGCGTGGCGCATCCTGCCGCGACCGTGCCGGCGCTCACGGCGGCTGCCTGCAGAAAACGACGTCGATTGATGTCCACGCAGTACTCCTGGTTCGAATGAGGGACCCCGCTTGGCCGCCAGCGCGGAACGTAACCGATTCCTCGCCTTACCGGACCACCGAAACGGGCGTATTATCGTAGCGTGCTTGAAACCCCGAGACGAATGACCTTGCAATCGACCAGTGTCATCCTCGCGACCGGGATGATCGCGGCGTGCGGCGGCACCGGGCGCACTCCGACGTCCGCATCCCCGGCACCGGTGGTCAACCGCTCCGTGTCGGCGGCCGACGTTCAGTTCATGTCCGGGATGATTCCCCACCACGCCCAGGCTGTGAAAATTGCCGGCTGGGCCCCAAGTCATGGCGGCCGCGCCGACATCCAAAGGCTGGCCCAGCGAATCATCGTCGCGCAGCGCGATGAGATCGCGCTGATGCAGAATTGGCTTCGCGACCGCGGTCAGTCGGTGCCTCCGGCCGACGCCACCCATCACCGGATGGTGATGAACGGCGCCCCGCACGACATGCTGATGCCGGGCATGCTGACCGACGGCGAATTGGCGCAACTCGACCAAACCCGGGGGTCAGCCTACGACCGGCTGTTTCTCACCTCCATGATCCGCCACCACGAGGGCGCGATCGCGATGGTGGACCAGTTGTTCGCCTCGAACGGCGCAGGGCAGGACGAAGTGGTGTTTCGGTTCGGCTCCGATGTTCACGCCGATCAGAGCACCGAGATCGAACGAATGCAAAAGATGCTGGCCACCATTCCCCAGTGACGGAGCTCTTCCGATGAACCGCAATGCCTTGCCCTCTCTGGTGGTCGCCGGGGCGCTCTCGCTTGCCGCCTGCTCGTCGTCGTCGATGTCCGGTTCGGGCGGCACCCCAACCCCGGCCGCCGATATGTCGACCAGGGCGCCGAGTCCCGATCCCCGGGTCGGTCTTCGCCCTGGGAAGACCACGGCGGGGGTGGCTGCCTGGAACATGCGGCTGGTGTCGAACGCCCCGACGCCGCCTGGGTTCGAGACCACCAGTAATTCGGACCTCGCATTCCGAGGCAACTACGCCATCCAGGGCAACTACAACGGGTTTAACGTCTGGGACATCAGCAACCCGGCTCGGCCGTCGCTCAAGAAGCCGTATCTCTGCCCGGCGTCGCAGAGCGACGTCTCGGTCTACGGGAACCTGCTGTTCGTCTCGAGTGAGGGTCTGACCGGGCGACTCGACTGCGGCGCCCAGGGCGTTCAGGAAGCAGTGAGCCACGACCGGGTCCGGGGGATTCGGATCTTCGACGCCACCGATATCACCAACCCGAAGTACCTCACCAACGTTCAGACCTGCCGCGGCTCCCACACCCACACCGTGGTGGAAGATCCCAAGGACAAGGCCAACATCTATATCTATATCTCAGGTTCCTCAGGGGTTCGCCCGAACGAAGAGCTCCCGGGGTGCTCGGGTCTGATGCCGGAGGAAGATCCCAACTCGGCGCTGTTCCGGATCGAGGTCATCAAGGTTCCGCTGGCCGCTCCCCAGGACGCCAAGATCATCAGCTCGCCCCGGATCTTTCAGGATTTGGCCGTCGCGCCTCGGCACGCCGATCCGATCGACTCGGCCGAAATCGCCCGGGCGGCCAGCCGTCCGCCCCGGCCACCCCGGCCCGGCGCCGGTCGCGGCCCGACCCAGTGTCACGATATCACCGTCTATCCGGCCATCGGACTCGCGGGGGGCGCCTGTGGTGGCTACGGGCTCTTGCTCGACATTAGTGACGTTGCTCATCCGGTTCGGATCGGGGCCGTGGCCGACTCGAACTTTTCGTTCTGGCATTCGGCCACCTTCAATAACGACGGCTCGAAGATTCTCTTCACCGACGAGTGGGGCGGTGGTTCGGCGCCGCGCTGCCGCGCCACCGATAAGTACGAGTGGGGCGCCAATGCGCTCTTCACCATCACCAACCGGCAGATGCAGTTCAAGAGTTACTACAAGATGCCGGCCGCCCAGACGTCACTCGAGAACTGCGTCGCGCATAACGGGTCGTTGATTCCGATTCCGGGGCGGGACGTGATGGTGCAAGGGTGGTATCAGGGCGGGATCTCGATCTTCGACTGGACCAACCCGTCCAAGCCGACCGAAATCGCCTTCTTCGACCGGGGCCCGGTCGACTCGACCAAGTTGGTGAGCGGCGGGTCGTGGTCGGTGTATTGGTACAACGGGTACATGGTGAGCTCGGAGATCGCTCGCGGGCTCGACGTCTTCGAGCTGGTGCCGAGTGGTTTCTTGTCGGCAAATGAGATCGCCGCGGCGAAAACGGTTCGCTTCGACTATCTGAACGCCCAAGGGCAGCCCAAACTGGTATGGCCGGCGACCTTCTCGCTGGTGGGGGCGTACCTCGATCAGCTGGCACGCGACCGCGGGCTTGCGACCGACAAGATCGGGTCCGCCCGATCCGAACTGGCCCGCGCCGAAAAGCTCTCAGGGCAGGCCCGGCGCGATGCCTTGAGTCAGTTGGCGACCCGGCTCCACGGAGACGCCCGAGGCGCGGCAGCCGAGCCGAAGGCCCACATGCTGGCGTCAGCGGTGGGTGATCTGGCCAAGCTGTAGCCCCCCGGGCCGGCGGCAAATCGGGCACGGCCCGAGCGCCGGCTCCTTGCCATAGACCACGACCACCGGGCCCAGAGCGACGACCTTCCCGGTGGTCGTGTCGTTGACGGCCACCGCCAGCGTGAGGGTTCGTCCCACGAGCCGGCCTGAGAACTGGGCCGGGAGCCGCGGCCCGACCAGGATGGGAAACGCCCTGAGGATGTAGCTTCCGTCGACCGAAAACCGGCCCGACCCATCGATTTTCACCCGTCCCGGAATGTCGCCGAAGGTACAGCCGATGTGGACGTGGGTCGCAGTATCGGTCGCGATCACCCCGGCTTTGTCCCCGCCCCAGGTGCCTTCGGTCAAATCCTGCCCGGATGGGGGGAAGGCTCCGGCCGTGCAGGCGCCGACGAGGCCGGCCGTCGCCAGCGTAGCGGGCCGGCGGAACCACGCGCTGATCCGAACCATCACGTCCACCTCCTCAGGGGGTCACTCCGCACCTAGTACCTCAGACCCGGTGCTCGCGTCACTTCGCGACCCCGAAGGCTGGCGGGACCGGCGACGCGGGATGATCTTAAGCCCATCCTATTCCCGTCGTTGAGTGAGGGCATCCCGATGGCGGAACGCTCCTTTGCAAAAGAAGTCCAGCTGCTCCGGCTCGGCGCCGGGCAAGAGTTTGAAGGCGAGGGCATCCTCGCCGTCACCAAGGCGCTGCTCGAGGCGGGGGTCTCGTACGTCGGCGGATATCAGGGAGCCCCGATTTCGCACCTGATGGACGTTCTCGCCGACGCCGAGGACATTCTGGGCGAACTCGGGGTCCATTTCGAAGCCAGCGCCAGCGAGGCGACCGCGGCCGCGATGCTCAGCGCGTCGATCAACTATCCACTCCGCGGGGCGGTGACCTGGAAGTCGACCGTCGGCACCAACGTCGCCTCGGATGCCCTCGGCAACCTCGCGTCGGCCGGGGTAACCGGGGGGGCGCTGATCGTCGTCGGTGAGGACTACGGCGAAGGGGCCAGCATTCTGCAGGAACGAACCCACGCGTTCGCCATGAAATCACAAATGTGGCTCCTCGATCCTCGTCCCAATCTGCCGTCGATCGTCGCGATGGTGAAGACCGGCTTCGAGCTCTCCGAAGCCAGCAATACGCCGGTGATGTTGATGCTCCGGATTCGGGCTTGTCACGTCCATGGCCGCTTCATGGCGGCGGACAATGTCAGGCCCGGCTTTACCGTCCAGAATGCTCTCGATAAGCCGGAACGGAGCTACGACCGGATTGTCCTCCCGCCGTCCACCTACCTCCAAGAGCAGCACAAGATCATGACGCGGTGGCCCGCGGCAGTTGAGTACATCACGCGGCACCAGGTGAACGAGTTCTTCGACGGGACTCGCCCGAACGTTGGGATCGTGCTCCAAGGCGGACTCTACAACGCCGTGCTCCGATCGCTCGAGAATCTGGGCCTCGCCGATGCCTTTGGCCAAAGCGACATTCCGCTCTACGTGATGAACGTGACCTATCCGTTGATCCCGGAAGAATTGACCCGATTCGCCGGCGGCAAGCAGGCGATTCTCGTGGTCGAAGAGGGTCAGCCGGAGTTCATCGAACAGACGGTCAATCAGTTGCTCCGCCAGGCCGGCCTCGACACCCGGGTGGTCGGCAAGGGTCCCCTCCCGATGGCCGGCGAGTACACCACCGCGGCCATCAAGGCCGGCATCGAAACGTTTCTGCGGGACTGGCTGCCCGGTTCGCTGACGCCGTCCGCGCCGCCGGTCCCGCCGGTGGGGCTCAAGGCCGTCGTGCCGGCGCGGCCATCGGGCCTCTGCGTCGGCTGTCCGGAGCGACCGCTGTTTTCGTCGATCAAACTCCTCCAGCGCGAGCTCGGCCCGGTCAATATCAGCGCCGACATCGGTTGCCATTCGTTTTCGACCCTCCCCCCGTTCAACCTCGGCAGCACCATCATGGGCTACGGACTCGGCGCCGCCAGCTCCGCCGCGTTCAACGTGGGCCACCGGCGGCGTCCAATCGCGATGATGGGCGACGGCGGTTTCTGGCATAACGGTCTGACGAGCGGGATCGCCAACGCGGTGTTCAACAAGCACGACGGCGTCACCGTGATCGTTGATAACGGCTACTCCGCCGCGACCGGCGGACAAAACATTCCGTCCTCCCGCGGGGAGATCAAGAGCCGAGATGGCCGTCACCCGATCGAGACCGCGGTCCGCGGGGTCGGCGTCGACTGGGTTCGGACCGTGCGCACTTATGACATCCGCGGGACGATGGCAGCCCTCCGCGAAGCGCTGACGACGCCATTCGCGGGACCCAAGGTGATCGTGGCCGAGGGCGAGTGCCAGCTGACGCGGCAGCGGCGGATCGCGCCGGAGCTGAAACAGCAGGCTCGAGAAGGGAAACGCGTGGTCCGGCAGCGGTTCGGGATCGATGAGGATCTCTGCACCGGCGATCATTCCTGTATCCGGCTCTCGGGTTGCCCTTCGCTCACCATCAAGTCGCGGGACGATGGATTGCGGCGCGACGCCGTCGCCTACGTCGACAACACCTGCGTTGGCTGCGGGGTCTGCGGCGAGGTGGCCCATGCCGCGACCCTGTGCCCGTCGTTCTACCGCGCCGACGTTATCATCAATCCGAGCCGCTGGGATCGCCTGGCCGGCCGGGTCCGTGCCGCGATCATTGGCTGGTCGCAGCGCCGCAACGCTCGGCGGCGCCTTGCGATGGCCATTGAATGAGCCGGCCCGACCGACCAATCAGGCTGACCATTGCGGCGCTGGGCGGGCAGGGTGGCGGTGTCGTCGCCGACTGGCTGATCGAGGTGGCCCGCCGGGAACGGTTCATCGTCCAGTCGACCTCGGTTCCCGGGGTGGCTCAACGGACCGGCGCCACGATCTACTACCTCGAGTTCTACCCCCGCACCGGGGTGGCAACGCATGGCCGGGAGCCGGTGCTTGCGCTGATGCCGCAGCCCGGTGATGTCGATGTCGTCGTCGCGTCGGAACTGGTCGAGGCCGGCCGGATGATCCTTCGCGGTCTCGTCACCCCCGATCGGACGACGCTGATCACCTCGACCCATCGGGCCTATACGATCGGCGAAAAGTCGGGTCTCGGAGACGAGCGGGTCGATGACACGGTGCTGCTGGCGAGCGCCCGGACCAGCGCCCGGCGGTTGATCGCCTACGACATGGCCGCGGTCGCCGAGCAACATCACGCCGTCATCAGCGCGGTCATGCTGGGGGGCCTCGCCGGATCGGAGACCTTGCCGTTCGCGCTCGACTCCTATCGCGAAGCGATTCGGCACACGGGGATCGCGGTCGACCGAAGTCTCGCGGCGTTCGAGGCCGGCGTGGGTGCCGCCGCCATGCCGGGAAACGCCGTTGAACCGAACCGGGTCGCGGCGGTTCCAGTAGCGCCGCCGAGCTACCGGGCCGCCGATCCCGGCGTGCAGCGGCTCCTGGAGCGGGCCCGTGGTGACTTTCCTTCGACTCTGCTGCCGGTCCTGGTCGCGGGCCTCCGTCGTCTCATCGACTACCAGGACCTCGACTATGCGACCGCGTACCTTGATCGCTTAGCGCCGTTCTGCGCCAATGACACCGTGGCGCACGGCTATCGGCTGAGCGATAGCCTGGCCCGGGGACTCGCGCTCTGGATGAGCTTCGAAGACACGATCCGGGTCGCCGATCTCAAGACCCGGGGCGAACGGGTCGGGCGGATTCGCGAGGACGTCCAGGCCGGGCCGGCGGAACTCGTCCAGGTCACCGAGTTCATGAAGCCGGGCGTCGAGGAAATCTGCGGTACCCTTCCGGTTCGTCTCGGGCGCTTCGCCTCCGCGTCGCCCCGGGTCAGCCGCGCCCTCGGCCGGCTGACCCGAGACCGGCAGATTTCAACCTCGACCCTCTCGGGCTTTCTCCTGCTTCGGACCGTGGCCTGGCTGGGTCGGTGGCGCCGGGGCACCCTCAGGTTTGCGGAGGAACAGCATCGGATCGACGGCTGGCTCGCCGACGTCGCCGCGGTGCAAGCGGAGGACTACGATCTTGCCGTCGAGATCGCGGAGTGCCAGCAGCTCGTCAAAGGCTACGGCGAGACCCATGCGCGGGGCTGGCGGAACTTCGAACGAGTGATCGCGGCCGCGCGGGGCAAGGGCGGAACGCCCGGCGGAGCCCAGGACCTGCGTCGGTGGCGCGAGGCGGCCCTCCGGGACGAGGAGGGCGAGGCGCTGGGCCGGGAACTCGTGGTCATCGGGCCGGCCCGATGAAACGCGTGGTGTGTCTCGGCGGTGGCCCGGCCGGGCTTTATACGGCAATCCTGCTGAAGAAATCCGTCCCGGCAGCGAAGGTCGAGGTCTTCGAGCGCAACCGGCCGGATGACACCTTCGGCTGGGGGGTGGTCTTTTCCGACCAGACCATGGCGGGCTTTCAGGCCGCGGATGCTGAGTCCCATGCGGCGATCGTCGCGAGCTTCTATCACTGGGACGACATCGATGTTCATTTCCGGGGTGAGACGCTCCGCTCCGGGGGCCACGGCTTTTCCGGCATCAGCCGGCGGCGGCTCCTAAACATTCTCCAGGACCGGGCCCATCGGCTCGGTGTCGTCCAGCACTTCGAGTCGGCATGCGACGATCTGGCGCCCTTCCGCGACGCCGACCTGGTCATCGCCGCGGACGGTGTGAACAGCCAGGTGCGGACCCGGTTCGCCGCGGTGTTCCAACCGGATATCGACGTTCGCAAGTGCCGCTTCATCTGGCTCGGGACCCGGCAAACGTTTGCCGCCTTCACCTTCGCCTTCGAAGAGACCGAGCACGGCTGGTTCCAGATCCACGCCTACCAATTCAGTGAGGATCTCTCGACCGTCATCGTCGAAACCCGCGAGGAAACCTGGCGGGCCCACGGCCTCGACCAGAGTACCGCTGACGACTCGATCGAGTTCTGTGCCCGGCTCTTCGCCAAATACTTGGGCGGCCACCGGTTGCTGAGCAACGCGCCGCACCTGGGCGGATCGGCGTGGCTCAACTTCAAACGGGTGGTCTGCCGCCAATGGCACCATGACAACATCGTCCTGATCGGGGATGCCGCGCATACCGCGCACTTCGCGATCGGCTCCGGAACCAAGCTCGCGATGGAAGACGCGATCTCGCTGGTTGGCCGGGTGGCTCACGCAGCCGAGGTCGGTCAGGGGCTCGAGGTCTATCAGGCGGAGCGGAGTCTCGAGGCGCTCAAGCTCCAGAGCGCGGCCCGCAACCGAATGGAGTGGTTCGAGAACGTTGCCCGCTACGTCAAGCTCGAGCCGCCGCAGTTTGCCTATACCTTGCTCACCGGCAGTCAGCGGATCGGCCACGCCAATTTGAAGGTTCGCGATCCCGGGTTTGTCGAACGCTATGAACGCTGGCTTGGCGCCCGGCACGGGGTCGGGGCGGTGGCACGGCCGCCGATGTTTCTACCGTTCGTCCTGGCGGGGATGCGGCTCGCCAACCGAGTGGTCGTCTCGCCGATGGCGCAGTACCGGGCGAAGGATGGGGTACCGGACGACTGGCACCTGATGCATTACGGCGCTCGGGCGGTCGGCGGGGCCGGGCTCGTGTTCACCGAGATGACCTGTGTCTCGCCCCGGGGCCGGATCACGCCCGGATGCACCGGCCTCTGGAACGAGACCCAGCGCGAAGCCTGGCGCCGAATCGTCGACTTCGTGCATGGCCACTCGATCGCCAAGATCTGCCTCCAGTTGGGTCATTCCGGCCGCAAAGGCTCCACCCAAGTCGGCTGGGAGGAGATCGACCGCCCGCTCAAGACCGGCAACTGGCCGGTGCTCGCGCCCTCGCCGCTGCCGTACCTTCCCGGCATCAGCCAACGCCCGGAGGCAATGAACCAGGCGGACATGGACATGGTGCGCGACGAGTTCGGGTCGGCCGCGCGGATGGGACTCGACACCGGCTTCGATATGCTCCAGCTCCACATGGCCCATGGCTACCTCCTCGGCAGCTTCCTTTCGCCGCTCACCAATCAGCGCGACGATAAGTTCGGCGGCGGGGTCGAGAATCGGCTCCGATACCCCCTCGAGGTCCTCGCCGCCGTCCGGGCAATTTGGCCCCGGGACCGTCCGCTCTCGGTCCGGATCTCAGCCAGCGACTGGATGGAGGGCGGCCTGACGGACGGTGATCTGATCGTCATCGCCCAGGCGCTCAAGGCGGCGGGCGCCGATGTGCTCGACGTCTCGACGGGTCAAACCGTTCCCGACCAGCACCCGGTCTACGGGCGAATGTGGCAGACCAGCTTCTCCGACAAGATTCGGAACGAGGTCGGCATTCCAACCATCGCGGTCGGCAACATCTCCGAAGCTGACCACGTAAATTCGATCATTGCCGCGGGCCGAGCCGACCTTTGCGCGCTCGCCCGGCCGCACCTGACGAATCCAGCCTGGACCCTGGAGGCGGCCGCCGGCCAGCAGTATCACGACCAGTGGTGGCCGGATCCTTACCTCGCGGGGAAAGCGCAGCTGGAGCGCAACCTCATGCGCGGCACGACCTGATTGCTTGGAGATCGAATGGAACTCGACCACTACACGCCGCGCCACTTCCTCTGGCAAGTTGAGGACCAGGTCGGCGTCATCACGCTGAACCGGCCTGAGCGCAAGAACCCGTTGACGTTCGACTCCTATGCCGAACTTCGCGAGCTGTTTCGAAACCTCGCCACGGCTGATGGGGTGAAAAGCGTCGTCGTGACCGGTGCCGGCGGGAACTTCTGTTCCGGCGGCGACGTCCATGACATCATCGCGCCGCTGACCCGGATGAGCATGAAGGAGCTGCTGGCCTTTACCCGGATGACCGGCGATCTTGTCCGGGCCATCCGGGCCTGTCCCCAGCCGGTGATCGCCGCGGTCGACGGAGTCTGCGCGGGTGCCGGGGCCATTCTCGCCATGGTATCGGACATTCGAATCGCCACGGCCGCGACCCGAACGGCATTCCTGTTTACCCGGGTTGGGCTCGCCGGCTGCGATATGGGAGCCTGCGCGATCCTCCCCCGAATCATCGGTCAGGGCCGGGCCTCGGAGCTGTTGTTCACCGGCCGCTCGATGACCGCCGAGGAGGGTTTGGCCTGGGGCTTCTTCAATCGCCTCGTGGCGCCGGCGGCCCTCCGCGCCGATGCGGTCGCGATGGCGGCGGCGCTGGCGCGAGGTCCGAGTTTCGCGCATGCGATGACCAAGCGGATGCTCCATCAGGAGTGGGCCCTGTCGATCGACGACGCGCTCGAGGCCGAAGCGGAGGCCCAGGCGATCTGCATGCAGACCGAAGATTTTCGCCGGGCGTATCGGGCCTTCGCGGCCAAGAGCCAGCCTGTTTTCGAGGGCAACTAGGACCCCATGGCCGCCGCTGCCTATCTCGACTGGCCGTTCTTCGACGCCCACCACCGCGAACTCGCCGCCCGCGTAGCGGCCTGGTCGGCCGAGCATCTCGATGGCCCGGTGCATCCGGACGCCCGGCCCGACGTGGACGCGGCGTGCATCCGGCATGTCCGCCAACTCGGCGCGGCCGGCCTGACGGGGTATTGTGTCCGGGCTGAGCACGGCGGCATCCTGCCCGAGTTCGACGTCCGGGCGATCTCGCTGATTCGTGAGGCATTGGCAGCCCGCGACGGCCTGGCGGACTTTGCCTTCGCGATGCAGGGCCTCGGCAGCGGGGCCATCTCGCTGGCTGGCTCGGTGGATCTCCAGCACACTTACTTACCGAGAGTAGCAAGTGGCGAGGCCCTCGCGGCGTTCGCGCTCTCGGAGACCGATGCGGGATCCGATGTTGCCGCGATGCGGTGTAGCGCCCGGCTCGATGGAAATGCCTACGTGCTCGACGGGTCAAAGACCTGGATTTCCAACGGCGGGATCGCGGACTTCTACTGCGTCTTTGCTCGCACCAGTCCCGGCGAGCGACGAGCCGATGGGACGACTGCCGCCCAGGGTATCACCGGGTTCGTGGTCAATGCCGACAGCCCGGGCCTCTCGATCGCCGAGCGAATTGATGTCATGGCCCCCCACCCGCTGGCGACCCTGGCCTTTCACCAGTGCCGAGTGCCGGTAACCCATCGGCTGGGGGCGGAAGGCGAAGGGTTCAAGATCGCGATGCGAACCCTCGATGTGTTTCGCACCTCGGTGGCGGCGGCCGCGCTCGGCTTTGCCCAGCGAGCACTCGATGAGGCGGTTGCCCACGCAACGACCCGCCGGATGTTCGGCCGGACCTTGGCGGATTTTCAACTCACTCAGGTCGCCCTGGCTCAGATGGCGACCGAACTCGACGCGGCCCGTTTGCTCACCTATCGGGCCGCCTGGATGCGAGACCGCGGCGAACGGGTCACGAAAGAAGCGGCGATGGCGAAAATGACGGCGACCGAATCCGCGCAGCGTGTCATCGACCGCGCCTTGCAGATGTTCGGTGGCCGAGGGGTCGTGCACGGTGGGGTCCTCGAACGGCTCTACCGCGACATCCGGGCCCTCCGGATTTACGAAGGCGCCACCGAAATTCAGCAGCTGATCATTGGTCGAGAACTCCTGGCGGAGGCAGCGAAGTCATGAAAGTGCTCCAACCACCCGAATGGGTGCGACCGAAGGGTTACAGCAACGGGATCGAGGCGCGCGGCCGCCAGGTGTTCGTCGCGGGCCAGGTCGGCTGGGATGGCGCGGGCCAATTCCAGAGCCTTCGCCTGAGCGATCAGGTCCGCCAGGCGCTCGAAAACGTCGTCGCCGTCCTGGCCGTGGCGGCGGCGGGACCCGAGCACGTGGTCCGCCTCACCTGGTACATCACCAGTTGTGACGAGTATCAGGAACAATTGGCCGACATCGGCCGCGCCTATCGGGCGGTCATGGGCAAGAACTTTCCGGCGATGTCGGTGGTGCAGGTGGCCGCGCTGATCGAGGCCGGCGCCAAGGTCGAAATCGAAGCGACGGCTGTCGTACCGGATCCCGAATGAAATTCCTTCGTACCCAACCCGAGGAGTAGCCGTGGCCACTCAACCCTCTGAAACATTGACCGCCCTGGCCGCGGGGATCGTCAGCGGCACCATCCGAGTAGTCGATCTCACCGTCCCGCTCGAACCGGCCACGGCGGTCATTCAACTTCCGCCCCAATTTGGCGCGTCCAAGGGATTTTCGCTCGAGGAAATTTCTCGCTACGACGAGCGGGGCCCCGGGTGGTACTGGAACAATCTCTCCTGCGGCGAGCACACCGGGACCCATTTCGACGCCCCGGTTCACTGGGTCACCGGGAAGGACTATCCGAACAACGCGACCCACAGTATCGCGGTCGACCGGTTCATCGGCCCAGCGTGCGTGATCGACGTCTCCGAGCACGTGCGAACCAATCCCGACTCGTTGTTGACGACCGAGCAGGTCCTAGCCTGGGAGGAACGGTATGGGCGGATTCCGGCTCACGCCTGGGTTCTGATCCGGACCGATTGGTCCCGACGCACTGATGCGAAGCAGTTTCTGAATATCAAGGAAGACGGCTCGCATACCCCGGGGCTCGACCCGAAGTGCGTGGCCCTGTTGGCCACCGAGCGCGACATTCTCGGCGTGGGCGTGGAAACCGTCGGCACCGACGCGGGTCAGGCTTTTACGTTCGATCCGATGTACCCGTGCCATACCCTCATGCACGGGTCCAATAAGTTCGGCCTCGCGAGCCTGATGAATCTCGACCAACTACCGCCGACTGGAGCGGTGGTGATCGCACCGCCGCTCAAGATCGTCAACGGATCCGGGAGTCCGCTTCGAGTGCTTGCGCTGGTCCCGAGCTGAACGGCTCCGGCCTACCTGGCCCGGAACCGTTGCTTCCGGTCATCCCATTGGAAGGATGACTCGACCGAGGCGAACGCGGCGACGATCGCCGCCCGCCGGCTGGCCTCGGAGTATTCCATGGTCGAGTCGGCTTTGTTCCGCAGATCCGAGGCGGCGGTGTTCGCGGCATCGCGAACCACCCGTCCAGCGGAGCCGCCCAACAGATTGCCGATGAACCGGGCCGCGCCGGACGTCACCTCGGAGACGATGCTGCGCTTGACCGTGGACTGAACTCTGCCGCCGACCGACGCGTCAGCTTGCATGTTCGCCGAGGATTCGCCCATCCGCCGGCCGGTTTCCGGGCACTGCCATGTTACTTGAACCGTGGAGCCGCTCACGTTCACGGCCGCGATGTTTGACGCGATGGCGTCGTAGGTGGTGCTCATGATGATACCTCCGTACCGCGAACATATCGCCTCGAGCGGGGGGGCGGAAGGTTCGTTCCGGAAGCCCTCCTTCCTCCGCGTCCTCCGCGACTCCGCGTGCGCACTAATCAGCGCCGCGCCACCGGCTCCAGCCTCACGACCGCCGTCGGCTTGTTCTCCCCGTCGATGGCCAGGTAAATGAATCCATCCGGCCCCTGCTTGACATACCGGATCCGGCCCTGCCTTCGAAACAGAATCTCGGTGAGCTCAGCCTTCTGGCCGTTCAGGGTAACCCGGTCGAGCCGGTCGCCGGACAGCCCACCCACGAACAGACTGCCCTTCCAGCCCGGGAACTTGTCCCCGGTATAGATCATCGCGCCTGAGATCCCGATCGACGGGACCCACACCACCGCGGGTTGTTCCATCCCAGCCTTGTGGGTGCCGCTGTGAATCGCCGCCCCGGTCCCGTAGTTGACGCCAAAGCCGATCACCGGCCAGCCGTAGTTCAAGCCCTTCCGGATATTGTTCAGCTCATCACCGCCCTGCGGCCCGTGCTCGGTGGCCCAGACCTCGCCGGTGGCCGGATCGATCACCAGACCCTGCGGGTTCCGGTGACCGTAGGTCCAGATCTCGGGCCTGGCTCCGGCCTTCCCGACGAACGGGTTGTCGGGCGGGACCTTGCCGTCATCGAGGATCCGGTTGATCGTCCCGTGGTGGTTGGTGATATCCTGCGCCGGATGGGCCGCGAGGTCGCCGGCCGGGGGAACCATCCGATCGCCGACGGTGATGAACAAGAAACCGTCCTTATCGAAGGCCAGCCGCGACCCGAAATGGCCGGGTGCGCCCTTGGTCACCGCCACGAAGACATCCTCCACCCCCGTGAGGCGATCGTTTTCGAACCGGCCCCGCGCCACGGCCGTGGTGGCGGAGCTGTCACCCGTGGGCTTCGAATAGCTCAGATATATGAGGTGGTTCGACGCGAAGTTCGGATGGAGCGCGATGTCGAGCAGACCACCTTGGCCCCGCGCCATGACCTGGGGAACGCCTGGGACCGGGGCCACGAGGAGTTTGCCCTTCCTCACGATCCGAAGCCGCCCCGGCCGCTCAGTCACCAGCATGTCGCCCCCGGGCAGGAAGGCGATCGACCACGGGTTCATCAAGCCGTCGACGACCGGGACGATCCGGAAATCGTGCTGGGCCGAACGGTGAACGTTGGCCTGGCCGTAAGCCGGGCCGGCCACGAGGGCGGATATCGCCGCCGTTTTGAGTGCAGTCCGAAGCATTGCCATCTCCTGGAGGATCGGGGAACCTAGTGCAATCGGGGCCCGACCGGGAAGGGCCGTGGGCGGGTGGGGCTATTCGACGGCGGCGCGGATCCTGGCGATCTGATCGAGGTGGACCAGGTCGTGGGCTGCGAGAAGCCGGTAGGTGCGCTCGACGCTTTCCGGGCCGCGCTCCTCGTGGACGCCGAACCGGGCCCGTTGCTCGGGGGTGGCGTTGGTGACCAGCCGGAGCGTCGCTCGACGGAGGTCGTTGAACCGGGCAAGAATTTCATTGAGGTCGTCTGGTCCTGGGTGAGAATCGTGCGGATCCGATATCCCACGACCCATTCGGCATCCGCGAGGTGCTGCACCACCTGGAGAATGGACCATTTTCCCGGTGTTTCGGCTCGGTTGAGAGTGGCGGTGCTCAAGCCGGCAGTGGCGCTCCGCAAAGCGGCAGGGCCTTCGCCAAGGACAACCAGCGGGTCCCGGTCGCCGAGGCGAGCGAGGAGGGCGTTGGTGTAGGTGGCGGCTCCGGTCACCACGTCGTTTGCCTTGCCGCTCAAGATCGACATCGCACAAATATAAGGCAGCCGCCAGGCGCTGGTCCGGCTACCTTCTGGTACCTCCAACCCCTCTGCCAATAACCATGACTCGACCGATCGCCGTTCTGTTCGCCCTGGGCGTCTCGTCCATACCAGCCGGTGCCCAGAGCGCCCCCACCGCCCAGCAAGCCGTCCTCGTTACCGGCGCCAGCACCGGCATCGGCCGCAAGATGACCGAGCTCCTCGCCTCGAAGGGCTACTTCGTCTACGCCGGCGCCCGCAAAGAACAGGACTTGAAGGACCTCGCCACCATCAAGAACGTTCAGCCCCTCAAGCTCGACGTCACCTCCAAGGACGACATCGCCGCCGCGGTCGCGACCGTCGAGAAAGCCGGTCGCGGCCTCTACGGCGTCGTCAACAACGCCGGCGTCGCAGTCGTCGGGCCGCTGATCGAGACCGAGGACGCCGACCTGAACTTCGTCTTCGACGTCAACGTCCTTGGCCCCCAACGCGTCACCAAAGCCTTCAGCAAGCTCCTCATCGCCTCCAAGGGCCGGGTCGTCACCACTGGCTCCATCTCCGGGATCCTCTCCGGTCCCCTCCTCGGCGTCTACGCCATGAGCAAGCACGCGGTCGAGGCCTACACCGACGCCCTTGCCGCCGAAATGTCGCGAGTCGGGGTCAAGGTCAGCGTCATCGAACCCGGCAACTACCAATCCGAAATGGGCAAGAACGTGGTCCGGCAGATGAAGGAGCGGGGCCAGAAGATTGAGGGCTCGATGTTCGAGAAGGAGCTCAAGGGCCTCCTGAATTCGGTGTCCGCCGAGTCGCGCGACCCGGAGCCGGACGACGTGGCCGAGGCCGCGCTCCACGCGTTGTTCGATCCGAACCCGAAGGCCCGTTACCTGGTGGTCCCGACCCAGCAGCAAGCAGCGATTACCATCCAGAAGCAGCTCCAGCAGCTAGTCCAGCTGAACCAAGGTCACAAATTCAGCTACAGCCGCGACTCACTGGTCGCGATGCTCGATCGAGCCCTCGCCCGCGTTCAGTAACGGCGCCGAGTGCCGAGCTCCGAGTGCCGAGAGCGCAAACTCCCAGTAGAGTGCCCGGGCCCGCTGGTAGACCGGACCCGGGGTGAGGATGCGTCCCTCGTACTTGAGACAGGGCAGCACCTTACTGTGGTTCCCCGTCGAGAAGATCTCGTCGGCTTCGAGCAGCTCCGACGGCCGGATGGTCCGCTCCACCACCTCCACGCCGGCGTCTCGCAGCAGCCCGATCACCCGCTGCCGGGTGATCCCGTTCAGGAAGGTCCCATTCGGCACCGGCGTGTGGCAGACGCCGCCCTTCCCGATCATCACGTTCTGGGCCGAGAACTCGGCCACGTTCCCGATCGGGTCGCCCATCACCGCGTTGTCGAAGCCGCGCCGGTTAGCGTCGGCAACTGCCAGCCCGGCAAGTGGGTAGAGACACGTCGCCTTGCAATGGGTCGGTGCTTGCTCGGGACCGGGCCGGCGGTACGGCGAGAGGCAGGCGGTGAAGCCCTTGGCGGGGTCGGAGAGCGGGAGCGAGAGGACCACCAGCGCGAACTGGGTCGAGTCCGGGTTCGGCGCGATCGGCCCCGATTCGGCCCAGAACATCGGCCGGATGTAGAGCGGTGTCCCGGGCTGATACCTGGCGATCCCTTCGAGCGCGAGCGCGTGGATCTCCTCCCAGGTGTGAGTGGGACGAAGGTTGAGACCCTGGGCCGAGCGGATGACCCGCTGGCAGTGGAGGTCGAGGTCGGGCGCGACGCCCTCGAATGAGCGGGAGCCGTCGAACACCGTGTTGCCGAGCCAGGTGGCGTTGCTCTCGGTATTCATGATTGGGACGGGGCCGGTGTGCCACTGGCCTTTGACGTAGCAGATCGATGACACGGACTGGTCGTGCACGCAGGGCCTCCGCGGGACATGCTGTGATAGTTGGTTCGGGAATCTGGCTCAGTGATCCGGCCGAGGCAATGCGTCATGACGCCGAAGCGGCTCAGGGTCTACCTCGTGAGCAAAATCTCGAACCACCTCGGCAAACCGTTGTGGCTCCCGGAGACTGACGCCATGCGGTGACCCTTCGAAGACGATCAGCTTGGCTCGGGGGAAGAGCCGGAGGAACTCCGCCTCCCCTCTTCGGTTAGGGCGGTCGGTCTCCCCGTTGACGGCCAGGATCGGCCCCGGGTAACGGCCCAGCGGCTCAAAGAATCTCCGGCCGGCCAGATCGAGCAAAGCCTCCCGGCGGGCCTCGAGCTGGAGACCACCGGCGACGATGGCGTCGAGCGGGGCTTTGGGAAAGACCTTGGGAACCTGCAGGACCGTCTTTGCCAGCAGCCGATCGGCACCTAACACTGCCGTCAGAGCGCCGGTGAGATAGGCGCCCGCCCGGGTCATTCCCGCCGCTAGGCCCCTGAACTCGAAGGTGCAGCCGGCCAGCACCAGTCCCCGAGCCAGGCCAGGATGGACGGCCGCCAACGCCATGGCGGTGTAGCCGCCGAGCGAATCACCCACGACGATCGCGCCGGCCGGACTGGCGCGCTCGATCAGCGCCGCCACGTGGCTCACGGCCCGGTCGAGGGAAAAGGGCTCCTGTCGCCCGTTGCCGTGCCCCGGCAAATCCGGAGCGAGAACCGAAAACTCGGGGCTCAAGATCGAAACCGCTGGATCCCACATCCGACCGTTCAGGGCGGCCCCGTGGAGCAGTACGATCGTCGTGGTCATCGAGGTCTCTCGGGTGGTGGGTCACCCGGCCGAGCGCCGAGCCACCGAGTGGCAATCGCCCGGTAGATAACGCGGGTGGTGGCGGGGGCCGGCCGGCTGGTACCGGTAAGACAGAGGGCCAGTTGCTCGTGAACGATGGTGGGAATTTCGCCGCCGTAGCGGACGGCGCAGAGGGCGGACTCGAGCCGGTGGTCGCCTGGTTCGATCTGAACCAGCCGGGCATCGGATCGGACCAGTTGGAATGTTTCCCGGTCGAACTGAAGACTACCCGCCCAATCGGCCGTCTTGACTCTGGGGGCCGGTTCGAAATCGATCCGATGGGTCGACAGGCCTTCGGTGGAGTCCGGGCCCAAGCACCAGACGCAGTGGGCCTGCTGAAATTCTTTTCGGGCGACATCGCCCATCGTGAAGTATACGGCGTCGCGGGGCGCCCAGAGCCAGCGCCGAGCGAGCACCATGCCCCGGTGGTATCCGTCCCGTTTGGCCGAATTGATGGCGATGGTATCGATCCACCGGGCCTGAAGACGCTCGACTGAATCGTAGGCCTCGCGGACGTGCTCGAACGTCACGATGAAGGGGTAGACCTGTTCGACCGCGAGGATTCGGTCGGCGTTGGTCACCGCTTGGTCGATGACGAGCTCTGCTGCCCCCCCGGTGATCGCCCCGGCCGGCGCGATGCAGCCCTGCGGTTGCTGATATCTCCGAAGTCCCTCGGCCGACACGACCAGGTCCGGCAGCACTTGGATCTTGGCGCCCGGCGCGATGACCAACTGTTCCGACCCTCCCGGATCCCTCCCGGGCTCGACCAGGAAGACATCGATCTCAACCGGAGCATACCCGATCTGTTGGACCCGAACCCGATCGGGGCCGGGCTTGAGGCCGGTGATCAGGAACCGCCCCTGCTCGTTGGCGAAGGCCCGCCGGTCGGCGCCGACCACGGTAACCAGAGCGTAGCTCAGTCCCGCCTGGCCGACCGCGTTGGTGATGGCCCCGTGAAGCGCACCGCCGGGAATGACGACTCGAGTTTGAGCCCCGGCGCTCGATAACAGGACAAGCCCCGACCACCACGCCGCGACAGCCCCTGACCTCATTCCCGGCTACGGCTTCGGCCCCGCGGCCGCTTTCCGGGCCCGGTCGAGGATGAACGCGTGAACCAGCCGAACCTGGTCGCTGGTGAGGTCGTCGGCGAAGGACGGCATTCCGAGCGCCCGGCGGACTCCACCCCGGACAATTTGCTCGTACTGCCCGTGGGTTTCGGCGGTCGATCGCCGAAGGTCGGGCACCGCCCCGCTCTTCACCAAATTCAAGTCGGCGCTATGACACCGATCGCAGTAGAGATTGTAAAGGCCGCTGCCTTCTGCCATCTCCTTGGGCGTCGCGGCCACCTGGACCGTCGGAGCCACCATCGGCGTCTCGAGTCGCTCGGTTCGGGGCAGGGTATCGCGTCCGCCGAGCGAGAACACCAGCAGGCGGCCCGGTCCGGTCCGGGCCTTCGGATCGACGAACAGGAGCGGCGGCGCGGCCAGCACCGCGACGTATTGGATTCCGTCGATCGAATAGGTCATCGGCGCGGCTGCGATCCCGACCTGGGCGTCGAATTCCCAGAGCGGAGTGCCGTCCTTCGCGCGATAGGCGGCGAATTTCCCATCGGCGCGTCCCTGGAACACCAGGTTGCCGGCCGTGGTTAAGGTCCCGCCGCTCCGGGCCACCGGATACTCGACCCGCCAGGCCTCGCGGCCCCCGGCCGGATCCCACGCCACCAGCCGTCCGGTGGGCACCGCCGCCGCCAGCTGGGCCGCGAGCGGCCCCTGATAGCGTGGGTCGTAGCCGACGGTCTGGTCGTTCGGGTTGAGCCGGAACGCCGGATCGACCACATGGAGTGCCGGGGCCGCGTCGGTCACCGCGAGGTAGACCAGACCGGTGGCCGGATTGAACGAAATCGGATGCCAGTTGTGGGCCCCCAAATCTGAGGGCATCACCAACGTGCCGGCCGTGCTGGGCCGGGCCGCGGGCGACACGATCGGGCGGCCACCTGAGTCGATGCCGTTGGCCCACGTCATCGTGGCGTAGGGCGTGGCCGAAATCAGTTGCCCGGTTTCCCGGTCGATCAGATAGAAGAAGCCGTTCTTATTGGCCTGCATCAGCACCTGCCGGAGCCGGCCGCCGATGGTGAGGTCAGCCAGAACGATTGGCTGGGTCGCGTCGTAGTCCCAACTGTCGCCCGGTGTGGTTTGGTAGTGCCAGACATATTCGCCGGTGCCGGCCCGGAGGGCTACGATCGATGACGCGAAGAGATTGTCGCCGGCCGTCGTGCCGCGGAGTTCCGGATACCACGGCGAGGCGTTGCCCGTGCCGACGTAAATCAGATCGAGCGCTGGATCGTAGACGATCGGATCCCAGGGACTGGCTCCACCGCCGCCCTTCCACCATTCGCCCGACCAGGTTGCGGCCGCCTTCCGGAGGGCCTCCGACTCGAACGGTTGGGACGGATCGCCGGGCACCAGGTAGGTCTTCCAGGCGAGCGCGCCGGTTTCCGCGTCGTAGGCCGAGACGAAACCGCGGGCGGCGTACTCCGAGCCGGCGTTACCGATGACCACCCGGCCGCGGGCAATCCGGGGCGCCCCGGTGATGGCGTAGGGACCGCCCTTCGGCGTGGTCTGGACGGCCCACAGCGGCTTGCCCGTCTTCTGGTCGAGGGCCACGAGGCGTCCGTCGATGGTCCCGACGTAAACCCGGCCTCGGTAGAGCGCGACCCCGCGGTTCACCACGTCGCAGCAGACAAACTTGGCATGATCCTTCGGGACCTCGGGATCGTAGCGCCACAGCACCTTGCCGAGGCGCGCGTCCACCGCGTAGACGACGCTCCACGCGCTGCTGGTATAGAGTACGCCGTCGCTGACGATCGGAGTGGCTTCAAGGCCGTGCAACGTGGCGAGATCGACGGACCAGGCTAGTCCAAGGCCGCTCACCGTCCGTTCATCGATCTGGCGGAGCGGGCTGTGCCGCTGCTCGGAGTAGGTCCGGCCGTAGCTCAGCCAATCGGCGGTGTCGGCGTCAGCGGTCTTGAGGGCGTCGTCGTCGATCTCCCGGGCGGGAGCACAAGCGGCGAGGATGGCAACGGCCGCGAGAGCGAACGGGGCGGGGTGACGCATCGGGTTCCTGGAAGGGGTGCCGGGATGTTAACGCGGTCCGGGCAATCCGGAAGACCCGGGCGGGGCTTGCCGGTTCGTCGCCACGGGCCAATGTTCTAACGCCCCCCCACTATCCAACCATGCGAGGTTCCCGATGGGTGACGCCTCTCGACGGACGTTTCTCGAACAACTGATGGGCGCGACGGCAGTTGCCGCCCTCCGGCCCACCGTGGGCGCGGCAATGGCGCCACCGATACCGGGTCACCGCGGGGACGAGGGCTACTGGGTCGAACTGAAGCGCCAGTTCACCTTCCCGGACCCCCAAACCCCGATGAACTCGGCCAACATGTCCCCGGGGCCCCGGACCGTGATCGAAGCGGTGAGCCAGGCGGTTCGCGATGTCGACGCCGATGTCTCCTATCAGAACCGGGCCAAATACGACCGGCTTCGGGAAACGACCCGGGAACGAACCGCCCGGCTCCTCGGCGTGTCGGCCGAGGAAATCGCCCTGGTTCGGAACGCCTCGGAGGCCAACAACCTCGTTGTCGCCGGCATCGCCCTCGGCGCCGGCGATGAAGTGGTGTTGGTCGACCAGAACCACCCGACCAACAACGTGGCGTGGGACGTTCGGGCGGCTCGGTTCGGGTTTACCGTGAAGCGGGTCAGCTTCCCGGCGGCGCCGGCTTCGGTGGCGGAGGTGATCGACGGGATGACCCGGGCGCTCTCCGACCGTACCCGGGTCCTTGCCTTCACCGACGTCTCCGCCAACACCGGCCTCCGGATGCCCACGGCGGAGTTGTGCCGGATCGGGCGAGACCGGGGCATCTACGTCCACGTCGACGGCGCCCAGACGTGCGGAGCGATCCAGCGAAATCTCCGCGAGCTCGGATGCGACTCCTACTCGGCCAGCGGACAGAAATGGCTCCTGGGACCCCGGGAAATCGGGATCCTCTACCTCCGCGCGGAACGCCAGGATGCGATGTGGCCCGGCGTGGTTGGGGTTGGTTGGGGAACCGCCGCCAAGACCACGGCCAAGGGCGCCCGGAAGTTCGAGACCCTGGGGCAACGCAACGACGCCGCCACCGCGGGCCTTGCCGCGGCGCTCGACTTCCACGAGCAGATTGGACCGGCGCGAGTCGAAGCCAGGATTCGGGAACTGGCGGGCCGGCTCCACGATGGCCTGCTGTCGAATGGGTTCGAGCTGGTCACGCCGCGGCCTCCTGAGCTTCGGCACGGAGTCATCATCGCTAGGGCCGAGGCTCCGGTGGCCCAGCGGTGGCACCAGCGGCTGTACGCCGGCTATCACGTCATCGGCTCGCCCACCGGGGGGTTACGGCTGAGTCCCAACCTCTGCAACACCCTCGCCGACGTCGACCGGGCCGTGAAGGCGTTGGTCGCGGTTCGGGGCGAACCGGCGTAGGCCCGTCGGCCCCGATATTGCAGGCCTGGACCGTGGAAGGTTCCCGTTCTCCAAGGAGGGTCCGATGAGCATGTGCGCCACGATATTGATGGTACTCGGCAGCGCGATCACCGTGGGTCAAGATCCGGTTGCAAAGAAGGCGTTCGTGCTGCCGCACGTCCTCGAGGCGGTGGCAACGGCGATCGACCAACCGGCGCCGAAAGGCCTCAGCGCGGCGGATCAGCGGAGCTACGCGGCCCAGACCGCATGGCTCAAGACCGTTCAGGACCGGCTCAAGCCGCTGGCGGCGGCGTCCGACGTCACCGTGCCCCGAGACGCGGCCTCCGGCATGCCCACCGGGAAGCGCCAGCACGGTTCGTTGGTAATCGTCAAGGAATGGGGCGTTCTCCAGACCACGTTCGAGCGGGAGAGTCACCAGTTCGATGCCCTGCAGGGGGTCATGAAAGCCCGCCACGATATCGCCATGAATGCGATTCGGAACCTCAAGGGCTAGAGCCCTTCGGACCTTGTCCTTGATGAAAGTGAACTTGAACGTTAACTTCAATCTATGAAAGAAATCTCGATGCTCGCCTTTCGGCGCGATGCGAGCCGGGCTCTGCGGGCCGTCGGTCGGGGTGAACGATTGATCCTGACCTTCCGCGGCAAGCCGGTCGCCCGTCTGGAACCGATCGGGCCGGCAGCGCTAGCCAACGACCGGAACGATCCAGTGTTCCGGATTGATGAATTCGCCGTCGACGGGCCCGGCACTCCGCTCGGCAACGCCGAGATTGATCTCCTCGTCTATGGCGGCTAACGCGTTCGTCGATACCTCGGCATGGTACGCGCTGATCGATCGGAAGGATCAGCGTCACCCCCGGGTCGTCGCAAGCCTCCGCCGCTTCGTCGAGAAGCGGGTCTCTCTGGTGACGAGTGACTACGTTGTGGACGAGAGTGCCACGTTGTTGAAGGCTCGGATCGGATCCCATGCGGCCCTAAACTTGTTTGCTTACTTGGCTGAAGCGGCGAGCGTCGAGTGGGAATGGGTCGGGTCGGAGCGGTTCACGAAGGCTCAGGGTCTATTCAAGAAACTTGACGACCAAGGTCACTCCTTCACGGACTGCACTAGCCTGGTCATTATCCAGGAACGCCGGATCGAAGACGTCTTGACCACGGACCGCCATTTCAAGGTCCATGGCCTTCGCCCACTGCTGTTGTAGCCGGTCGCGTCCTCAGAGCTTGACGACCGCCGCGGCCCGCCGCAACTGAAGGACCCGGACATTGGGGTCGGTGACGATCCGGTCGGGCTTGAAGCTCGACCGGATCGTCACGTCCTTCGCTTCCTTGCCGCCGAGGACGATGGTGGTGGCGGCGGCCTGGTACGGGGCCTTCGCCGTTTCGCTCGGATCGAGCGCCCGCTCGCCCGCGAGCACCGCGACCTCGACCGGCATCCGTCCGGTCCCGACGTTCTCCACGTGCACCGACGTCTCCCAGCCGTCGGATGTCTTGACCGATTTGGCCGCTGAGAGCCGGTATTCCGGCACCACCACCGAATCGAGCCACTGCCGGGCGAATTGCCCGTAGGCCGCCGTATCCGGCGCATACCGACGCATGTGAGCCTCGAAATCGGGAACCACCGCGTGGTCAGGATTGTTCTGGTGGTCCGCAATGAACTGGCGGAGACCGGCGAAATTGGGCTCCGCTCCCATCAGATCCCAGAGCATCCAGAAGACGAACCCACCCTTGTCATAGGTGACGGTCTGGTCGCCGTCATGCGATCCGTCGGTCCGGGCCAGGGAGCGCTCCGCGTCGCTCCGCCGGCTGTCGCCGTAGCGCGACTCGATCCGCTTCCGGAATTCCATGCCCTGGAGCTCGCCCTTGACCTGGGCCATCAGAAGCGCCGTCGAGAAGTGGGCCATGCCTTCGCTCAGAATGTTGCCGCTCGGTCCCCGGCCCGGCTGGAGCATGTTGCCCCACCACTGGTGCGCCGTCTCATGCGCCGTCACCAGAAAGGCGAGGTTGGTCTTCGGTTCACTCTTGGTCAGGAACCCGATCTGCTCCGAGAAGCTGATGTTGGTCGGGAACCCCTGGGCATACCCGGCCAGGGCGGGGAACTCGCTCACCTTGAGTTCCTTCCATGGAAACGGCGCGAACCATTCACCGTAGTACTTCCGGGCGGCGTCGAGCGCTCCGCTCATTTCGACGGCGTTGTACCCGTGGCGCGGGTCGTAGTAGAGGGCGGTGCCCAGCCCTTGCTTCACGACGTACCGGCCGGCCACCACATTGAACGCCATGACCGGATGGTCGGTCTTCCATACGGTGGTCTTGAGCCCGCCCTTGACCTCCTCCGAGATCCGTTCACCGACGCCGTTGGCCGTGAAATTCGCCGGGGTGGTGATCGTCATTCGAACCGTCATCGGGAGCGCGCTCCCAAAGGCCGGGGGGGTCACCCCCTCATAGAAGTTATCGGGGTATTGTTTCGGCTCGGCCCGGTTCTCGTCCTCGACCCCGATGCTGTTGTCGTATCCGACCATCGGGAACCATCGGGGGCCGAATGAGGTCATCACGACCCCGGACGGCACGATGAACTCTCCCGCGCCGCCGCCGGCTCGGGTCGAGCCTCGCTGGACTCCGTGGTAGCTGAACCCGAGGCGGAGGCTGTCGCCCGGCGCCAAGGGTTTGGGTGGAGTGAAAACGTAGAGGTGGGAAGCGGTGTCCGGTTTGGCCGCCGTGCCGTTCATTTCCCACGTGACATCGTCCCAGAAACCGACCGTGAGTGGGATCTTGGCGAGCGAAACTGCCTCCTTGTTCACCAGGAGGTATTGGCCCTTGACCTTCCAGGCGCGGCGGGCCGGCTCAATCGTGACGTCGACGTCGGCGTCGGCGAGGGCCGGGAGCGGCGCGTCGGTCCAGGTGGCGAGGTTCTTCTTCCAGTAATCCTTCATCGCCTTCTTGGCGCGAGGACCTTCCGGGCCGATGCTGATCTGATGCCAGAGGAGGCCCGCGAGCACGATCGGAACGACGAGCCAGGGAGTCGCCCGCCAGGCTGAGCGGGCCAGCGCGGCGGGACGCAAGCCATGGAGCACGCCGATCGCGTCACCCGCGCGCCGAGGAAAGTGCCGAATCGCGAACCGGAGGAACGCGGCCGCCAGCGAGAGAACGAGAAGGCGGTTCAGGACCAGCGCGGAGCGGTCGAACTCGATCACGCTGATGTCGCTCCACTGCAGCGCGCCCCACAGCGGCCAGTTACCGATCCAATTGACCTTGCCGGCAATCGCGAGGTAGACCGTCAGGGCAAAGGTGGCCAGCGTAATTCCGTAGGTCGTATACCGGTTCTTCGCCACCGCGTACGTCGCGAAGACGAAGCAGGTCCACATCGCGATCCCCGGGAGGAACAACAGGCCCCAGACCAAGATGAACGGCACCAGGCTGATTCCGACTTTCCCTTGCACCAGCAGCGCGATCGCGGAGCCCAAGAACACGGCGGCCAGGACGGACAGCGCGACGACGCCCAAGGCCAGCGCCTTTCCGGCCAGGATCGACCCAGCGCTGATCGGCAGGGCGTCGTGAATCGCGGCGAAGCCGGTTGCCCGCTCCCGCTCCAGACTCTCGACCCCGTAGAACACGATCAGCAGACCGAGCAGGGTAATCAGGGTTCCCATCGAGCTGACCGCGAGCGTTCCCGGGGTGGCGAGGAGCGGCGTGTCGAAGGCGCCGATCGCGAGCAACGCGCTGCCCAGTGCCTGCCATACGATGATCGGGATGAACAGGTAGAGTCCCGGTGAGCTGCGAAGCTCCCTGAGTTCGGCCGACGCTACTCGCCGGAACCCCCGCCAGAAGGTTGGGGCCCGAGCGGTCATGCCGAGGGAGCCAAGCGTGGCGTTCGCCTCCGGAACGAAGTGGGGTTCACCACTGCCCTCGGTCGCAGCCCTGCGGCCCGTCACCTTGCCCGAGGACCGGAGCGTCCGGCGGAAATGCCGAGCCGAGAGCCCGGTCGACACCAACCCGATCAGCACGATGCCGATTCGGCTCAGGACGAAGCCCGAATCCCACCCCACCGCCTGCGTGTTATAGAAATCGACGCCGCGGTCGACCTTGAGCCAGGTCTGGGTCAGCCACCGGAAGCCGGACGGGTCGATCAGCATCAGCGCCCGGTCGATCCGGGAGTCGAGCCAGGCGGGGGTCCAACTCCAGAGGAAGAAGCCGCAGACGACCAGCAAGAAGATCGGGAGCATGAAGACTAGGATCGGGCGCCGAGTCCGGGTTCCGATCCCGAAGGCTGTTCCGCACGAGAACAGCACGATCGGGAGGCCCATCATCAGCATCGGCACGGCATAGTTGCGGAACTGGAACGGCCCCCGGGTCTCCAGCATGTCGCTGTTGGGCAGCAGCTGGAAGAACAGAATCATCAACGCCGACGTCAGCACCAATCCGGCCAGGTACGCGGCCAGGACTCCGGCAAACTTGCCCCAGACGTACTCGCCGGCCGTCAGCGGAGTGGAGTGGAGCAGCTCGCCGGTCTTCCATTCGAGGTCGCGGATTACCGCCAGCCCTGCGGCCACCGCGACGAAAAACGAAAAGAAAATGAACGAGACGATGGTCACGATCTGCGTGACCGCGAACTCGGAGGTAAGCCATGCCTTCTTGCCGCCGACCGAACTGTCGCCCGAGTTCGTAATGACTCGGACATTGCCGCCGGAGAGGCCCCAGATGATCAGCCCGGCCAAGAGGAGCATGATCCAGAAGCTCGGCCGCTTGAGATTGTAGGCCAGCTCGCTCCTGGCCACGAGCCCGAACCGGCGGAGGCTCATGCCGCCCGCCCCGCGCCGGTGTTGTCCTGCTGCATCGCCACCAGATAGGCATCCTCGAGCGTCGCCTCGGCGGCGATGAGCCCGGGCGGGGCGATGCGATCGGGCTGGTGGACGCGCACGTGATTCTTGCCCTCGACGAGATAGGCCTGGGTAACCCGCCGGGTCTTCTTGAGCTCGTCGAGCTCGGGGCCGGTCACCGCGCCTTCGAAGATGGTGCCCTCGAGACTTTTCTTGGCCTCGGTCGGCGACGTGATGGTCACCAGGTGGCCCTGGCGGACCACCGCGAAGCGGGGGCAGAGCACCGCGACATCCTCGACGATGTGGGTCGAGAGAATGACGGTCCGCCGTTCGGCCAACTCGGCCAGCAGGCGATAAAACCGGTGCCGCTCCTCGGGGTCGAGCCCCGCCGTCGGTTCATCGACGATCATCAGCTTGGGGTCGCCGGCGATTGCCTGGGCAATGCCTAACCGCTGGCGCATCCCGCCCGAGTAGTCTTTGACTTTCCGCTTGGCTGCCGGGGTGAGATTGACCCGGTCGAGCAGGTCGGCCACCAAACGCTTGGTGCCCTGCGGTCCCGTGACCCCTTTCAGTTCGAGCAGGTACGTCAGCATCGCCTCCCCGCTCAAATGGGGATAGAAGCCGAAGTCCTGGGGCAGGTACCCGAGGGCGGGCCAAAGCCGTTCCGGATTGGCGGTGATGTTCTCGCCGTCGAGGATGACCTCGCCCGACGTCGGCTCGAGCACGCCCGCCACGATCTTCATCATCGTGCTCTTGCCGGCCCCGTTGGGGCCGAGGAGCCCGAACATGCCGGAAGCGATTTCGAGGGAGACGCCCTGCAAGGCCGTAACCGGCCCCGGATAGACTTTGACGAGTTTGCGGATGCTCAGCATGGAATTGGTCCCGGAGACAGGAGGAATCAGCGGTGGAGGACTTCGGTCACGCTGTACGCAGCGATACGGGGCCCGACCGGAATAGTTTCGGTCGCCGAGCGCTAGAACCCGGGCGGATGTTCCGCTCCCACGCCGAGCTTTCGCTCGAGCGCGAGCGCGACTCGGCCGATCGTCCCTTCGTCGAACAACCTCCCGATCAGGGTCACGCCGTGGGGCACCCGCCGCGGCGGCGAGAACTTCGGGAGCGGGCGGGCCGGATCGGGCGCCCAGTCGCTCCGGGCCTGATCCACTTCGACGAACCCCGTTCGAAGAGTGATCGACGGATGGCCCGTGAAGTTGCCGATGGTCAGCATTTCGTCGCGGAGCGACGGAACGAGGAGCAGATCGACCTCCGAAAACACCCGGGCCATTTCCAACGCCACTTTTCGACGGAGGCGGTCGGCCTGGACAAAATCTACTGCCGACAGAAAGCGCGCTTCCCGAAACAGGTTGGGCCAGGCGTCGGAAACCTGGGCTTTGAGCTGACCGGCCTGGCCGCTCAGCGTGAGGTCTTCAAACGCCGCCGCGGCCTCGGCAAACAGGACAACATTCAGGGCGCCATACGGCCAGTCAGGTATCGATACTTCGGTCGGTGAGAGTCCGAGTTGCCGGAGGGTGTCCAGCGCGGCTCGGTCCACGTCGGTGGCCGGACTTTCCTTCATCCAGTTGGGGAAGTAGCCGAACCGGAGCCCAGTGACCAGCTGATTCGCGTCGAAATCGAGCCGGGTCGGCACGCTTGCCACGTCACCGGCGTCGGGGCCGGTGATGGCTTGGAGCACCAACATCGCGTCTTCGACCGACCGAGTCATCGGCCCGAGTTTGTCGAGCGACCAGCACAGGGTCATGGCGCCGGTGCGGGGAACCCGTCCGTAGGTGGGCCGCAGACCGGTAATGCCGCACCGCATGCTCGGACTGATGATGCTGCCGCCGGTTTCGCTCCCGATCGAAAACCCGACCAGGCCGGCGGCGGTGGCCGCGCCCGGTCCGGCGCTTGACCCCGACGCGCCTTCTTCGAGCAGCCACGGATTCATGGTCTGCCCGCCAAACCAGATGTCGTTCAGGGCCAGCGCACCAAGACTCAGCTTGGCGATCAGGATCGCGCCGGCCTTCTCGAGCCGGTCCACGACCGCCGCGTTGGTGGCCGGCACCCGGTTTCGAAACGGCTCGGCGCCGTAGGTCGTGGCCACGCCGGCGGTGTCGACGAGGTCCTTGGCGCCCCACGGAATCCCATGGAGCGGCCCCCGGTACTTCCCGGCCGCGATCTCCTGATCCATCTGCTTCGCCCGTGCCAATGCGGTGTCGCGCAGCAACGTGATCACGCAGCGGAGCTTGGGATCGAACCGATCGATGCGATCGAGATAGATCCGGGTCAGTCGTTCGGCGGTGAGCTTCCGAGTTTCGATCCACCGTGAGAGCTCGGTGACCGGCGCGAACGCAATGGCGTCGTCGCTTGCCGGGAGGGGGCCAGGATCGGCCGTGGTGCGGACGAACTGGTCGCGCTCGGGTCCGGGTTTGGCACCAGGCAGGACCGGATTCCAGCGGGTGGCGGGCGCGATCTCCGCTTCGATCCCGACTTTTCGCGGCCCGGTCCGTCGTTCGAGCATTGCCGCCATCGACCGGCGCCAACTGGCGGCGGCCATCGTCCGCTCGGCCTCGCTGAGGGTCACCTGCATCAGCTTTTCCGCCTCGGCGAACGTGGCGGCCGAGACTTCGGGACCGGCCAACGGAAGGGCCCCGAAGGTTGGGGGGGCGCCCGGGGTGGCTGCGGTCTGAGCTCCGGCGGCGCTCTTCGGCTCGGCCTGGCACGCGGCGGCGACGCCGAGAAGACCGATCGGGGCCTGAAGGAGGAACTGGCGGCGGGTATTCATGAGCCGGAAGGTACGGCTCGCGGCACGGCGGCGGAAGGCAAGTTCGCCGGAAACGACGCTCCAGCGCGGAGTATATTTGCGGGCCATGTCCTTCCTCGAAGCCATTCGGCTCGCCTTCCAGTCGATTCGCTCGCAAATGCTCAAGAGCTTTTTTTCGCTCTTGGGCGTCCTGATCGGAGTCACCTTCCTGATCGCGGTGGTGTCGATCGTCGAGGGCATGAATGTCTTCATGGAGCAGAAGTTCGCCACCGCGTTCGTGGGCGTGAACACGTTGCAGGTTAAACGGCGCCCCGACGATTCCTGGACCCAAACGCCGGAACAGAAGCGGGAGTGGAATCGCCGGCCGCCGCTTCGCGAGGCTGAGGCCCGGTTGCTCCGGGCCGGTTTGGCCGTGCCGGTCCGGTTTTCCCGGGTCTGCAGCGGAAGCCTGAGTATCGGGTGGAATGGCCGCCTGGCGCGGGGGATCGACGTGGTCAGCGCCGACGAGACCTACTTCGATATCAAACAGTACGACCTGGCCGACGGACGGACCTTCAGCCCACCGGAGGTGAGGGTTGGGGCGCCGGTCGTGGTCCTCGGCGCGTTGGTCGCCTCCAAGCTCCTCGCCGGGGTCGAGCCGATCGGGCGAGAAGTCGTGATCGGCGGACTGCCCTACCACGTGGTCGGGGTCTTGAAGGCGCAGGGGGAACTGTTCGGACAGCCGCTCGACAAACTGGCCGTGGTTCCCTACGGCTCGCCGGCCCACCGGTGGCTCTGCGAGGGAAAGAACCTCGACTGGGTGAGCATTCAAGTGCCGGACAAATCCCAGCTGTCGCTCGCGGCGACCGAGGTCGAAGGGGTGCTCCGCCGAGTCCGCGGTCTCAAACCGGACCAGCCGAGCAATTTCACGATCGAGACCTCCGAGGGTGCCCTCGATACCTGGAGCAAGATCTCGGCGGTGCTGATCGTGGCCCTTCCCGGGCTGGTGGCCATTTCGCTGGTGGTCGGCGGGATCGTGATCATGAACATCATGCTGATGGCGGTCAGCGAGCGGACCCGGGAGATCGGGATCCGGAAGGCGTTAGGCGCGAGGCGGCGTGATATTCTCGCCCAGTTCCTGATCGAGGCGGCCACGCTGTCGGTGGCCGGGGCTGTTTTCGGGATCGGGCTCGGCATCGGACTGGCGTTTCTGCTCCGGTCGTTGACCCCGTTGCCGGCGTCGGTGGCGCCGTGGTCGGTGGCGGCGGGCGTGAGTCTCGGCGTCATCGTCGGCATCATCGCGGGCCTCTACCCCGCGAGCCGGGCGTCGCTCCTCGACCCCATCACCGCCCTTCGGGCCGAATGATCACCTCGGGCGGATCGACCCTGGGCCACCGGCTCTACGAGGGCGTTGCCATGGCGCTCGAGTCGGTGCGGGCCAACCGGCTCCGGGCCGGGTTGACCATCCTCGGCGTCGCGATCGGGGCCATGGTCGTGATCGCGATGGCCGCGACTCTGACTGGGATCCATCACACCGTGACCGGGATCATCGAGCGGACCGGGCCCAAGACCCTGTTCGTGGTCCGGTTCTTCCGCGAGGGACTCGCCGTCGATGCCGACGAGGTGGACCGGAAGGACTTCTGGGAACGATTCCCCAAGCTGACGGTCGCCGAGGCCCGCCAGTTGCGGCAACTTCCGTCGGTCGAGGACGTCACGGTCCGGGAGGTGGCGGCCGCCTCGGTGAGCTACGGCAACGAGCACGTCGCCCAGATCGCCGTCGGGGGCCTCAACCCGAGCTGGATCAAGGTCCTCGGCGGCGAGATGCGATCGGGGCGGAACTGGACGCCGGTGGAAGATGCCGCTGGGGCCCGCGTGGTGGTAATCAACCCGCGACTGACGCAGCTGTTGTTCAACGGGCTCGATCCGCTCGGCCGGCAGGTGCGGGTCGAAGGGCAGCCCTTCACGGTGATCGGGGTCTACGACGATCCGGCCTCGATGCTGGGGTCGGCGGGGCCGCCGACGATGTTCATGCCGCATCCGGTGTTCGTGAAGGTGGTCGATTACTTCAAGGGCTGGCTCACGATCATCGTGATCCCGAAACCGAGCGCCCGGGTGGCCGACGCCCAGGAGGAGGTCATCGCGTCGTTGCGGCAAAGCCGCCGGCTCCGGCCGTCCGAGCCGAACACCTTCTCGATCCTGACCGGGAACAAGCTCCTCGAGACCTTCGATCAAGTGACTGCCGGCTTCTTCCTGATCATGCTGGCCTTGTCGAGCGTCGGTCTCTTGGTCGGCGGTGTTGGCGTGGTCGCGATCATGATGATCTCGGTGACCGAGCGGACCCGGGAGATCGGGGTCCGGAAAGCGCTTGGCGCCACCCGGAGGGAAATCCTGTTCCAGTTCCTCGTGGAGGCGGCCACCCTGACCCTCCTCGGCGGGGCGGTGGGGCTCCTGTGGGGGAATGGGATCGCGTGGGTGGTCCGCCGGTTCACGCCGATTCCCGCCGAGGTCCCGTTGTGGTCAGTGGCGGTGGCGCTGGTGGCATCGGCGGTCACCGGCATCTTCTTCGGTCTGTATCCCGCTAATCGGGCCGCTCGGCTCGATCCGGTGGAGGCGTTGAGGCACGAATGAAAGGCCTAATATGCGACTAGCCATGGCAGCGGTGACACCATACTCCCTCGAACGACTTCAGGTTATCAAGCAGATCGGGGTCGATCACCTCGTGTATTACGACATGGCCACGATGCCGGTCGAGTACGACGAGCTGTCGGTCGTCGTCAAGCAGGCGGCAAATGCCGGCCTCACGTTCGCCGTGGTGGAGTGTGGTCCGCCGATCGATCGGATCGTCCTCGGCAAGGATGGCCGCGACCAGCAGATCGCCCAGTTCGAGCTCGCGATTCGCAACATGGGCCGCCTCGGCATCGGCGTGCTCTGTTACAACTTCATGCCCCAGGTGCTGGCCGACGCCATGGTGGTCCGAACCACTTCCACCGCCCCGGCCCGGGGCGGTGCCGCGACGACCGCGTTCCGGATGGCGGACGTCACCGCCGAGACGGTGCCCCACCACGAAGCCACCGTGCCGCTGGATCAGATGTGGGACAATCTGGAGTATTTCCTCCGGCGGGTGATTCCGGTCGCCGAGGCGGCGGGCGTCAAGCTGGCGATGCACCCGGACGACCCGCCGCTGTCGCCGATCTGCGGGCTCAACCGGATCATGTCGAGCGTCGAGGCGTTCGATCGCTTGATCGGTCTTTCCAGCAGCCCGGCCAACGGGATTGCCCTCTGCTGTGGTTGCTTTCTCGAGATGGGGGCTGATTTGGTCGCCATGGCGGAACGGTTTCGGGACCGGATTCATCACCTCCATTTTCGCGATGTCGCGGGCACCGCGACGGATTTCGTCGAGACCTTTCCCGATGACGGCCCAACCGACTTCATTCCGGTGTTCGAGGTCCTCCGCCGGATCGGGTGCGACAGCCCGATTCGCATCGACCACGTGCCGAGGCTGGCGCTCGAGGCTGGGCCGAACGACGGTTACGGCTTTCTCGGGCACGTCTACGCCACCGGATATCTGCGTGGCCTGCTCGAGTCGGTGTTCGGCAAGCCGGGCCTCGACCGGTGGAGTCCGATTCCAGCCGAGCGGCGCTCGGCCGGCTATCCGTTCCCGGCATGACCAGCACCGTCGTCGTCATCGGGGCCGGCATCAACGGTCTGGTAGCCGCCCACTACCTGAGGCGGGCCGGCCGCAAGGTCACCCTGATCGATCGGGCCGACCGAGTCGGCGGCGCGTGTCTCTCCGCCGAAGCGACCATCAACGGCCGGACTCAATCCTATGCTCTCGGCGCCTCGGTCCTCGGCCTGATGCCCGACTTCATTTTTCGGGAGACGGGCCTCGCCGACCGGCTCGAGACCTTCGTGCCCGGTCACGCCAAGCGGGTCTATTTCCCGGGCGGGGGCGCCAACGCCTGGATCTATCGCGATCCGAAGGCGCTCGACCAGGAACTCCGGGCCCAGTGGAACGAGCGGGGCGACGTGGCGGGGTTCCGGGCCGACGAAGCGAAGGTGGTGGCCTTTCTGCAGGATGGCTATCGGACGGCCACGGCGCCTAACGTTGAGACGGCACGCGACCGGCTGGGCAACGCCCTAACCAGCCTCTGGATCACCGGGAGCGCCGCCGACCTGCTCGACCACTACTTCACCGCCGATTACACCAAGATGTATATGGCCATGACGGTCACCGAGAGCGGGCCGGTGTCCCTCAACGAGCCGTACTCGGCGTTCACCCTGCCCGTGATGGACTCGGGCTCGGTTTTCGACGGCTACTACGGTTTCGTCAAGCCGGGGCTCTGGCGGGTAACCGAAGAGCTGGCCCGGATCAACCGCGAAATCGGGGTCGAGATTCGCCTCGGCGCTCCGGTTGACCGGGTTGACCCCGATCGCGGCCTCGTCCACTACACCTTGGCCGGACGCCCCGCGACTGAGCCGTTCGACCACCTCGTCATGGCTACCGATCCACTCACGGCGGCCCGGCTGGTCGGCGACGAGGCCACGACGGCGCGAGTGGAAGGGGCCCGATTCCTCGGCTCCAGCGGCAAGCTGACCCTGTTTTTCAAGAACCCGGTCTGCTGGAAGGAGGACACCGGGGCCGACGGGGCCGCCGCCTTCCGGTTCATTTTCGCCACTGAGTCGCTCGCCGAGTTCGAACGGGCCACGCTCCGGGTTGCCTCGGGCGAGGCCGAGTATGCGCCGGGCTATATCCAGGTCTATTGCGAAGGCGCGGCCATGCGGCAGCTTGGCCTGGTTGAGCCATTCGACCGGCTCACGCTGTTCTTCAAGAACCTGGCGTTAGGCGCTTCGGGCGAGGCGTTGCCCGAGGTCGAAGCCGCGGTCAAGACGCAACTGTTTCCCTACCTCGCCAATCCCGGCGACTGCGTCTGGAGCCGAATGCTGGCGCCGCGTGACCTTCAGGAGCTGTTTCTCTTCCCGGGTGGGAATATCGATCACACCATGCTGGTCGGAGGCCAGACCTTCTTTGACCGGCAGTTCGCAGCCGACCCGGCCCGGCGGTTCTACCAGTTCGGGCGGTGGGCGAACGTGGGGTACTGCGGTGCCGGAGCCTATCCCTGCGGATCAATCGCGGGGACCCCGGGCTACATGTGTGCCCAACAGCTGATTCGGGGATGACCGACGTGGTGGGGATAACCAGCACCGTTCCAACCCGCTTGCCCTGGAGACCCTACCCCATGCTTCGCCCATTCGCCCTTGGGATGCTCGTCATCGCCGCCGCGGGTTGTAAGAAGACGCCGACCGAGCCGCCCCCGCCGCCGCCCCCGACCGTCCAGTCCGTGGCCGTGTCGCCGGAATCCGAGACCCTGGCGTCCCTGGGCGAGGCAACGACATTTACCGCCGAGGTCCGGCTCTCCAACGGGTCGGTCGGGACCCAGACCCCGACCTGGAATTCATCGAACCCGGCGGTGGCCACCGTTGCCTCAGGCACCGTCACTGCGGTCGGCAACGGGCAGACGACGATATCAGCCGTGGTCGGGTCAGCCAGCGGCTCGGCCACCGTTACCGTGGCTCAGGTGGTGGCGTCCGTCCGCCTCCTGCCCGCCGATACCGTCATCAAGGGGCCGGCTCAGTTGCGGGGGGCCGCACTCGACGCCCGGGGCAATCCGGTTGCTGGGGCCGCGCTTCAGTGGGAGGCCCTGATCCAGGAGATCCTGACCCAAACCGGTAAGACCGCGCCGCAGCTCGAAGCAGCGTACCTGGCGCACGCCCGCGGTCTCTGAGACGGCCGGCCGCCATCAAGCAAACTATAATGTTATAATACTATAATGTCTTGACATAATAGCTTTGTAATGTTATAGTATGCCGTGCCCGACATGGATTGAGGGCTCCGATGACACTGATCGACCGGGACCATGAACGAGCCCGTCTGGCGGAACTCCTCCAGGCTGGATCCCCCAAGCTCGTGCTGATGTATGGCCGTCGCCGCGTCGGCAAGACGTACCTATTGACGTCGCTCTGGTCGAGTGATGAGGCCTTCTACTTCACCGCATCGGACACCACCGAGGTTCAAAACCGGACCGCCCTCGTCACCGAGTTCGCCGCCTGGTCGGGGCAATCGCTGGCTGTGGCGGACTACCCGACCTGGCGAACCGTGTTTCGGATGTTGCTCGACTTCGACCGGGTCGAACCGACGGTCTTCGTGCTCGACGAATTCCAGTATCTCGGTGGCGACTCGGCCGGGATTGCCGCCGTGGCGAGCGAACTGAACGCCGCTTGGGAGACCCGCCGGCCGAGCCGGCCCCGCCTCCTGCTCCTCGCAGGCTCGGCCGTCAGAACCATGGTGGCGCTCGATGATGCCGCCGCCCCGCTCCACGGCCGGTTCGACTGGAAGCGCCGGATCGCGCCATTCGACTACTGGGACGCTGGCGTCATGGTGCCGTACCCGGAACTTGCCGATCGAGCGGCCGTTTTTGGGATCTTTGGCGGGATGCCGAGATACCTGGCCGAGGTCGATCGAACCCAATCGGTGGCCGCGAACGTAGCCCGGTTGCTGATCGCGCCGGACGGAGTGGTTCGAGGGCTGGTCGAGACAGTGCTCCTTCAGGAGCCGGGCCTTCGCGACATCACCTCGTACGCCGCGATCCTCCGTGCCATCGCCGATGGCCGGACCACGCTCAACGACATTGCCCAACTGGCTGGCCTGACCGGGGACAAGGGCATTCGGCAGAAAATCACCCGGCTGGTTGATCTCGAACTGGTCTGCCAGCGGCGGAACATTGGGGCCGGTAAGACGACACCCTTCCGCTATCACTTGGCCGACCCCGCGCTTCGGTTCTACCACCGATTTGTGGCCCCGATCCAAGCGACCCTGGCCCGACAGGACCCGAAGGCGGCCTGGCGGGAATCGGTCCGACCCCACCTCGACACCTACCTCGGCCATCTGTTCGAGCTGATGGCCGAGCAGGCCTACATTCGGAAGCAGCCGGCGTTAGGCCTCCCGCTGGTCACTGAATGGGGTCGGTGGGAAGGGCAGGACCGGAACCGCCGCTCGCTCGAGATCGACATCGTGGCGCCGCTGGCCGATGGGCGCGTGATGACCGGCGGGGTCAAGTGGAATCGGTCGCCGCTCGGTGCCAAATGGCTCCACCATCATGAAGCGATGCTGGAGCGCCTTGTCGACTCCGGGGTTCCTTGGGCCGCCCGGGCCGCCCGGCCGGACTCGCCGGTCATTTTCGTCGCAGCGGGCGGGTTTGAGCCGGGTTTTCGAGCGGCCGGTACCGCGGCCCGGCCGGAGACGATCCTTTGGGACTTGACGGATCTTTACGCCGCGACGAGTGCCAAGCGGCCGACGCAACGCTAAAGCTACCGTGAAATGTCGTTCATGGTGGGGCCGGCACCCTTGGCGGCGCTTCGGCCAACCATAACTTGGGTGAGGTCGCGTCGTCCGGCGCGATGGTCACTCTCAAGCCCCGGTTTCCCCATGCGAACTCTGGTCCGTCCCCTCGCCGCTCTGTTGCCCTTCGTTCTGGCTTGCGCTCCGAAACCCGCGGCGGCTCCGGCCTCGTCGGGGTCGGCGTCGGCACCCGCCGCCGGCATGGCCGCCGTCAAGGACGACGGTTCCCAGAAGGACGTCGTCAAGATCGCAGCCGGTTCGCCCGACCATACCACGTTGGTTGCGGCCGTCACCGCCGCCAAGCTGGTCGATGTCCTCGCCAGTTCAGGGCCCTACACGGTCTTCGCTCCGACCAACGCGGCGTTCGACAAGCTGCCCAAGGGCACCGTCGAGGATCTCCTCAAGCCCGCCAATTTGGCGACGCTCCAGAGTATTCTTCGGCACCATGTCACTACCTCCGTCTATCAAGTTGCCGAACTCACCGACGGGCAGGTCCTCGGAATGGCTGACGGGACCTCGGCCACGATCTCGAAGAAAGGCCCGGACACCTTTTTCGGCGATGCCAAGATCGTGGCGTCGATTCGGGGCTCCAATGGCATCGTGCACGTCATCGACGCGGTGGTTCCTCCCAAGTAGCCGGCCATGAAGCGCCGCCGCTTTCTCCGTCAGGCGGCGGCGCTCGCCGCAGTCCCCCTGGTCCGGTTCCCGGACCGAGTTGCCCCGCTCCACGTGAATGGCGCCCGCTTGAACGGCTGGCTGGCGCAGTTCGACCAGATCGGCCGGACGCCTGGCGGGATCAACCGGGTGGCGTACTCCGAAGCCGACCTTGCCGGGCGCCGGTTCACCCTCGATCTCTTTCGCCAAGCGGGACTGGCTCCGCGGCTCGACGCCGCGGGCAATATCCTCGGCAGGCTCCCGGGCAGCGATCCCTCGCTCCCGCCGATTCTGATCGGGTCCCACGTCGATTCCGTCACCGATGGCGGCAATTACGACGGGCCGGTTGGCTCGTTCGCCGCCATCGAAGCGGCCAGGTCACTTCGCGAGCAGGGTGTCCGTCCACGTCATCCGGTCGAGGTGGTGGTCTGGCAAAACGAGGAGGGCGGCACCATCGGCAGCAAGCTCGCGATTGGGACGCTTCGCGATGCCGATCTCGACAAGAGGGCCCGCTCCGGAAAAACCATCCGCGAAGGTATCGGGATCGTGGGGGGCGACGTGGCCCGGTTGAGCGAAGCGGTCCGGAAGCCGGGCGACCTTGCGTGCTACATCGAGCTCCACATCGAGCAGGGTGGGTTACTCGAGAAAGCGGACCTTCAGATCGGCGTGGTGCAGGGCATCGTGGGGCTTCGATGGATCGAGGTCACCATCGACGGCTTGGCGAACCATGCCGGGACGACGCCGATGGACCAGCGGCACGACGCGATGCTCGCGGCCGCCCGGTTCACCGTCGCCGTGCATGACGCCGTCGTCGCCGAGCCGGGCCGTCAAGTGGCCACGGTGGGGCGGCTGGTCGCTTCGCCTAACACCACCAATGTAATTCCCGGCCAGGTCGTCCTGTCGGTGGATCTGCGGGACCTCGACTCGGCAAAGCTGGAGCGGTTCAGCGCCCGGTTCGAGCAGCTGGGGCGCGACATCGGCGCCGCGACCGGGACGACCTTCGGCTTCAAGTCCCTGGTGGACAGCGAACCCGCCATCGCCGACGCTCGGGTCATGGACTGGGTCGAGGCCAGTGCCGCCTCGCTCGGGCTGACTCGGCAGCGGATGCCGAGCGGCGCGGGGCATGATGCCCAGGAGATGGCCCGAATCGCCCCGATGGGGATGATCTTCGTGCCGAGCGTGGGGGGGATCAGCCATTCGCCCCGGGAGTTCAGCCGGCCGGACGATGTCGCCCGCGGGGCGGACGTGCTCCTGAACGCGGTCATCGCCGCGGATCGAGACTCTCCGGTTCCGCCCCGGTCAGGCCGCTCTTAAGAGGAGGTTTGCCGGCCAGGCGCGCAGGGTCTTGCAGAACCGGTGTCGCAATATCGTTCACCTCCAAATTACCGTCCGAGCGTCCGACACCCGGCTGATTTCTGGGAATTGCGCCGAATGCCGCCCCGAGCAAGTGTTAGGCGGGTAGCAATGTTAGGCAACGTCCTAGCGCGATTCGCGGAGGTCATATGTCGGTTCGGTCTTCCCTGGTTGGATGGATGGTTCTTGGCTTGGCGGCCTGTAGTTCGGGCACCGAGTCGCCCCTGGCACCGGGAGAGACTCGTGCTCCCACCGTCCCCATTCAGGCGGGCCCGCCGCCCGCAGGAAACAACGCCCTCCCGACGGTCAAGGTCACCACTCCTGCCAACGGCGCCACGGTCGCGGTCGGCTCGGCGGTGCCGCTGAGCGCCGACTTCACCGACCTGGACGTCAACGATACCCATACCTGCTCCGTTGATTGGCAGCTGGCGGCCGGTCCGGGCACCGTCACCGAAAGTGCCGGAACCGGCACCTGCACGGCCTCCAACGTGTATTCCGCTCCGGGGACCTATCAGATCATCGTGTCAATCATCGACCAGATGGGTGGCACCGGCGCCGACACGATCGGGATCACGGTTGCTGCCGTGGCTCCGCCCCTGCCGCCGCCCCCGCCGCCAGTGCCCCCGGGCCCGCAAACCGGATCGATCGGTGGAGCCGGCCGGCTCGGGGTCGGGGCCGGCGCGGTTGCCGGGCTTGAAGCCAAGGAAGTGGCGATCTGGTTCGAGCTGGAGGCCCGTTTCTCGAAGGAGGCCCGGAAACTCCGGGGCGGTGTGTCTCTCCAAGTTCCCAGGGCCCGGCTTGGCTTCCACTCGACCGAGATCACCAAGCTTGATATCAATGGCAAGCGAGCCGAGCTCTCCGGTCGCGGCAAACTCAATGGCCGCCGGCCGGTCTCCTTCATGGTCACAGCGGTCGATGGCCATCAAGGTGAACGAGGGACCGGCGCCGATCGGATCCGGATCAAGATCTGGGACGAGAAGGGAGACATCCTCGATACCAACCCGGGGATGCCGATGAGCGGGGAGCCAACCCTCGTTCCGAGGCCGGGCCGGATTACGATCAAGCCCTGAGCGCCGCTACGGCTTCACCACGGCGCCCCCTTCATAACGAAGCTGACCCGCTCGAGCAGGGTCGGGTCAGCCAGGGGATCGCCGGGGACGGCGATCAGATCGGCCAGCAATCCGGGAGCGACCGCGCCGATCCGGTCGCTCATGCCGAGGAGGTCGGCGGCGTTTCGAGTGGCCGTGAGGATCGCATCCATCGGCGACATGTCCCAGGCCAGATAGTCGCGAAATTGTTTGGCGTTCTCCCCGTGCGGTAACATCCCGACGTCAGTCCCAAAGGCGATCTTCACCCCGTGCTTTCGGGCCAGCCGAAACGCCGCCTCGTGCCCTTGGACGATCTTGGCCAGCTTCTCCAGGATGATTTTGGGGTAGCCCCAGCCGGGAGCCCGTTCGAGGAACCACCGGTCTTCGTAGGAATCCTTGACCAGATAGGTGCCGCGCTCCGCCATCAGCCGAGCCCCTTCCTCGTCGAGAAACGTCCCGTGGTCGATCGAGGCGACGCCGGCTCGCACCGCCCGCTTGATCCCTTCGGCACCGTGGGCATGGGCCGCCACCCGGCGGCCCCAGATCCGGGCTTCATCGACCACCGCGTCGAGTTCGGCCTGGGTGTAGAGCGCCGCCTCGACCGATTCTTCCTCCGACATCGCGCCCGCGGTGGCCATCACCTTGATGACCCCGGCGCCGTATTTGACCTCGAAGCGAATCTTCTTGCGGATCTCGTCGACCCCATCGGCGACGCCCGAGAACTCGTCGCTGTGGAGATAGGGCGAGAGGCCGTTGGCGTCGCCGTGGCCGCCGGTGGCGCTGATGCCCATGGTGGCGGCGATGATCCGGGGCCCGGCAATGTCGCCGCGGTCGATAGCGTTGCGGAGGCTCACGTCCACGAACTGGGGGGCGCCGAGATCCCGGATGGTGGTGAACCCCGCCTCGATGGTTGACTTGGCGTAGATCGGCGCCAGGATTGCCGCGTCAACGAAAGTTCGGCGGAACTGATCGTCGGCAGCGCCGGGGGCCGCGGTGATGTGGGTGTGGCAGTCGATCAGTCCCGGTAGGACGGTTGCGCGGGAGAGATCGATGATCCGGGCGCCCGCCGGAATTGCAACGCCGGGTCCGACGGCGACGATCCGGTCGCCTTCGATCACGATCACTACGTTGGTAACCGGTGGTCCGCCGCGGCCATCGATCAAGTGGCCCGCTTTGATGGCCACGACGGCCGGCCGGGCGGGGGTTTGGGCCGGGAGCGGGGCGATCGTCACCGCCACGGCGAGCCAAGCGATCGAATGGAGCGCGATTCGGGTCATGATGCGGCCTCCCGGAGGATCGAGGCGATCGATTGGTCAACATCGGCATCGGTGGTGGCCCAGGACGACACGCTGATTCGCATGGCATCGCGACCCTGCCACCGGGTCCCGCCGCACCAGCAGACGCCGGCGGCCTGGACCCGGGCGATGACCCGGTTGGTCGTGGCGTCGTCGCCGAAGGCGACCAAGACCTGGTTCAGGTCCACCTGATTCAGGACCTCGTGTCCCGCCGCGCGGAGCGCCGCGGCCATTCGGGCGGCGTGGTGACAGCACCGCTCGACCAAGGCTGCGACCCCGTGGCGCCCGAGGTATTGGAAGGCGGCCCAGACATCGACCGCGCGGGCCCGGCGGGAGCCGTCGGGCGACCAGTGCATCGGATCGCGGACGCCGGACGGGGGTAAGTACGCGGCGGTCATCGCCATGGCGGCGCGAAGCGCCGACTCGTCCTTCACCATGGCCACGCCACAGTCGTACGGGACGTTGAGCCATTTGTGCGCGTCGGTGGCCCACGAGTCGGCCAAGTCATAGCCATCGACCAACCGGGCGAGCGAGGGCACGGCTCGAGCCCAGAGGCCGAACGCGCCGTCCACGTGGACCCAGGCGTTGTGGAGTCTGGCCCAGTCGCAAATCCGGCGCGCCGGATCGAAGGCCCCGGTATTGACGTTGCCGGCCTGAATGCAGACGATGGTCGGGCCCTCGATTCCGGGAAGAGCATCGGCCCGGATCCGGCCCTGGTCATCGACCGGAACCGCGACGGTACGAGACCGGCCGAGTCCCAGGAGTCCGAGGACTCGGCGGACGGTGGCGTGGACCTCGTCACCGACGATGACCGTAATCGACGGGGCGCCAAACAGGCCGTCGTTGTCGACGTCCCATCCGGTTCGCTGCAAGACGGCGTGCCGGGCGGCGGCCAAGGCGGTGAAGTTGGCCATGGTGGCGCCGACGACGAACGCCCCGGCCGTGGCCGGAAGCCGAAGCGCGTCGATGGTCCACCGAAGGGCAACTTCTTCGATCACCGCGGCGGCGGGCGACATCACGTGAAGGGCGCAGTTCTGATCCCAGGCGGTGGCGAGCCAGTTCGACGCGACCGTCACCGGCAGCGAACTGCCGTTGACGAAGCCGAAATACCGGCCCCCGCTCATCGTGACGGTGGCCGCCGAGCCGAGCTGATCGAGCCGCGCGATGACGGCTGAGGCGTCGGTGCCCTGTTCGGGCAAGGGCTGGCGGAACTGGGTGAGCGCGGCGAGGGCCTCGGCGGTGGGCGCCACCGGCCGCGCCTCAAGCGATTCGCGGTACCGGACGCCGCGGTCGGCCGCGTCGAGGAGCAGGGTCCGGATGGCGGAGTCCGGCATCAACGGCCCGCCGCCATGCCGTCTTTCCGGGGATCGGACGCCGCCGCCCAGCCCCGGACCAGTTTCATGATCGCCTGACCGCCGCCGAAGGCGATGCCCTTCGGATCCCGGAGCTCGTGTCCCATGGCGGTGAGCTCGCGGGCCACGGCGTCCGGAAGGTTCTCGACCGATACCGTTAGGCCCGCCAAGTGCCGGAACCGGGCCGCGTCGATCGCTTCCTGCGGGTCCATCCCGAACTCCACCAGGTTGAGGAACACCTGGACGTGTCCTTGGGGCTGCATGTCGCCGCCCATCACCCCAAACGAGAGCCACGGCTGACCCTGCCGGGTGACGAACGCCGGGATGATGGTATGGAGGGGCCGCTTGTTCGGAGCCAGCCGGTTGGGGTGGCCTTCGGTCAGGACGAACCCGGCGCCCCGATTTTGGAGGACGATGCCGGTGCCCGGGATGACGACGCCCGATCCGAAGTAGCTGTAGATCGAGTTGATGAACGACACCATGTTGCCCTCGGCGTCGGCCACTGTGAGGTAGACCGTCTCGCTCGCGGTGGCGATATCGCCGGGAGCGGGCCGGTCGGCGGCTTTTCGGAAGTCGATCAGCGTGGCCCGGCGGGCGAGATAGCCGCTGTCGAGCAGGGCCGCCGGCTTGACGGTCATGTAGTCGGGATCGGCGACGTACCGGGCCAGATCGGCGTGGGCCAACTTCTTGGCCTCGATCAGGGTGTGGAGGTAGCGGGCCGAATTGTGGCCCATCGATTTGAGATCGACGTTTTCGAGCATCTTGAGCATCTGGAGCGCGGCCACGCCTTGGCCGGCCGGCGGCAGCTCGTGGAGAGTGTAGCCCTTGTAGTTGACTGACAGCGGCTCGACCCATCGGGGTGTCATCCCGCGGAGATCGTCGAGGGTGAGGTAGCCGCCGAGCTGATCGAGACCGGCGACGAACTCGCGGCCGAGGTCGCCGCCGTAGAAAACGCCGATCCCGCCGGTGGCGATCCGGCGGAAGGTCCGGGCTTGGTCCGGGTTCTTGAACCACTCACCGGGCTTCGGTGCCCGGGCGCCGTCGACCAGGTAGGCGGCGCGGGCGCCGGGGTCTTGGGCAAGCTTCTCGACCTCGGTGGCCCAATCTTGGGCAATGACGGGGCTGACCGGAAACCCCTCCTCGGCAAGCCGGATGGCCGGAGCCAACACGTCGCCTAACGTCTTGGTGCCGTACTTGGTGAGGAGGGCATTCCAGCCCGCAAGGGCTCCCGGCACGGTCACCGCCCGAGCTCCGGTGGCAGGGACCTGGGTCGCCCCGGCGGCGACAAGCTTCGTGACGTCCACTTTGGAGCCCGATTTGCCCGAGGCATCGAGCCCAACGAGGCGCTTCTCCTTGGCCGACCAGAGGATCGCGAACATGTCGCCGCCCATCCCGGTCATCTGGGGTTCGGTGACATTGAGCACCGCCGCCGCGGCCACGGCGGCGTCGATGGCGTTCCCACCCTGTTCGAGGATGGCGAGCGCGGCCCCGGTGGCGAGCGGCTGACTGGTTGCGACGGCGGCCCGGGGTGCATAGACCGTCGAGCGGCCGGACCGGGTGGCGGGACTGGTGACTTGAGCCATGAGGGGCTCCACCGAGAGGAAAAGGACGAGAAGGGCCGGAGAGGTCCGCATTGGGTTCCTGCGCAGAGAAAGCCACTGTTGGCGACCGGAAGAATAGCGCAGTCCAACCACCGGTTCTCCGTTCTCGAGGGCGGCTAGACGGCCCGCCACACGGTGGAGAACGAGTCGTCCACGTCGTCGGGTGGAGCCGTCGTGGCGTCCACCGCCCCGTGGGAGATCATCCATTCCCGGAAATTGGCCGGCGCGTTGCGGACCCCGTCGATGTTGAGATAGCTCGCGCTCTTGATGGCCTGCCAGTCGCGGATTCCGGTCAGATCCGCCCCCCGCAGATCCGCGGTACCCAGCTGGGCGCCTTTCAGGATGGCGCCCTTGAGGAATACGCCGCGGAGGTCGGCACCGGTGAGGTTGGCGTCGGTGAGGTCGGCGCCCTCGAGGTTGGCATCCTGCAAGTTGGCGCCGTGGAGATTGGTTTCTCGGAGGCTGGCGTACCGGAGCTGGCCGCCGGTGAGCCTGACGCCTTCGAGCCAGGCACCGTCGAGGCGGACGCCCGCCAGTGAGATGTCGGCCTGAATCAGGTCCTGCAGCGCGTCCACCCGGCCACCGCTTCCGCCCTTGCCCTGGGAACTGTTGATCACCTGCCAGGCCTCATAGTTGGCGGTCTTGCGGGCAAGACGGTCGGCCTTTTCCTCGGCCTGGCGGCGTTCATCGCGGCGGGCCCAGAGCTGATAAACACCGACGAGGAGCACGGCCACCTCGACCAACCGGACGAAGTTGACCACATTGGCAAGCCGGATCGACCACTCGTCCTCGGATGACATCGCCGCCGGACGCGTCTGTCCGCCACCCCTTGCCTGGCCGACTGCCGCCGTCGGCAGGAGGAAGAACAGGCCGACGACAGGCCAGCGCGGAAGTCGATCCAGGATTCGACCGAAAGCCATAGGCCTAAGATAAGGTTTCTGGTGGGAAGCGCCTAGCGGATGTCGTCTTGAGCGTACTGATCTCAACGGAAGACCAGCCGCCGCTCCACCATCCGCCGCGCTGCCTCGACCGGCGACTCCCCTCGCGCGCCGGCCTCGGTGAAGATTCCGGTCAGCCGGGCGTCCATCTTCTGAATCGCCTGCTCGATGGCCTCGAAGGGAGCTCCCTCGTCGACCATCGCCAGCGATACCGCCCCGGCGCCGTTCACGACATAATCCGGCGCGTAGAGGATCTTCCGGGCCACGAGCCGGGCGGCATCCTCGGGCGTTCGGAGCTGATTGTTGGCCGCCCCCGCGATCACCCGGCAGGTGAGTTTCGGGATGGTCGTTTCATCGAGCGTGGCCCCAACCGAACAGGGAGCGTAGATGTCACAAGTCGTCTCGTAGACTCGGTCGGTTGCGATCGTTTCGGCGCCAAGCTCGGTGGCCAGGGCGGCGAGCTTTTCGGCATTGAGGTCGTTGAGGAGCACGACGGCACCCGCCGTGGTGAGTGAGCGGGCCAGCGGCGCCCCGGTGTCGCCGACGCCCTGGACCAGGACCCGGACTCCGTGGAGGTCGTCGGAACCGGTGACGTGGCGCCAGGCGGCTTTCATTCCAACGAAGACGCCTAACGCCGTGTAGATCCCCGGGTCGTAGGGGGCCCGCGCCCTCCAGTCGTAGCAGTGGACGTACCGGGTGACGGTTGCGAGCAGGGCCATGTCGTCGGGTGTGGTCCCGATATCGGGGCCGGTACCGTACCGGCCGTTGAGCGAATCGATCATCCGGCCGAACCGGAGGAGCAGGGCCGTCCGGGCCTCGCCCGCGACCGGGTGCGACAACGCGATGACCGCCTTGCCGCCGCCGTAGTTGACGTCGATCGCGGCCCACTTGTTCGTCATGCCCTCGGCCAGCCGGATCGCGTCCCAGAGCCCCTCGTCCGGGCTGGGATACACCTTCATCCGGCAGCCGCCCACCGACCGGGTGCCGTGGGTGGCGTGAATGGCGATGAACATCCAGGCGTCGGCGTCCCGGTCGTACCGGACGACGACCTCTTCGCCGGGCCAGGCCTTGATGAGATCGATCCATGGGTTCATCGGAAAACGCCTCTCTTGCGGTGTTGAAATGAGGCGCGATATTCCAACTATGTCAAGCAGCGGCAGGACCGGGGCCTACCGGATCAAGCGGGCCGACCAGATCGCGGCCCTCGAATCGGCCGTGCGCCAGGAGATCGTCGATACCATTCAGGCGGCCGGGCCCCGGTCGGCGCCCGAAATCTCGGCGTTGATGGGCCGGCCGGCCGATGCGCTCTACTACCATCTCAGGCGCCTCGTCGGGGTCGGCCTCCTGGTGATCCGAGCCACCCGACGGACCGGCCGCCGCGACGAGGCCGTCTACGATCTGGCCGGCCACCCCCTCGTGCTCGACTATCCGGTCCGTGCCAGGGGTCGGGAGCACCCCCTCGCCCGCTTGGTGCGGTCGATGCTCCGAACCGGGGAACGCGATTTTCAGGCGGCCGTGGGCACCGACCAAGCCCGCCCCGATGGCGACCGGCGGAACCTCTGGGCTGGGCGGCGCCATGCGTGGTTGTCGGCCCGGGACCTCGAGCGGGTCAACGGGTTGGTCGACCAGTTAGTCTCCATCATGACCCGGGCTCGTCAACCGACGCAGGGCGAGCTCTGCACCCTGACCCTGGTCCTGGCTCCCCGGGCCTCACGGGCCGGCCGGCGGCCCCCGCGATCGTCGTCCAAACGGAGGGCCGCATGACCGATGATCTGTTCGCGCCCGAGGTCATTGCGGATCCCTACGGATACTTCGGCCATCTCCGTGACACCGATCCGATCCATTGGAACGCCCGCTCCGAACTCTGGGTCATCACCGGTTACGACGATTTGGTCTGGCTGGTCCGTCACCCCGAGCTGTTTTCTTCGGCGGTGATCGGTTCGGATCAGCGGCCGCCCCACCCGCCGATCGATCCGGAGGACCGGGGCCGGTTCGAGGAGGTTCGCCACTTCCGGTCCGACCAATTGGTAGAGCAGGACCGTCCCGCGCACACCCCGATGCGGGAGGCGGTCCACGAGTACTTCACGCCGACGGCGATGGAAGCCTGGCGTCCGTTCGTGCGCGCCGCGGTGGCCGAGTTGCTCGATGCGGTGGCCCCGGCCGGCGGGATGGACGTGCTCCAGGCGCTCGGGGCTCCGTTGCCGGTTCGGATCATCACCCAGATGATGGGCGTTCCGAACGAGGACCGGGAGCATCTCCGGGCGTTGGCGGACAAGCTCCTCTATATCAACCGCGGTGAGTCGTACCGGATGAAGCCCCTGATGGAGGGGATTCACGCCATGATGGCGTACGTCGAGCCGAAGGTGGGGCAGCGGGCGGAGCGGCCGGAGAACGATTTCATCTCGGTGCTGGCGGCGGCCGAGAAGGACGGGGTCTTTACCCGCCATCAGGTGCTGGTCAACAGCGCGCTGCTGTTGTTTGCCGGGCACGAGACCACGATGAACCTGATTTGCAACGGAACCCTCGCGCTGCTCCGGCATCCTGACGAGTGGGCCAAGCTGTGTGCGGATCCCGCCGGCGTAACCAGGCTCGCCACCGAGGAGTGCCTCCGCTACGATCCGCCGGTCAAGTCCACTCAGCGGATCGCCGCGGCCGATGTGGAACGGCATGGCAAGCAGATCAAGCGGGGCGACCGAATTCGCTGGATCATGGCCTCGGCCAATCGCGATCCGCGGATCTTTGAAGATCCCGACCGGTTCGATCTCTCTCGGAGCCCCAATCCCCACATCTCGTTCGGATCGGGCATTCACTATTGTCTCGGGGCCACGCTGGCGCGGGTCGAGGGGCAGGAGGTGTTTCGGGCGCTGGCGGAACGGTTTCCGGATCTCCGGCTCGACACCGACCGACTGGAGTATCAGCCGAGCATTCAGTTCCGGTCGCTCAAATCGCTTCCCGTGTCATGGGAGCCTGGAACCGCGTGACCACTACCCAGCCCGGGAGCTCGTCGATGACCCGCTCAGCCGCCGCCTTACATCTCGCGATCACGATCTCCCTGATGACGACCACGGCTGGCTTTGGCCAGAGTCCGTTCGGCCGCGTGCTCGACCTCGGCCATCCGCTCTCGGCGACGGATCCGACCTGGTCCGGCAAACCGGCGTTCGAGCGGACCGGCACCCCGCGGATGGGCCGGATCGCGGCCGAGGAGCACAACGGCACCCACGTCGACGCGCCCAGCCACTTTGGCGGGCGCTGGTCGGTCGATCAGATCCCGGCCGATCGGCTGGTCCGCCCCGGGGTCTGCGTTGCCGTGACCGGCAAGCCGGACGACTACCAGATCACCGCGGCTGATGTGAAAGCCTGGGAAGCCAAGAATGGCCCCGTTCCGGAAGGCGCGATCGTGCTGTTTGCGACCGGTTGGGATGCCCGCTGGCCCGATCCGAAGGCGTACCTGAATGACCGCGACGGCGTGAAGCACTTTCCCGGCATCGCACCCGACGCGGCCGGGTACCTGCGAGACCGGAAGATCGCCGGGATGGGCATCGACACGCCGAGCGTCGACTACGGACCGTCACAGAAGTTCGAGACCCACGGGACTACCAACCCGGCCGGGATCTATCACATCGAGAACGCGGCGAACCTGACCCAGTTGCCGCCGCGCGGGTTCACGGTCGTGGTCGCGCCGATCAATACCGTCGGTGGCAGCGGTGGCCCCGCCCGGGTGTTCGCCCTGCTGCCCTGATCAACGACCCACCGGCGGGCAAGAGCTTTCTTCGTTTGCATCCGACCCGGCCGAGTCGGAGTTGCGCACGCCGCGGACCGCGTTGTGGGCGGCCGAATCCTCCACCGCGTGCATGCTGTCGATCGCCCACCTGACAAAGCCGTCGGGCGGGTTTCGAACCCCGTAGATGTTGGCGCAGGCCAGGCTCGCGATCTGGTGCCATCCGACCAGACCGGAGAGGCCGGCGTGGCGAAGATCGGCCCCGGCGAACCGGGCCCCTGTCACGGTCGCGCTGTCGAGGACGGTCTGGCGCAAGTCGGCCTTCTCGAAGTCGGCTTCGGAGAGATCCGCCGATCGCAGATTGGTCCCATTGAGTTGCGCTTCGCGCATCCGGGCCCCGGCAATCTTGATATCCTCGAGGTGAACCCCTCGGAGCTTCACTCCGTAGAGTGGAAAATCGTGCTCGACCAGGTCCTCGAGCGCCGCCGCGCGCGCCCCGCTCTCTTGTTGGCCTTCGGAGGCGACGATCACCTCCCACTCCTTGAGAAACCGGTCGAGCCGACGGTCGTGGCGCTCGTCCATCCAGACCCCGAATGCGACCAGCGCCGACGCGACCGTGAGGATCTTGCCGACGTCCTCGAGCGCGTCGCGATGGCGGCGGACCCACCGGAGCCAAGGGGGGAGAGTCACTGGTGTTTCACTGTCAGCCATGGCGGGCCCTCTCGCGGGGGTAGCCGTCTTACCAGGCAGGCTCCTGAGCCCTTGCAGCCAGGAGTGAAGGGGGACGGTGAGGGAGCTTAGCGGACCGGGGCCAGCCCTGCCAGAAGCAGCTCCCCCAAACCGGCGCTCGGCAGGGCCCCTGGATTCTCCTGGTGGGACCCGCCCTCAATAATATCGGCGACCGCCGCGAGCGGGAGCCTCGCGATTTCGGAACGGTTGGCGTACAATCCCCAGCATCCAGTTCCGGTCGCTCACGTCACTCCCGGTGTCCTGGGGGAAGGGGTTTGGTTGAGACGCCTCCTGGTTGCCTGCAGCGCCGCTCTGCTAGCAGGGTCCTCGCCTGGGCCGCTTGCCGCTCAGAAACACCCGCCCGTCGCCGCCCCCGCCGAGGGGCTCGGGACGGTCCATTTCCCGACGTCGTGCCTGCGGAACGTTGCCCCCGAGTTCGACCGGGCGGTGGCGTTGCTGCATTCGTTCGAGTTTGGCGACGCGATCAAGGCATTCAACGCGGTGCTGGCCTCGGACTCTTCGTGCGCGATGGCCCATTGGGGTATCGCGCTCAGCCGGTGGACCAATCCGATGGCGCCGGGCGGGCGGCTGCTGGCCACGCTCCAATCCGGGCGGCAAGCCGCCGGCGAGGCAACCCGCCTTGCCCGGAATGCCACCGACCGGGAGCGCGGATACATCGGGGCGGTGAGCAAACTGTTCGACGACTATGAGCACGTCCCGCAGCCGATGCGCGTGGCCGCTTATGAGCGAGCCATGGCCAGCCTCAGCGCGGCAGAACCGGCGGACACCGAAGCGAAGATCTTCCATGCGCTCGCGCTCGTCTCCGCCGCCCCGCCCACGGACAAGACGTACGCCAACCAGCTGAAGGCGGGAGCCGAACTTGAGGCCATCTGGGCCAAGCAACCGAATCATCCGGGATTGGCGCATTACATCATTCACAGTTACGACGTGCCCGCGCTGGCCCCGCGCGCCGCCGCCGCCGCCGAGCGCTACGCCCGGATTGCGCCGTTGTCGGCGCACGCCCTCCACATGCCGTCGCACACCTTCACGCGGGTGGGAAAGTGGCAGGAATCGGTCAACACGAACCGGCGTTCCCTGGCAGCGGCCCTGAAGGAGTCGGCCGTGGCCGAAGCGCTGCACGCCTCGGATTACGCGGTCTACGCCGATCTGCAGATGCGGCACGACGCGGCAGCCCAGGCGGTCGTGGCCGGCCTCCCGGCCCTTGAGGCGAATTTTGACCCGGCCGCGGTAACGGGCGCCGCGCCGGGCTCCGCCGGCGTCTTTGCGCTGGCGGCGATCCCGGCGCGCTATGCGCTTGAACGGCGAGCGTGGACCGAAGCGGCGGCCTTGCAACCCAAAGCCAGCGCGTTCCTCTACCCCGAGGCCGTCACGTTCTTCGCCCGGGCCCTCGGCGCCAGTCATCTGGCCGATACGGCGTTGGCCCGTGCGTCGATCGACTCGCTGGCCGCGATCCGCGATCGCTTGCTGGGACGCGGCGAGGCGTACTGGGGGGAACAGGTCGCGATCCAGTGCCTGGGGGCCAGCGCATGGCTCGAGTTGGCGGTGGGTCAGGGCGACGCGGCGGTGGCCCGGATGCGCGAGGCGGCGGTCCGCGAGGACGCGACCGAAAAGAGCGCCGTCACCCCGGGTCCGCTGGCGCCCGCCCGTGAGCTGCTCGGCGACATGCTGATGGAGCGGAAGCGGCCGGCGGAGGCGCTCGAGGAGTATCGGAGGACGATGACGAAGGAGCCGGGTCGGTTTCGCTCCTTGTACGGTGCCATGCGGGCGGCCGGGGCGGCGGGCAACCGAGCGATGCAGGCGAAGTACGGTGCGGAGCTCAAGAGGCTCACGGGATCGGCGGCGTTTTCAGGAGGAGGTTCTGGTGCGGGCGCTTCGGATCACGGTTGATCACCGTTGCTGCGTGGGGAACGCGCAATGCGTGAACCTGGCACCGGCCGTTTTTCGCCACAATGACAACGTCCAGTCCGAGGTCGTCGATCCGGCCGGTGCCCCCGAGGCGGTCATTCTCAAAGCAGCCCGGTTCTGCCCGACCAGTGCCATCCGGGTCGAAGACGCCACGACCGGCGACGTCCTGTTTCCGTGATCCGACTCTCTCTCTGACCAGGCCGATCTCATGGCGGACTACCTCTCCGACTCCCGGAAACGGGTGACCACGCTCGAACTGATCAAAATGAAGCGCGAGGGCCGGAAGATCGTGATGATCACGGCCTATGACGCGCTGTTTGGGGCACTGGTCGATGCGGCCGGCGTCGATGTCGTCCTGGTCGGCGATTCCGTAGCGCCGGTGCTTGCCGGGGAGGAAACCACCATTCCCGCCACGGTTGAGCAGATGATCTACCATGGCCGCATCGTGCGCCGGGGTGTTCGGCGGGCGTTGGTGGTGGTCGACATGCCGTTCCTGAGCTACCAAGTGTCGATTCCCGATGCGATCATGAACGCCGGCCGGATTCTCAAGGAAACCGGCGCCGCGGCGGTCAAGCTCGAAGGGGGTGCGGCCTGGGCTCCGACCATCGCCGCGCTGGTCAACGCCGGCATTCCCGTGATGGGTCATCTGGGTTTTACGCCCCAGTCGGTCCACCAACTCGGCGGCTTCAAGATTCAAGGCAAGCAGCCCGACGCCGCGGCCCGGTTGGTCGACGACGCTCGCGCACTCGAGGGGGCCGGCGCGTTTGCGATGGTGCTCGAGCTGATGCCGGGGCCCGTGGGCGCCGCCGTCACCAAAGCCGTGTCGATTCCGACGATCGGGATCGGCGCCGGCGCCGAGTGCGACGGCCAGGTCCTCGTCCTCCACGACCTGCTCGGTCTCAACGAAGGCTTTACCCCCAAGTTCCTCAAGCGTTATGCGGAACTGGGTCAGGCCACCCGCGACGCGGTGAGCCGGTTCGGCGACGAGGTCCGGACCGGGGCGTATCCCGGCCCCGAGCACACTCACGGAAGCTGATCGAATGACTGACGCCATTTCGGCCCGGGCTCGTGCCGTTCACGAGCGCGCCATGGTCTGGGATGCCCACTGCGACACGCTCCAGCGGGTGATCATGGACGACGTCGATCTGGGTCTGCCCAGCGACGCCCAATGCGATCTCCCGGCGTGGCGGGCCGGCGGCGTCAAAGCCCAGGCCTTCGCGGTATGGGTCGATACGATCTACGCGCCGGACCATGCGGCCCGGCGGGCGCTGGAGCAGATCGCGGCGTTTCACCAGTTCCTGGCGCGGTATCCGGATCAGGTGGGCCTGGCCCTCACCGGTGCCGACGTTCGCCGGCTGGCGAGCCAAGGCAAGCTCGCGGCGATGCTGGCCCTGGAGGGCGGGGTGGCGATCCAGAACGATCTGGGGCTCCTCCGAACCTACGCCCGGCTTGGCGCCACCTCGATGACGCTCACCCACTCGGCCTCGATCGACTGGGTCGATTCTTCCACCGACGTGGCGCGATGGGGCGGGCTCAACGATCTCGGCCGCGAGGTGATCGCCGAGATGAACCGGCTCCGGATGGTCGTGGACGTTTCGCACGTGTCGGACGCCACGATCGAGCAGGTGACGAGGCTCTCCAAGGCGCCGGTGATCGCGTCTCACTCGTCGAGCAAGGCGATCTGCAGTCATCCGCGGAACGTGACCGACGCCCTGGCCCGCGCCATTGCCGATACGGGCGGGGTCGTGGGGGTCAACTTTGTCAACGAGATCATCGATCAGGCATCGTGCGACCTCGGTGCCAAGGGACATCTGTCCATCCTCAAGATCTTGAACCAGCCGACGGCGTACCGGGCGGATGAGCTCGATCGGGTGGCTCGGCAGCGCCTCAAAGGCTTCGTGTGGGGCGACGATCCGCGCCCGCCGTTCGTCCGGATCGTCGAGCACATCGCCCATTTGGTGAACGTCGCGGGCGCCGATCACGTCGGCATCGGGGCGGACATGGACGCCTGCCGAATTCCATTGCCCGACGGCTTTGACAGCGCGAGGGACTATCCGAAGATCACCGACGCCCTCTGTGGTCACGGCCTGCCGGACGATGTGATCGAGAAAGTAATGGGCGGGAACTTCCTCCGGGTCTTCGAGGCGGTGCGCGGTGGCTAAGCCCGCGATGCCGGGTCGGCTCTTCGTCCTGCTCTGCGGTCTCAATCTGTTCAACTACATCGACCGGGCGGCCGTGAGCGGCCTGCTCGAGCCGATTCGCAAGGATCTTGGCGCCACCGACGCCGAGATGGGGCTCGTCGGATCGGCCTTTCTCTTGACCTATGCGCTGCTCCCGCCGGTCTTCGGCTGGCTGGGCGACCGGATGCGGCGGACCGGTCTGCTGGCGATGTCGGGCGCCGCGTGGTGTCTGGCCACCGCGGCCTCCGGGTTCGTGGGATCGGTGCGGCAACTGGCGCTGGCCCGCGGGTTCGTCGGGATCGGGGAAGCCTCCTACATGGCGAACACGCCGGGAATCATCTCGGATCTCTACCCCGTCGAGCGGCGGGGCCGGATGTTGTCGATCTTCTATGCCGCCGCGCCGATCGGCGGAGCGTTAGGCGTGGCCATCGCCGGCGTGATCGCGGGGCACGTGGGCTGGCGGGCGGCCTGCTTCATCGTCGGGCTGCCCGGGCTGCTGCTCGTCCTGATGCTCTATCGCTCGACGGACCCCGACCGCGGCGCGATGGACGCCGCGCCGCCGGCCGCCCGGGGCACCATCGGCGACATTCTCCGCAAGCTGTTCGGCAACCCGGTCTACCTGCTGATCACCCTCGGCCTGGCGGCCCAGGTCTTCGTCCAGAACGCGATCGAGTACTGGCTCCCGACCATTCTCCAGCGCGACAAGGCGATCCCGATCGCCGAGGCCAATTCGACCTACGGGGCGATGGTCCTGATCGCCGGGATCGTCGGGCCGCTGCTTGGCGCCTGGGCCGGTGACTGGTTCCGGAAACGGACTCCCCGGGGCTATTTCATCGTCGCGGCAATTTCAATCCTGGGCGTGGTGGCGCCGCTGGCGATCATCGCCCTCTCGAACCACCGGATCATGATCTTCGGCATGGTGATGGCCGAAGCGTTGTTCGGCAACGCGTCGGTCGGCCTCGTCATGGCCATGGCGATGGAGCAGGTCGGGGCCGAGGTGCGGAGCACCGCCGCGGCCGTGCTGCTCACGAGCATGCATCTGCTCGGGGATTTCATCTCGTGGCCTTTGGTCGGCGCCATGTCCACCACCATGGCGGGCGGCGGCCTTGCCGGGCTCCGGGAACTGGCGACCTCGTTAGGGGCTCGGGGTACCGACCATTTGAGCATCGCGCTGGTCTCGATCTCCGTGCCCGTGGCGGTGCTCGGGTCCCTCTTCTATATGGCATCGGCGCGGCTCACCAAGGCGCAGCACTAGCGGAGGTCTGGCCGGGCGTTTCTGGGGGGGGGGCGCCAAGACTATCGGCGTGATCCGGGCCCGGCACCGCGGTTGTTTGACTCGTTCCGCGCGCTTTTGGTTATCGCTGAGGGCCGGCGACCCGGCATGATTGCGGATGCCGAGTTGCCCGCTCCTCAGCCGAGGCCCTAGCTTATGGCCATGCCTGCCATGGTACCGCGCTACACCGTCGACGACCTCGATTCGTTCCCCAACGACGGCAACCGTTACGAACTGCTGGACGGGGTGCTGCTGGTGACCCCGGCACCGTTGCCGCCGCACGAGTTCGTCGTCAACCGGATTCGCGACCAGCTGACCCACTACCTCGGCACGCAGGCCCACGTGCTCTCCCGGGGCGCCGTTCAGGTTCGGCCGAGGCATCATCTCGAGCCCGATCTGCTGGTGCTGCCGGCCACCGGGCGGGTACCGCTGCATTGGAGTGATGTTCACACCTTCTGGCTTGCCGTCGAGGTCTCGGGCCGCGGGTCCCGGATATATGACCGGGATTTCAAGCACGCGGCGTATCAGTCGCTCGGGGTAAGGGAGGTATGGAGGGCGGACCTTTTCGACCATCGCATTGAGGTGATTCGGGAGGGGACGGACCACGTTGCCGTCGTGACGGATTGGCTCACGTGGCAGGCCCCGGGACTTACCACCGCCCTCAGGTTCAACGTCCCGGCCATTTTTGACGGCATCGACACCGACGAATAGCCGGTTCACCCGCCGAGGTGAAACCGGTCCTCTGGCCACCGCGTAGGACCCGCCCTATGGAACGCCTCCTTCAAGACTGTCGGTTTGCGGTGCGCCGCTTGGCCAAGCGGCCCGGCTTTACCCTGATCGCGCTGGTCTCCATCGCCATCGGCATCGGCGCCAACACCGCCATCTTTTCGCTCGTCAATGCCATCATCTTGCGCGACCTGCCGCTCCAGCGACCCGCGGAGCTGGTCGAGATCTACAAGGCGATGCCCGGGTTCACCCATGGTCCCGTGTCGTTTCCGGATCTGCGGGACATCGAGCGCGAGGGAAGCGAGGTCTTTGCCGGCGTCGCCGGATTCCGGATGGCCTTCGTCCAGGAAGACTTCCAGGGCGGGATCGAAGCGCTGCCGGCCGAAGTCGTTACCGGGAATTACTTCCCCCTGCTCGGGGTCCCTGCCCTCCACGGCCGCACTCTGCTTCCCTCGGATGACGTCGTCCCCGGCGGTCATCCGGTCGTGATGCTGTCCTACGGATACTGGCAGCGTCGTTTCGGGGGCGATCCGGCGGCCGTGGGCCGGGAAATCCGCCTCAACGGGCGACGGTACACTATCGTCGGGATCGCGCCCCGAGCCTTTACCGGGAGCCTGCGGGGTTTGAGCCCGGGGATCTACGCTCCCCGGATGATGGTCGGTCAACTGAACAGTTTCGACGAGAATGAACTCGAAGCCAGGGGCAACCAAGGGGTTTTCCCGAAGGCGCGGCTCAAGCCCGGCGCCTCGCTCGGGCAAGCGGAGATCGTACTGGCCCGGCTGGAGCGCTCCCTCCGCGAGCAGTACCCGGGTCAGTGGCAGCGGGACAACAAGATCGTCACCGTGGCCACCGCCGACGTGATCATGAATCCGATGATCGACAAGGTCATCGTGCCGGCCGCGATTCTCATGATGGTGGTCGTGGGCCTGGTGCTGCTGATCGCCTGCGCCAACCTCGCCAGCTTCCTCCTCGCCCAGGCGGCCGACCGCCGGAAAGAAGTCGCGATCCGGCTGGCCATGGGGGCCGAGCGGGGGCGGTTGGTCCGCCAGTTTCTGACCGAGGCGGCAATACTGGCCACGATCGGAGGCGGCGCCGGCGTTCTGCTCGCGGCGGCTCTCCTCGGCACCCTCGAGCGTGGCAACTTGCCGCTGCCAATCCCGATCGAGCTCGATTTGAGCCCCGACGGCCGGGTGCTGCTGTTCAGCGTGCTGCTCACGGCCCTGGCCGGGCTGCTCTTCGGCCTCGCGCCGGCGCTGCAGGCCACCAAACCCGAGGTGGCCCCGACGCTCAAGAACGAGGGCGCGGGTGGCGGTCGGCCTAACCGGTTCAACCTCCGCAACGTCCTGGTGGTGGTGCAGGTCGCGGTCTCGTTGCTGCTGCTGGTCGGCTCGGCCCTGTTCCTCCGGAGTTTTCGGGCCCGGCTCGACATCGACCCCGGGTTCGGGGCGAAGCCGGCCGTGGTGTTGAACCTCCATGCGGGCGAGGCCGGCCGGGCCCAGGACGGAGCCCGGGGATTCTTCCGCAACCTTCGCCGGGAGTTGGCGGCCTTGCCGGGCGTCGAGGCGGTGGGGCTGACTGGCGATCTCCACCTGAGCCCGATGAACAATTCATCGACCGATGTCACCGTGCCGGGCATCGATCCGCCGCCGGGGCGCTCCGCCCACTCGGTCAACGTGACCGACGTCGACGCCGGCTTCTTCGATGCGGTCGGGGTTCGCATCGTGGAAGGGCGGGCGTTTCTCGAAAGCGACCGGGATGGACCGCGGGTCGTGATCGTGAGCGAAATGTTCGCGCGCAAGTTCTGGCCCGGGCGGAGCGCCGTGGGGCAGGTGTTCATGATCGGGACAACGCCCCAGACCGTGGTCGGAGTCGCCAGCGACGCCAAGGTCAACTCGCTGGGCGAAGAGCCCACCCCGTTCCTGTATCGGTCCCACGACCAGCGCCCCAGCGTGGGCATGACCGTCGTGGTCCGTACCGTCGGGAACGCCGATGGTTTCGTGGCCAAAGCCGTCGCGGTGGCCCGTCGGCTTGATCCGGATGTCCAGGTGATTGAAGCCAAGACGATGAACCGCCACCTCGCCGCGATGCTGCTGCCGCATCGTCTTGCCGCCTGGGTAATTTCGGCCTTTGGGGCCCTGGCCCTGCTGCTGGCCGCGATCGGTCTGTTCGGGGTAGTGAGCTATGCGGTCTCGACCCGGAGCCGGGAGGTCGGGATTCGGATGGCGCTGGGCGCCGAGCCCCAGGGCGTGGTGCGATTGCTGATGGGGGGCGGCCTCCAGCTCGTGGTCATCGGCACCGTCATCGGCCTCGGACTGTCGCTGGTGGCCGGCCGGGCCCTGAGCGGGGTGCTCTACGGGGTCCAGTCGATGGATCCGGTGGCGTTCGTCGTGGCGCCGGTCGTCCTGGTCATGGTGGCTGTCCTGGCCGCGTGGCTGCCGGCTCGCCGCGCGATTCACATCAGCCCGGTGCGGTCGCTCAAGTCCGATTGACGGCTCACGGCCGGCGAACCGAAACCGTTTGGGACCGCCGGGAGTAGGGACGGGATGCCAATCACATTCCACCGTTCGATCGGGCTCGCCGGCGGGCTCCTGGTGGCCGGGTGTGCCCATCCGGCCACTCCCCAGTCCGTGGCCGCGGACCTCCTAGCGGCCGACAGTGCCTTCTCGGCGGCCAGCGCCGGAACCGACGCCGTCACGGGCCTCACGGCCATGCTCGCCGCCGACGTGACCATGCCGGTGCCCGGCGGGAAATTCGTGATCGGGGCGCCGGCGGTCGCCGAACTGCTCCGCACCAACCCCGACAACCTTCAGTCGCGCGCCGAGTGGACGCCGGTTCGGGTGGCGCTATATCGCTGAGTAGGGGCCTTCGAGTTAGATTGGCGCCGACTCCATGTCGACCCTTCAGCATCTCTTCGTCCAGAATCGGGCCTGGGCGGCCGCGACCGAACAGGCTCGGCCGGGGTTTTTCGCGACCCTGGCCCGGCAGCAGGCCCCCCGGTATCTCTGGATCGGTTGCTCGGACAGCCGGGTCCCGGCGAATGAAATCGTCGGCCTGATGCCGGGCGAGTTGTTCGTGCATCGGAACGTGGGCAACGTGGTGGTGCACACCGACCTCAATTGCCTCTCGGTGCTTCAGTACGCCATCGACGTCATTCGGGTCGAGCATGTCATGGTCTGCGGCCACTATGGCTGCGGCGGCATTCAAGCCGCCTGGGACGCTCGGCCGTTGGGCCTGATCGACAATTGGTTCCGCCACATTCAGGACGTGGCCGATCGACACCGTGACGTCCTGGCTGCCGAGCCGAACGTCGCCAGGAAAGTTGATCGACTTTGCGAGTTGAACGTCCTCGAGCAGACGGCCAATGTCTGCCGCACCTCGATTGTCCGGGACGCGTGGGCCCGAGGCCAGCCCTTGACGGTGCACGCCTGGGTCTACTCCCTCGAGGACGGCCTGCTCCGCGATCTCCACTTCGCGACACGGCCCGGGCCGTGACCAGCCGGACAACCACCGCCGTCCTGATCGAGCGCCACGGTCCTCCCCGCGTATTGGTCGAACGAACCATTCCCCTTGGCACTCCCGGCCCGGGACAGGTCCATCTCGAAGTCGCCGCGGCTGGGGTCAACTTCGCCGATCTCCTGATGCGTGCCGGTCTCTATGCCACGGTGCCCCCGATGCCCTACAGCCCCGGGTTCGAGGTGGTCGGCACCGTGAGGCAAATCGGGCCCGGCGTGCCCGACTGGGCACCCGGCGCGCGCGCGGTGGCGCTGATCCGTCACGGGGGTTATGCCCACGACCTGATCGTGCCGGCGACCAACCTGTTCCGATGCCCGGCGGGCCTTGCCGCGCCGGAGGCGGCGACCGTGCCGGTGGCGTTCCTCACCGCCTGGGTGGCCCTGTTCGAATCGGCCCGGGCCCGGGAAGGAGAAACCGCCCTGATCTTGAACGCGGCCGGCGGGGTCGGCACGGCGGCGGTGCAGCTTTGCCGATGGCGGAAGATCCGCGCGATCGGGGCCGCCGGTTCGGAGCCGAAGCGCCGATTCGTGGTCGACCGGTTGGGTGCGGCGGCCTGTTTCGACTCGAAGGGTGACTGGGGTGCCGAGGTAACCCGGTTACTCGGCGCCCGGGGCGTGGATGTGGCCCTCGATGCCGTCGGAGGGCGGGCGACCCAGACCTGCCGGTCGTTGCTCGCGCCGCTTGGCCGCCTCGTCTTCTATGGGATGAGCGACGCGATGCCGGCTCAGGGAAAGAATTGGATCGCGATGATCCGTGCCTGGCTTCGAACCGGCCGGATCCATCCCCTCGATCTGATCGAGCCGAATACCTCGGTTGCCGGGATTCATCTCCTCCACCTCCAGTCAAAGGAAGGGCTCCTCCGGCCGGCGCTCGATCGGATCTATCAGGCGGTCGTGGCCGGTGAGCTCACCCCGGTGCTCGACCGGGTGTTTCCCCTGGATCGAGCCGGGGCGATCGAGGCGCACCGCTATCTCCACGACCGCCGGGTCATCGGCAAGGTCGTGCTGGTCAAGTAGGTTTCTGGATCGGCCGAAACAGCCTTCCCGCGGAGTGTGTGATATGCGACCTCTGAACAAGCTGGTACCCGCCACCCTGCTGGTCCTGCTCCAGGCGTCGGCGGGCGCACTGGTCGCCCAGTCGGCCCCCGGCGACGAGCTCGAGCGCCGCGATGTCACCATCCCGGTACGAGACGGCGCGAACCTCTATGCCGTCGTCGTGGCACCCCGGGCGTCCGCCAAGCCGCTCCCCATCATGCTGGTCCGAACGCCCTACGGCGTCGGCGGCAACCTCCGCCCCGGGCCGATGCCGACGGCCTACGCCGAGCTGGCGAAGGACGGCTACATCTTCGTGTTCGAAGACTCCCGCGGCACCGGCAAGTCGGAGGGACAATTCATCATGAACGGGGCGCTCCACGACCCCAAGAAGGAGCCCAACGGCATCGACGAAGCCACCGATACCTACGATACCATCGGCTGGCTGGTGAAGAATCTGCCTAACAACAACGGCCGGGTCGGCGTCATGGGGGTGTCGTATCCGGGCTGGCTGGCCGGAATCGCGGCGGTCAACCCGCATCCGGCGCTCAAGGCGGTCTCGCCCCAAGCGCCGATGACCGACACCTGGATGGGCGACGACTTCTTCCATCAAGGCGCTTTTCGCCAGTCGTTCGGCGTCGAATACGCGACGGCGATGGAGTGGCCCCGCAATACTCCGGCCCCGTTCACGATCAATCGGTACGATCGGTACGACTGGTATCTCCAGTTTCCCACCCTCAAGGAGCTGGGCGAGAAAAACGGGATCGACAAGCTACCCTCGTGGACCGGCTTCAAGACCCATCCGGCGTGGGACGCCTATTGGCAGGCCAAGGCGATGCAGCGAGTGCTGACCGAGCCGACCGTACCGGTGCTCAACGTCGGCGGCTATTGGGACCAGGAAGACGTCCTCGGCCCCCAGGAAGCCTATCGGACCCTGGAAAAGGCCGACAAGAACCACTGGAACCACATCGTCCTCGGCCCCTGGTTCCACGGCGGGTGGGCGGGGCGGATGACCGATACCTTCGGCCCCCTCAAGTTCGGGACCGACCCCGGGCTCTATTACCGTGCCAACATCGAACGGCCCTGGTTCGCGAACTGGCTCCATGGCACGGGAGACGCCACGTTCGCCGAGGCCTATATGTTCGAAGCCGGCGCCAACCAATGGCGGACCTTCGACGCTTGGCCGCCCAAAGAAGCCAAGGCGGCCAAACTCTATTTCCGCGAGAACGGCAAACTCTCGTTCGACGCCCCCACCACTGCCGGCGCCGATGCCTACCTGAGTGATCCCAAGCACCCGATCCCATACCTCGCCCGTCCGGTGGATGGAACCCGCTGGCGGCAGTGGCTGGTCGAGGACCAGCGCTTCGTGCAGAATCGCCCCGACGTGCTGAGCTGGGAGTCGGAGCCGCTCACGACCGACCTGACGATCGCCGGTGACGTGATCGCCCACCTCTTTGCCAGCACCACCGGGACCGACGCCGATTGGGTCGTCAAACTGATTGACGTCTATCCCGACTCGGTGCCCGGGGCCGCCAAGCTCGGCGGCTACCAGTTGATGGTGGCCGCCGACATCATGCGGGGCCGCTACTTCAAGAGCTTCAGCAAGCCGGAGCCCATTCCCGCCAACACCGTCACCCCCTTCACGGTCGACCTCCACCAGCAGGTCTACCGGTTCCTCGCGGGCCACCGGATCATGGCCCAAGTCCAAAGCACCTGGTTCCCCCTCTACGATCGCAATCCGCAGACGTACGTCAAGAACATCTTCGAGGCCAAAGCCAGCGACTTCAAGCCCCGGACCCACCGGGTATACCACGGGCCGAAGGCGCCGAGCCACATCGCGGTCACCGTACTCCCTCCATGACCTTTTCGGACCATCCCTTCCTGATCCGGTGACAATGTCGTAGCTTCGGGTCGGAACCGGCCTCCGCTCGGGAGCCTTGATCATGTCCGAACTCAATTGCCAACGCTGCTCGGCGCCACTCGTACCTGACGCCACCTACTGCCATACCTGTGGGGTGGCGGTCGTGGCTGCCGCCACGGGCGAATATGAGGTCTACGACCTCGATCGCTTCTTCAACTACGCGCTCGACATGCTCTGCATCGCGAGCACTGACGGTTACCTCAAGAAGGTCAACCCCGCCTTCACCCGAACCCTGGGCTATACGGCCGCCGAACTGCTCCAGCGTCCGTTCGCTGAGTTCGTCCATCCCGACGACCGGTACGACACGATGGCCGAAACCGGGAAGCTCTCGTCCGGAGCGCCAACCCTTTCGTTTGAAAATCGGTACCGGTGCAAGGACGGCAGCTACCGCGACTTGCATTGGACGTCGTTCCCCGAGCCGAGTACCGGTCTCCTCTATGCGGTGGCCCACGACGTTACCGAGTTGAAACGCCGGCAGGATCAGCGCGACACCTTGACCGGCCTCGCCTCCCTCCGGGCCTTCGAGCAAACGCTGCCCCAGGAGTGGAGCCGGGCCCGGCGGATGGGGGTTCCACTGACGCTGGCCTTGTTCGACGTTGATCACCTCGAAAAGCTCAATGCCCAATACGGCTACGGCATCGGCGACCGGTTCCTGATCGGCGTGGCCGGCGTCCTGGCCGACCACGCCCGGCGGGCGGGCGACTTGGCGGCCCGAATCGCGGGGCAGCGGTTTGCCCAGATGCTGCAGGGCCGGTTCACCTCGTCCGAGGCGGTCGCGTTCTGCGAGGCGATCCGGGCCGACGTTGCGGGCTTGGTGATCGCCCACACCGGCCCCGAGCCGTTGCCCGCGGTCACGATGCGGGCCGGGGTGGCCGTCATGATTCCGCGAGACGGGAGCAGCCACCGCGAACTCCGGGCGGCGGCCGAGGCGGCGCTGGTCCAGGCCAAGAGCCGGGGCGGCGACTGTGTGGTGCTCGCTCCGCTCAGCTAGTCGCCAAGGCGGGGTTCGGGATGTCGGTCAGAAACATGTGACCCGGACTGTGAGTAATCAGGAACGCCGGCTTCGACGCCAGCGCCACCGCTTGCGGGGTCACGCCGCACGCCCAGAAGACCGGGACATCACCGGGCTCTGACTTGACGGCATCGCCCCAATCGGGCTGGGACAGGTTCGCGATTCCGATGGCCGCGGGATCGCCGATGTGGATCGGCCCACCGTGGGAGCCCGGAAACCGCGAACTCACGCTCACCGCCCGCTCCACCAGCGCCGCCGGAATCGGCCGCATCGAGACCACGAGGGGGCCGTGAAAGATCCCGGCCGGCTGGCAGGCAATCGAAGTCTGCCACATCGCGACGTTGCGGCCCTGCTCGAGGTGGCGGAGCGGAATGCCGGCCTCGAGTAGCGCCCACTCGAACGTGAACGAGCAGCCGAGCAGAAACCCGACCAAGTCGTCGCGCCAATAGGGCGTCGCGTCGGTGACTTCGGCGACCACCGCTCCGTCCCGGTAGATCCGGTACCGCGGGATGTCGGTCCGGAGATCGGCGCCCGGCGCGGATGCTACCGGTTCGACCCCACCGGGCCGGGTGACTTCGATCAAGGGACACGGCTTCGGATTCCGCTCGCAGAAGAGGAGGAAATCGTCGGCCAGAGCCTTGGGAAGTGCCACGAGATTGGCCTGCGCATGACCGGCGCCGAGTCCAGTGGTGACGCCGGTCATCCGGCCGGCCCGGATGTCGGCCCGGATCTCCCGCGGGTGGCGACGATCGATCGGCATCGAACTCAAGGCCTCTGGGCCGGCCGGCTCGCGGCCTCGGCGATCCGGCGCCGGCCCACTGCGTCGGCCGGCAACAGGGTCCAGCGAACCACTCCGGACACCACCGTCACCACTCCAGCGGCCCGCTCCAAGAACGGTTCGATCTCATGGGTGGAGACAATGACCGTGGCGCCGTCGCTAATCCGGCCTTCGAGCCAGCCGAGCAACACCTCGCGGATCGAGCGGTCCAAGGTTTCGAGGGGTTCGTCGAAGAGCAGGGTCCCGGGGCGGCCGACGAAGGCCGCCGCCAGCACCGCGCGGCGACGCTGACCCATCGAGAGTTCCCGAACCGAACGGCCCGCCACCCCGGTAAGCCCGACCCGCTCGAGGGCCGCCTCGCCCTCCGCGAGTGGAACCGCCCGGAGCGCGGCAACCAAGCGGATCACTTCCCGCACCGACGCATACGGGGTGAGATCCGGCTGTTCGGGAACATAGGCCAGCCCCCGGCGACTCCCGACCTCGTCGCGCCACAGATCGATCCCGTCGAGCGTGATGATGCCGGCGTGAGGCCGTTCCACTCCCGCCAGGAGCTTGAGGAGGGTGCTTTTCCCGGCGCCGTTCGGTCCGAGCAAGAGCGTCAGGCCCGGTTCGATCCGGAGCGCGTCGCAGGCGAGGACCGATTCGCCGCGCTGGTACCCGAATCGAACGCCGGTGAGTTCGAAGCCTCGGCTCATCGCGCGTCCCCGGCCAGCGAGTCGCCGCCGGCGTCATGATGCAGCGACTGCCACCGGGTCACCACCAGCCGGCGATCGGCCCGCGCCGCGTGCCACCAGAGCAGCGGAACGGCCGCGAGACTCGCCACCGCCAGGACCGGCCACCAGGCCACCGCGAGGGCCAGGCTCGACCCGGTGACCAGAAACTCACCGCTGGCCCGGGAGATTCGGCCGGGAGCCCGCCGCATCGCACCCGCCGCCAGCAAGGCTAAGACGGGCAACATCGCCAGCCCGAGAACCATCGCCCGCCAGTCCAACCCGAGTGCCAGTACCAGGGTTGGCAAGGTCGGGATCACCATCGTGACCACATCGTCGAGCACCCGAGCCCGGGACCCGACCGGCAGCGACCTGGCCCAGGGCCACGACGGGCGGCGGGTCACCAGCAGATCGGCCATTCCCGCCACGGTCAGGACCAGCGCCATCGAGGTCAGCACCCGGGTCACTCCGCCGGCCGCGGCAACCGTTAGGCCGTTGTTGACCCGATAAAACCGGGCCGCTGCAGAGAGTACGAGGGGCAAGATCAGGACGGGCAACATCCGCGGACCGAGCGCCCGCCAGGCGATCGCGGGCCGAAGCCAACCCGGACCCTGGTTCCAGCCGCCCCCGTGGTACCGCGGCGCCACCACCGGCCCCGCGACTCGATCCCAGACGACGGCCAGCACCAAGCTCCCAGCCATGCCGGGCCCGCCCATCAGCGCTGCGATCGAGCCCGCCATCGCGAGGGGCCGCGCCAGCCAGATCCGGGTGACTGGAACTCCGGCCGCACCGGCTAACCCTAACGAGCAGAGCAGCCCGGTTACCCGACCCCATCCGACCGGCGCACCCAATCCAAAGACCATCACGGCAACCGAGGCGCCGACGATCACGATCAGGGGCGTCAACGTCACGATCAGCGCAATCGCCATCGCCCGCCGGTACTCGATCGCGCTCACGGGAAGACTCCGGAGCCAGCCGCCCAAACCCAATCGGAGTGAGGGCCCCGCCTGGGCCGCCAGCACGCCGCCGAGGGCCGCGAATCCGACGGCCAATGGCAACGGTCCAGCTCGGCCTACCAGGCTCTCGATCTGGAACCGAAAGAACACCGCCACGTTGTCGATCGGAACCAGCACCAGCGCCAGGACCAGCGCCGCGAAGAGAATGATGCTGTTTCGGAGCGCCACCGGAGCCGCGCCGGCGGCAAAGAACCGAATCATCTCGATCAGGAAGGGCCAACCCGTCGAACGTGCCCCGGTCCGATTTCAGCAATGGTCCGGCAGCCGAGGAGAGCCATGCTCCGTTCCAGCTCGGCCTTGAGCAGGCCGAGGGCCCGTTCGACGCCGGCTTGGCCGCCGGAAGCGAGTCCGTAGAGGTATGGCCGCCCGATCGAGACAGCGTTGGCGCCTAACGCCAGTGCCTTGAGTACGTGGGTTCCGCGGCGGACCCCGCCGTCCACCACCAGCTCGAGCCGGTCGCCGACCGCGTCGCGGATCGGACCGACACAATCGATCGGGGCCGGGGCCGCGTCGAGCTGCCGGCCCCCGTGATTGGAGATCATGATCGCCGTGGCTCCGACGTCCACCGCGCGCTTGGCATCGGCCGGTGACTGAATGCCTTTGAGAACAAAGGGGCCGCCCCATTGTTTGACCAGCCAGGCCACGTCCTCCCACGTCACGGTCCGGTCGAACTGCCCGTTGACGTAGTCGATCAGCGACACCGTCCCGAGTCCCCCCATCCGGTGAGCGACGTTGGCGATTTGGAAGTCCGGGTTCTTGAGCAAGTGAAAAGCCCACCGGGGGTGCGACGCGAAACTGGCGAAGCTCTTGAGTGTGAACCGGGGCGGCAGCACCATGCCGGTGACCCGGTCGCGTTCCCGGTTGCCGGCCAGCGCGGTGTCGACCGTGAGGCAAAGCGCCTGATACTTGGCGGCCTTGCAGCGCTCGACGAACTCGGTCGTGAGGGCCCGATCTTTAAGAATGTAAATCTGGAACATCCACGGCCCGGCGCCCTGGGCCGCGATCTCCTCGATCCGAGTGGTCCCCATGGTGGAGAGGGTATAGAAGGTCCCGAATTTCTGGGCCGCCCGGGCCGCCGCCGGCTCGGCCTCGTGATGAAACAGCCGTGACATTCCGGTCGGCGCGAGGAACACCGGCCAGGCGAGCTTCTGGCCGAACAGCGTGGTGCCGGTGTCGATGGTGCTGATGTCCCGGAGGTAGTTAGGCATCAGCTCGTAGTCGTCGAACGCGGTCGTGTTGCGGCGAAGGCTCCACTCGTCGTCGGACCCGCCATCGATGTAATGGAACATCGGGGCGGGGAGCCGTTGTTGGGCCATCCGGCGGAGGTCGGCGATGTTGTTGCAGCGGGCGAGTCGCATGGCCGCTTGCTTTCCGTTTTGTGAGCGTAGATTTGAGGCTGAGAACCTATCACGAGATCACCCCAGGAACCAGCCAATGCGATCCCGCCCCATCCTGACGTACTTCGTCCTGGTCTTCGCGATCACCTGGTCGATCGCCGCCACGGCCATCTTCGCCTCCGACTGGTTCACCCGCACCTTCGGCCAACTCGATGCCGGCAATCCGGTTTTCTTCCTCGCCGTCTACGCGCCGAGTTTCCTGTCGATCCTGCTCACCGGCCTGTTCGAGGGCCGGGCCGGGCTTGGGGCGTTGTTTTCGAGACTGGACCCTCGGCGTTGCCACCCGGTCTGGTATCTGGTGGTCATCGGTGGGTTCCTCGGGCTCACGGCGTTGGCCGGGTGGGTCGGGTCAGCGGTTGGCGGCCCGGCGCCGGGGTGGCATCTGTCGGGCGCGGCCACCTGGGCCGCGGTTGGAGGGCTTTGGCGTGACCCGGGTCCGTTTGGCGAGGAGCTTGGGTGGCGGGGTTTTGCGCTGCCGCGGATGCTTCGCCGGTGGACGCCGGTGACGGCCAGTCTGATTCTCGGAATCATCTGGGGGGTCTGGCATCTGCCGGCGTTCTATGTCTCGACGCTCGGTCAGAGCCAGCTTTCGTTTCCAGTCTTCATTCTGGGCGCGGCCTCGCTCTCGGTGGTGACCTGTTGGCTCTTTCTCAAGTCGAAGGGTAGTGTCTTGATCGCCATCCTGGCGCATTGGATGGCGAATCATGCCTCGGACATTACCGGAGCTTCGTTCAGTCAGATGACCTTCGGGTTGGCGGTGGTTGCGGTCGGGTTGGTTGCGACCGGGCAGCTTACGCCGGAGCCGGCGGCTGAACACCAACCGGCGGTCGGTTAGCCCGAAAGCAAACGACCCCGGTGGGTGGCTCATGCAAACGCAAAATGTCGGCATCAGTGGCATGGGCCCCCGTCAGACCTAAAGCCTTTCTTCGCAACGCCTTTGACGTGATCTTGTAGGAGTTCAAGACCAGCGACACACGAGGCCTGATGCTCACCGGTGAACTCCGCAGCAAGATCGACCGCGTCTGGGACGCCTTCTGGTCGGGCGGCATCTCCAATCCCCTGGAGGTAATCGAGCAGATCACCTACCTGCTCTTCCTCCGCCGGCTCGACGACCTCCACACCCTGGAGGAGAACAAATCCACTCGGCTCAAGAAGCCGATCGAGCGCCGGGTCTACCCCGAGGGCAAGGACGCCAGAGGCCGCCCCTTCGAGGACCTCCGCTGGTCCCGCTTCAAGCACCTGGCCCCGGCGGAGATGTACCTCGTCGTGGGCGAGCACGTCTTCCCGTTCTTGCGGACCCTGGGTGGCGACGGATCGACCTATGCCAAGCACATGGAGGGTGCCCGGTTCACTATCCCCACGCCGGCGCTGCTGGCCAAGGTGGTGGACCTGCTCGACAATGTCCCGATGGAGGACCGCGACACCAAGGGCGACCTCTACGAGTACATGCTCGGCAAGATTGCGAGCGCCGGGCAGAACGGCCAGTTCCGGACGCCGCGGCACATCATCCAGCTGATGGTGGAGCTGACCGCCCCGCAGCCGACTGACCTCATCTGCGACCCGGCCTGCGGCACGGCGGGCTTCCTGGTGGCGGCGGGCGAGTACCTCCGCGAGCACCACCCGAACATCCTGCATGATCCGAAGCAGCGCGACCACTTCCACCACCGGATGTTCCACGGCTTTGACTTCGACAACACCATGCTCCGGATCGGCAGCATGAACATGCTCCTGCACGGCGTCGAGAACCCCGACATTCGGTACCGCGATTCGCTGGCGCAGGATCACGCGGCCGACGAGGAGGCGTACACGCTGGTCCTGGCCAATCCGCCGTTTGCCGGGAGCCTCGACTACGAGAACACCGCCAAGGATCTGCTGCAGATCGTCAAGACCAAGAAGACCGAGCTGTTGTTCCTTGCGCTCTTCCTGCGGCTCATGAAGCCGGGTGGTCGGGCGGCGGTGATCGTGCCGGACGGGGTGCTGTTCGGGTCCAGTAAGGCGCACAAGGAGCTCCGACGTCTGTTGGTGGAGGAACAGAAGCTCGACGCCGTGATCTCACTCCCTGGGGGCGTGTTTAAGCCGTACGCCGGCGTCTCGACCGCGATTCTGCTCTTCACCAAGACGAACTCTGGCGGCACCGACACGGTTTGGTTCTATGATGTCGTGGCTGATGGCTGGAGCCTCGACGATAAACGGACGCCGCAGCTATCCGAGGACAAGCTTGGTCCCGTCCCGCGTGCGGCGCTGGCCGTCGCAGATCACCTCAGGAACAACCTGCCCGACGCGCTGGCGCGGTGGGTCGGGCGCAATGGCGCCGAACGCGCGCGCCCGCGCACCGCGCAGAGCTTCTGTGTGCCGAAAGCCGACATCGCCGGCCAAGGTTACGACCTCTCGCTCAACCGCTACAAGGAAGCGGTGCACGAGACGATCGACCACCGTGCGCCGAAGGAAATCTTGGCTGAGCTGGCGAGGCTAGAAGCGGAGATCCAGCAAGGGCTTTCGGCGTTGGACCGGATGCTCAAGTGATGGCGGTGTTTGCCGAATTGGGTTCGCTTGCCGAGTTCGTCAACGGCGCTGCGTTCAAGCCGACGGACTGGGGTGACGAGGGGAAGCCCATCGTCCGCATCCAAAACCTTACCGGGTCGAGTGAGGGCTACAATCGGACCACCCGCAGGGTCAACCCGAAGCTCTATGTCGATCCGGGCGATCTGCTTGTTTCGTGGTCGGCAACGCTCGGTGTATATGAGTGGGCAGGCCCCGAGGTTGCAGTCCTGAACCAGCACATCTTTCGCGTTCTTCCGGATGAAAGGCTTGTTGACAAACGCTTTTTGCGCCACGGGCTCGATCGGGCCCTACTCGAGATGCGGCGGCATTTGCATGGCGCAACCATGCAACACGTCAACCGCGGCGAGTTTCTCTCGACCAAGCTCCATCTACCATCCCTGCCCGAGCAACGCCAGATTGCGGAGGTTCTGGACTACGCGGCGGGGCTACGGACTAAGCGGCGCGCCGCCCTCGCCCAACTCGACACCCTCACCCAAGCCATCTTTCTCGACATGTTCGGCGACCCCGCCACGAACCCGAAAGGGTGGCCTCGGGTGCCGTTCTCACAACTCCTGGAGACCATCGAGAGCGGGTGGAGCCCCGTATGCCTGGATCGCCCCGCCTCGGGGGATGAATGGGGGGTCTTGAAGCTCGGCGCGGTGACTTGGTGTGAGTACGACGCAAGGGAGAACAAAGCGCTCCCGCCTGCCATCGAGCCCATTCCGGAACTCGAAGTTCGGCCCGGGGACCTGCTTTTCTCGCGAAAGAACACCTACAACTTGGTCGCGGCCTGCGTCCTCGTGCGTACGACACCGCCGAGGCTCCTGATGCCGGACCTGATATTCCGATTTCGGTTGCGTCCGGACGCAGCGATCGATCCGACATTTCTCCATCAATTGTTGATCTATCCAACGAAGCGTCGCGAAATGCAGAAGCTCGCGGGCGGGTCAGCGGGCTCGATGCCGAATATTTCCAAACGTAGGCTAGAGCTAGCTCCGATTGAGATGCCACCCCTTGAGCGTCAGCGGAAGTTCGCGGGCCGCGTTGAGGGAGTTGAGCAAATCAAGGCGGGTTTCCGCAACTCGTTGACCGAGCTGAACGCAATGTTCGCCTCCCTCCAGCACCGCGCCTTCAGCGGCGAGTTGTAGCCCCGGCCTAAGGGCAACAGCCGATTTTCCATAGTTTCTATACATGTCGTTCCGATGTGTATGGTTTCTTCGATTTTCTATACCTGTTCTGTACAGGGAACGACTCGATTCCCTGCCCGGGGCGAGCCGGAACCGACGAACGCCCCGGGTGATCGAAAGGCGTTCAAAGGAGGGCCACCATGGCTTTTGCCACAAAAACAGCCTATTTTTGTGGCAATTCTATGGGCAAACATTCCGGATCGATCGACAGCCTCGTCCTCCGGCGCATTCGCAAGATGAAGCCCGGCAACGTCTTCACCCCGAGAGACCTCGCCTCGATCGGGTCGCGCACCGCCGTGGCCTCGGCCCTGTCCCGCCTTCTCAAGGCGGGGACCGTGAAGCAGGCCGCACGCGGTCTCTATCAGGTTCCTGCCACCCATCGGCTCCTGGGCCACCTCCACCCATCACCCGACCAGATCGCCAAAGCACTGGCCGGCAGACACCGGCTTCGGCTTCAGCCATCTGGAGCATACGCCGCCAATCTGCTCGGCCTCTCCGATCAGGTACCCCTGCGCATCGTCTACCTGACCGATGGAACCCCGCGGCGGGTCCAGATCGGCCGACAACAAATCGTCCTGCACCGCACCACCCCCCGGAACATGGCCACCGCGGGCCGGATCAGCGGCTTGGTTATCCAGGCGTTCCGGCACCTCGGCCAGCGCAACGTGGACCAAACCGTGATCGACCAGCTGCGGAGGCGCATCGGCCAGCGGGACCGGTCGCAACTGCGCACCGACGCGCCACTCGCGCCGGTATGGATTGGCGAGCTGATGCGGCACCTTGCCTCCGACCCAGCACGTTGAGTGGACCGCTTCCTGTCGCTCTCGCCCGATGACCGCGCCCTTGCCTTCGAGCAGGCCGCAACGCGCCGCGGGCTGCCACAGACAAGCGTCGAGAAGGATTGTTGGGTGTGCCTCATGCTCCGGGAACTGTTCGCCCTTCCGGGGATCGGCGAGCATCTCACCTTCAAGGGTGGGACATCGCTCTCCAAGGCGTGGGGCCTGATCGATCGCTTCTCTGAGGACATCGACCTGACGATCGATCGCGACATCCTGGGTTTCGGAGGCAAGGCCGGACCGGACCGGGCCCAGAGCGGAAACGAGCAACAGCGACGGCTCCGAGGGCTCAAGAAGGCGTGCCGCGAAATGGTGGAGGCCACAATCGCGCCTGAGCTGAAGGCGCGGGTCGGGACCGTACTTCCGGCCGGTGAACCCTGGGGCCTGACATCCGACGAGGAAGATCCTGATCGCCAGACGCTGTTGTTCGCCTACCCCCGCCGAGTCGACGCGGGGATACCCGCCTACGTGAAGCCGGTTGTGAAGCTTGAATTCGGCGCCCGGTCCGACCCCTGGCCGGTTGACCAGCGCGAGGTAACATCTATCGTCGCCGAGGAATTCCCGGCCCTTTTCGACAGCACCAGCTGCGCTGTCCGAGCTTTGCGTCCCGAACGCACCTTCTGGGAGAAGGTCATGCTGCTCCACGAGGAGACGTTCCGGCCGGCAGGCAAGGCTCAGCGGCCGCGAATGGCGCGCCACTATTACGATGTCTGGCGCTTGATCGAGGCCGGCGTGGCCCGGACGGCCGCGGCTGACACGGGTCTGTTCAACCAGGTTGCGGCCCATCGCCGCCTATACTTCAAGCACAGCTGGGTGGACTACGACACGCAAAGGCGTGGTGCCATTGACATGATGCCGCGCCCGGACCAGGCCGAGGCGTGGCGCCAGGACTACTCTGCCATGCAAGCGGACATGTTTGTCGGAACGCCCCCTCGGTTCGACGAGATTCTGGCCAGCATTGCCCGCTTCCAGTCGGAGTTCAACTCGTCGTGACCGGTGCCCGGATGGAGGAGTTCCGTCAGGTACTGCCCACGCTGGAGCGCAGCCAGATACAGGTGCTGCTGGAGAGAGTTGCGGAAGGAGGAGTCCGTGCACAGTCTCGGCGTCACTAAGGTTGCCCGTTGGTTCCCTGGCCCTACTCCGCCGAATTGCAACCCTGATACGTCGACCTCCTGAATTCAGCAATCCCGATCCAAGCCCCTTTCGGTAAGCCATTGTCTTATAGGGCGTTACGGGTTGGTCGAATTGCAACTTTAGGTGTCTTGGTTGCAATTCTCGATGCCACCAAAGTTGCAAAGGGCGGGGGCGTGGAGGGGCGGCCTGGAGGGCACGCCGGCGACCCACGGATTTGGCTCGATCACGTCAGGGCCTCGGTCAAGGGCCAAGATCGCCTGCCTAGACGGCCGTTCGACCCTCCAGGCTTTCAAAGAAGCCCTGCCTTTAACATGGCCGGGGCGGGAGTTCCATGTTAAAAGCTGCCGACAACATGGGGGACCATTCATCGGTCGCCCTTACTATCAGGTAACGTATATGTTACCGTTAGCGAATGGCACTCACTCGCGACGTCAGGAGGACCATCGGTGCTCGGCTCCGCCGCGACCCCGCGTTTGCGAAGGCGCTGCTCGATGAGGCCGCAACATTGTTCTTAAACGGCGAACCCGACGATGCCCGCTTGGTCCTCCGCGAACTAGTGAACCTCACGCTGGGATTCGAGCGGCTGGCGGTCCTCACCGACACGCCGAGTAAAAGCCTTCACCGGATGCTTTCGCCCAAGGGCAATCCGAGCATGGCCAACCTGGCCGCCATCTTCGATGCCATTCGGCATCGGCTCAAGGTCGAACTCCAGGCCCGTTCGGTGGTCGCCGCCTGAGCAGCTTCACCTTCCTCCAGCGCGAATGGCCGGCGGTTTTCGAAGCCACCGTCCGGGCCGAGACGGCAGTCCACCCCGATCCCCGGACCGCCTGCTTCTACGCCCGCCGCGCCCTGGAGCTGGCCGTAGCGTGGGTCTACAAGCACGATGCCGCCCTCAAGCTGCCGTACCAGGACAACCTCTCCGCCCTGATTCACGAACCGAGCTTCAAGCAGGCCGCCGGTGAGGCGGTGTTCAGCAAAGCCCGGGTGATCAGCACCCTCGGCAACCGCGCCGTGCACGGGCACCGGGCAATTCCTTTGGACGATGCCGTCGTCGCCGTCCGGGAGCTATTCCACGTCTGCTACTGGCTGGCCCATACCTACGCCCGCGGCGAGCGGCCGGCGGCGAGCCTCCGCTTCAACCCCGATGTCCTGCCGAAGACCAGTCCCGTTCCTCACCAGACCGCCGAGCAGCTCCAGGTGCTCGAGGCCGCGAACCGCGCCAAGGACGAGAAGCTGGCTCGGGTTCTGGCCGACAAGGACGCGCTCGACGCCGAACTCACCCGGCTCCGCGAGGAAGTCGCTCGGATCAAGCGAGCGGCCGAGGCCAAGCCCGACACCCACGATTACTCGGAAGCGGAGACCCGCGACTACTTCATCGACCTCCTCCTCAAGGAAGCCGGTTGGCCGCTCGACCAGGACCGAGACCGCGAGTTCGAGGTCACCGGGATGCCTAACCGCCAGGACCAAGGGTACGTGGACTACGTCCTCTGGGGCGACGACGGCAAACCGCTCGGCCTGGTCGAAGCCAAGCGAACTCGGCGCGACCCGCGAGTCGGCCAGCAGCAGGCCAAGCTCTACGCCGATTGCCTGGAACGGATGTTCGGCCAGCGGCCGGTGATCTTCTACTCCAACGGCTACGACCACTGGCTCTGGGACGACGCCAACCACCCGCCTCGGCCGGTTCAGGGATTCTCCAACAAGGCGGAGCTCGACCTGCTGGTGCAGCGGCGGACCACCCGCCATCCGCTTGCGGGCGCCGCGGTCAACGAGAAGATCGTCGAGCGATACTACCAGACCCGAGCGGTTCGGCGGGTGGCTGAGTCGTTCGAGCGAGACCACGACCGAAAAGCCCTGCTGGTCATGGCGACCGGCGCCGGCAAAACCCGGGTGGTGATCGCCCTGGCCGAGTTGCTGATGCGGTGTAACTGGGCCAAGCGGATCCTGTTCCTGGCGGACCGGGTGGCGTTAGTGAACCAAGCGGTCAACGCCTTCAAGCGCCACTTGCCGGATTCGCCGCCCGTCAATCTGGTGACCGAACGGGATGCCGATGGCCGAGTGTTCGTCTCGACGTATCCGACCATGATGGGGTTGATTGACGAGACCCGCGATGGTCAGCGGCGGTTTGGCGTGGGACATTTCGACCTGGTAATCATCGACGAGGCCCACCGTTCGGTGTTCCAGAAGTACCGGGCCATCTTTGACTATTTCGACTCGATGCTCGTTGGCCTCACGGCGACCCCAAAGGACGAGGTCGACCGGAACACCTACGACCTCTTTGATCTCGAGGACGGAGTACCGACCGACGCCTATTCGCTGGAAGAAGCGGTGGCAGACGGTTTTCTGGTGCCCCCCAAGGCCGTCTCCGTACCGCTCAAGTTCCAGCGCGATGGGATCACCTACTCCGACCTTTCAGAAGATGACAAGGATCAGTGGGACGCGCTGGAGTGGGACGACGACGGCACGGTGCCCGCCCGGATCGAGGCCGAGGCGGTCAATCGATGGCTGTTCAACACGGACACGGTCGACAAGGTCCTCGCGCACTTGATGACCAACGGGCTCATGGTGGCGGGCGGGGATCGGCTGGGGAAGACCATCCTCTTCGCCAAGAACCAGGCCCACGCTGATTTTATTTCGGAACGATTTGACGTCAACTATCCCCACCTCAAGGGCCAGTTTGCCCGGGTCATCACGTTTGCCACCGAATACGTCCAAAGCCTGATCGACGATTTCTCCATCAAGGAGAAGGCGCCTCACCTCGCCTTGTCGGTCGACATGCTCGATACCGGGATCGACGTCCCGGAGGTGGTCAACCTGGTGTTCTTCAAGTTGGTCCGCTCGAAGACCAAGTTCTGGCAGATGCTGGGCCGCGGGACTCGGCTGTGTCCTGATCTCTTTGGTCCGGGCCAGGACAAGGACTGCTTTTATCTCTTCGACTACTGCCAGAACCTCCAGTATTTCGGCCAGAACCTTGATGGCGCTGAAGGGACTCAGGTCGAATCGCTCGGCAAACGGCTATTCAAAACCAGACTTGAGCTAGTGACCACGCTGGACGGCCAGCTCGACGGCGTCGATGGTGTCATGGTGGTGAGCGAGCCCGCGCCGCCACCCTACGTCGAGCCGAAGACGGATCGCGAACTTCGGCGCGCCACGGCCGATCGGCTCCATCAGGAAGTGGCCGCGATGAACCTGGACAACTTCATCGTGCGGCCCAAGCGGCGGGCGGTCGAGAAATACGCCAAGGCGGAGGCGTGGACGGCGTTGTCGCCGGCCGACCGACAGGAGCTAGCCCAGGAGGTGGCGGGCCTGCCCTCCGAGTTGGATCCGGAGGCCGAGGAGGCCAAGCGGTTCGATCTGCTGATCCTCAAGCTCCAGCTGGCGATCTTGAATCATGAGCCTTCGTTCACTCGGCTGCGGGACCAGGTGATCCAGATCGGCGGGTTGCTGGAGGACAACGCCAGGATTCCGATGATCCGAGCGCAGATCGAGACGATCCAGGACATCCAAAGCGACGACTGGTGGCAGGATGTCACCGTGCCAATGCTGGATCGGGTCCGGCGACGGCTCCGCGATCTGATCCGGCTGATCGAGAAGCGGGCGCGGAAGCTGGTGTATACCGATTTCGAGGACGAGATGGGGCCGGCCGTACCGATGGCGCTCCCGGGCCTGGCTGACCGATGGGAGTTCGAGCGGTTTCGGGCCAAGGCGCAGGCTTTTCTGCGAGCCCATCTCGACCATGTGGCAATTCGGAAGCTCCGGATGAACAAGCCGCTGACGGCGACCGACTTAGCGGAACTGGAGCGGATTCTGGTCGAAAGCGGAGCGGGTGGGCCGGCCGACGTGGCCCGAGCCAAGGTGGACTCGGAGGGGCTGGGGGTGTTTGTGCGGTCGTTAGTGGGGCTGGATCGGGAGGCGGCGAAGGAGGCGTTGGCGGAGTTCTCGCGGGGCAAGACGTTGACCGGGAATCAGATCGAGTTCGTTGGGCTGATCGTTGATCATTTGACGGACTATGGGGTGATGGATCCGGCGTTGTTGTATGAGTCGCCCTTCGTTGATTTGACGGCTCGGGGGCCCGACGGCTTGTTCACCGCGGCCGAAGTGGAGCAGCTTTTCAGGGTGATCGAGAATGTAAAGACCTCGGCCGTTGCGGCGTAGCGATTGGGTCAGCGAAAAGCGAAACGGCCGCCCCGGAAGTCCCGGAGCGGCCGCGCCGCAATCGTCGCCGTGTGAGCCGGGACGCTCTACCGAATCCCCCCGCGAGGAAAGCCCGACATCCCGCCGGACCGTCCACCGACCCGGGACGTCGTCCCCGAGCCGAAGTCGTTGCCGGGTGTCGACGGGGTCAGCCGGTTGATTGCCATCGGGTGCTGTCCGTGGGCGCCCGGCCGGTCGAGGTCGCAATCGTCATCCACCCCACCCCGGCCCCCCCGAATCATGATGCCGGGACGGTGGGCGCCCATCCCGAATGAGCCGCTTCCCAAGGCTGGGTAGTCGTCACCCGGGGTTGGGATGCTCATCAAAACTCCCCGATCCTTCACCTCGACGACCTCTTCCTGAGGCGCGGCAACCGGCTGACTGGCCACCTGGGTCACTTCCGGTGCGGCAACCGGGGCCGACACGGGGGCGACGGGGGTCGGTTCGGCCTGGGGTGCCGGCGCCGGCTCGTCGGCCAACCGGCGTTCGATCGGCCGGGGCGGGCGGGCCTTGGGCAGTCGGCCGGCTTCGAGGTCCGACACGCTCGGCGCCTGAGTCTCAGCACTCTGGATCAACTCGATATCCCGGCCCTTCTTCGCCCCGTCGTTCGAGGGGGCGGGCGTGGAACATGCGGCGAGCCACCCTACGGTAGCCAGGCCGGCGGCGAGCATCCCGATGTTTTTCACGGATTTCCTCGGTGGAGATCAGGTTCCAATCTAGCACAAATGCGGCAGCAGCGATTTCAGCAGCATTTGCCAGGCCATTCCCTAAGTCTCGCCGTTAGACTACGCCCGGCTCCGTTCCCAAGGCGAGTTGTCCCCGCTATGGTACAACCGTCGTCTCCCAGGAGAGACAGCATGACGCACCGATGGAGCCTATTCCTCGTGGTATTGGCCGGCTGCCAGCGAGTCGGCGGGGGCGGTCCACCCGGGCTTACCGGCCCCGACCCGGCTTTGGCCGATACCCTGAAGGCCCGGATCGAAACCGCCTACGACTTTACCCGGCCCGGCGTGCCCGAGCGGATGAATGCCCTCTATCCAGACTCGGGGCGGGTCCTCTCGGCCAGCGGGGGGCAGATCGTCGTCTCGGCCGATTCGATCCGGGCCGGGATCGCGGCCTTTTGGCGGAACGCCGGCCAGAACATGCGCGATCCGAAATGGGTGTGGGATGAGGTCTATGCCGACCGGCTCGGTCCCGACGCCGGGGTGCTGACCGCCACCTGGTCGATCCCGCATATCGCGCCGACCGGGCATCCCCACACCATTCGCGGCGCCTGGACCGCGGTCTTTCGCCGGCTCGGCGGGCAGTGGATGATCGTGGCGGAGCACTTGTCGGCGCCGCCCTCTTAGCGGCGGCTTTACAATTGACAGCGGTGTCCATCAAGGACAACGTTGGGGCTGAATTCTCGCCAATCATCACGGAGGTTTCCACGTGACCTGCATCCGAATGCCGGCAGCCCGCCTGGCCATCCTGGCAATCCTCGCCGCCGCCACCACCCCCGCCCACGCCCAGTGGAGTCACCGCTACCCGCAGGTAAAGGGCTGGAGCCATCACGTCTACCTCGAAGGCTTCGAGCTGCCCCTCCTCACCAACGGACCGATGGATCCGGCGCCGTCGCCCGACGGGCGGACGATCGCCATCGCCTCCAGAGGCTGGCTCTGGCTGCTCGACCGGGAAACCGGCATCGCCCGGCAGCTCACCTCGGGCGCCGATGTCGACTCGCGGCCCGTTTGGTCACCGGACGGTCGCCAGCTGGCGTTCGTGCGGGACAACTCGAGCGAAACCGAGATCGTTTCGATCGACGTGGCGACGGGCGCCGAACGGGTGGTGGTGGCCGAAGCGGGCCTCGACCTCGATCCGGCCTTCAGCCCCGACGGAAAGTCACTCTACTGGAGTTCTGCCGTGGCCGGTGACCTTGATCTTTGGCGCCTCGACCTCGCGAGCGGGTCCAAGACCCGCCTCACCCAGGCCGCCGATCTCGAACTCGAGCCGCAGCCGCTCCGCGACGGGGGGCGGATCGCCTACCTGTCCAAAGGCGCCTGGGGCCACCGAGACGAGATCCGGGTCCGACGCCTCGACAATGGTGAAGAGAAGGCGTTGATCAGCGGCGACCTCCTCTCAATGCTCCGATTCTCGCTGGCTCCGGACGACAAGCTGATCGTCTACACGATGCCGTCCAGCGACGGCGACGGATGGGAACTTCGCCTGACCGGAGTGGATCGCCAGCCGGGGACGACGGTGCTCCTCGGTCACGGGCACGGAATGCCGCTCGTGCCGCGATGGTCGGCCGACGGCCAGTCGATCTACTACAGCGAAGCCGACCGGGACCAGCGAATGCACCTGTACCGCATCGGGCGGAGCGGCGGCGCGGCGGCCGAAGTGCCGGTCGTCCGCTGGGACTACAAGGGACCGATGGCGCGCCTCCGCGTCCGCACCCATCTGAGCGGGAGTACCGGCACCACGGCCGCCCGGCTCAACGTCCGGACCGCCTCCGGTCACCCGCTTGTGCCCGAGCAGGGGCAGGTGCGCTTCGACGGGCAGAACGGCATCGCCTTCTTCTACACGGCCGGCACGATCGAGCTCGTGGTGCCGGCCGGTGAGGTCGAGGTGAGCGCCGTTCGGGGCCTCGCCACCCCGGTGGCGACCACCCGTACCGTTGTACGGGCCGGCGAAACCGGGGAGGTGGATCTCGAACTCAAGCCGGTCTGGGAGGCCCGCCAGGCCGGGTGGTACGCCGGCGACCATCACTTCCACCTGAATTACGGCGGCCCCTACCGTCTCGCCCCGACCGACCTCTTCCCGGCCGCCGCCGGCGAGGACATGGATGTGCTGACGCCGCTCATCGCCAACCTGCACACCCGGTTCGAGGAACAGCCGATGTTCCAGTTCCGGCGCCTCGACTCCCTGCCTTTCATCTACTGGGGCCAGGAGGTCCGGTCCCATTTCCTGGGCCACATCGGCCTGATCGGGATGCAGTCCCTCTTCTGGCCCTGGGTCTGGGGCCCCGGATACGAAGTGTACGGCGAAGACGACCGAGCCAATCGCACCGTGCTCGAGTTCGCCCGCCGGCAGGGCGGGATGGCGACCTACATGCACCCGATCATGAGCCAGACCCCGTTCGCCAAGGACCAGCTGGCCGGCATCCCGGTCGAACTCGTCGCCGACGCCGTGCTCGGGCAGCTCGATGCCCTCGAGATCGCCTGCCTCTGGAGCGACGAGATCGGATCAATGGAGACGTGGCATCGAGTGCTCAACCTCGGCATTCCGATGGCACCGGAGGCGGGGACCGATGTGATGCTCAATTACTACCGGACCATGGCCGTGGGCACGACCCGGGTCTACGCCCATGTCGACGGTGAGCCGACCTTCGCGAGCTATCTCGCCGCGCTCAAGAGCGGGAAGAGCTTCGTGACCAACGGCCCGCTGCTCGACTGGACGGTAGGCGGCCGGCAGGCCGGCGGCGTGATCGAAACCGGTCGCCGGGCGGTACCGTGGCGACTGGCGCTCCACTCGTCGGTGCCGGTGGAGAAGGTCGAGGTGTTGGTGAATGGCGCGGTCGTCTACACGGCGCCTGGGCTCACCGAACCGGGTTCGAAGGACTACGCCGGCACCGTGAATCTGCCGGTCGGCGGATGGGTGGCGGTCCGCGCGGTGGGCGGCGCGATCAAGGGGTGGCCCGCGATGGACAGCTACGCCTTCGCGCACACCGCGCCGGTCTGGATCGGCAAGGTCGGAAGTTCAGAGCCGGTGGCCCGCAAGAAGGCGGCGACCGAGCTGCTCGACGCGCTCTCGGCGGCGGATCAGGCGTTGACCGCCTCGTACCAGGGGACGCCGATTCCCGAACTCCGGGCCCAGTTGAAGGCGGCGCGCGACCGCCTGGAGCAGATCCTCGCGGGCCGCTGAGCCGCTGGGGGAAGCTCTCCCTGAGCCCTCACCGCTTCAATTCCCGGATCAGGAAATCGCTCGCCGCCCGGCTCACCTTGAGCCAGCTGTCGTAGCGCAGAAAATCATGGATCTCATCAGGGATCAGCATCTCCTCGAACCGCACCCCCTGGGCCCGCAGGCGCTGGACCAGGTCGACGGTTTGAGTGATCGGCACGTTGCGATCATCGTCGCCATGGATCAGCAGCACGGGCGAACGCCAGGTGGCCATGTCCGCCACCGGGGATGACGTCCACATCACCTCGATGGCCCGGTCGAGGTCCGCCGCCTTCTCCGGCCGGGTCTTCATGTCGCTGAAGCGGTCGGCGATGCCGGCGGTGCGGTCGTGCACGCCATGGATGTCGACGCCCGCCGCGAAGAGATCGGAGTTGCGGGCCAGGCCCAGGGCCGTGAGAAAGCCGCCGTATGAGCCGCCCCAGATCCCGATCCGGGACGGATCCACATCCGGGCGGCTCGCCAGATAACGAGCGGCGGCCACCACGTCTTGGTACTCCGACGCGCCCGAGCCGCCGGCATTGTCAGGATTCATGAATCGGTCGCCGTAGCCGATCCCGAGCCGATAGTTCACCGACGCCACGACGAACCCCTGGTTCGCGAGATACTGATTGAGGGCGTAGTCCGAGGCGTAGTAGTGCCAGTAATGGAAACCGAGGAGCATCTGGCGGGGCGGGCCACCGTGGACATAGATCAGCGCCGGTCGTTTCGCCAGGCCGTCCGGTCGCCGGAAGAGTTGGAGGTGAATCGGCGTGGCGTCGAGCGACGGGATGACCACTTTCTCCGGCACGACCAGCGCGCTTGCGGGGAAATCCGCCGGGATCCGGTCGGCACCCAGCAGCTTGGGCGTGCCGCCCTCCGCCGGCAAAACCGCGGGAAGGGGCGGACGGGTCGGGCCGCTGGTCAGGAACGCGACCGTGGCACCATCCCCGGTGACCACCGCGCTCCACTCGAGATCGGTGCCCCGAGTCAGGGCAACGGGCTTGGCGGCGTCGACCGGCACCCGGAACAAATGACGGCGGTCATCGTCGGCCGGGTCCGATCCAGTGTTGGCGTTGTAGACCACGAAACGCCGGTCCGGCGAAAGGCTCACGAACTCCACCATGAAGTTGCCGGGTGTGAGCAGCAGAGGATCGGCGCTTCCCGAGGCCGGGACGGAATAGAGGTGGGGCCAGTTGTCGAGATTGGCCAGGAACACCAGCCGGTCGCCGGCGCCCCAGGCCAGGTTCACTCCGCCCTGGGTCCGCGGCATCGAGCCGAGGAGGGTGTTCGAGCTGGCCCAGGCGGTGGTGGCCTTGCCGGTGCTGACCTCGGCCACCCGGATCGACCAGGGACGGGGATGGCGCTCGAGCAGCGTTTGCGGCGCACCGCCTTGCCCCGGCTGGCTCAGGTACGCGATCCGCGATCCATCGGGCGACCAGACCGGCGTCCCGACCCGATCGGTCGTCGGCGCGAGCCAGCGGATCGGCGCACCTTTCGCGGTGTAGAGACCGAGCAGGCCGTAGCCGGTGCGGTTCGAGACAAAGGCGAGTGAGTTGCCGTCCGGCGACCACGCCAGGTCACCACTGCGCCCCCGGGTAAAAAAGAGCGCTTCGGACTTGCCGCCGGCCGCGAGCGGCACCGCCCAGACCTGGCCGCCAGTGGTGTACGCCACCCGGTCGCCCCGCGGACTCACTAGAGGCTCGTCGCCCTGGACGAGAACTCGGCCACCCCCGCCGGTCCACGGCACGGTCCAAATTTCCACCCGGGCCCGTTCGGGGGCGCTGGTTGGATTGGGCTCGATCCCGCCGGGTGACGCCCAATTGGAGCCATGGTCACCGCCCCGCACGAAGATGAGCGCCTCGCCGTCCGGCGTGAACCCAAGCTGCGTCAGCGCCTGGCCGTCGTCGCTCGTGAAGGTGGTGAGCTGGCGGGGCGTCCAGGCCGGACCGGTCGCCGCCCACACGTTGCGGACGCCGTGATCCTCGAGCACCCAGGCAATCCGCTGACCGGTCGACGCTGTGACCAGATCGGTCGGAAAGGGGAAGGTCACGTACTTGTCGACCGGGTGCGGGCCGGATTGGGCCGCGGCCGGCGAAGCGGCCACGAGCAGCGCGAACGGGAGGGCGGCCCGAAGGAGCAATGAGGGAATTCGAATCATGATCAGGCCTTCCAACGGAAATGACGGGGCTGGCTCGAGTTCGTCGGCATGTCAATATACCGCGGGGCCTCGCCACGGGACCGCCGCTTCTCGGCCAGCGTTAGATTGCCGACGGTCCCAGCGTGCCGTAGGTTCAGCCGCTGGCACCCCCTTCACCCTAATCGCGGAACCACGATGATGCGTCGATACGGTCGCCTGTTAGGCCTGCTGGTGCTCCTCGTTCTGCCCGGATCCGCCGCGACCGCGCAGAGCGGACGATTCGATCTCGAAAAGACCAAGACGGTGCTGACCAGCCTGATCGAGAAGACCCTGGCGGAGCATGGGATTCCGTCGATGTCGATCGCGCTGGTCCGCGGCGATTCGATCGTCTGGAAGGCGGCGTTCGGCTACGCCAATCTGCGGACCCACACGCCCGCCACCACCGAGACACTCTACAGCACCGGATCGTCGTTCAAGTCGGTCACGGCAACCGCCCTGATGCAACTTGCCGAGCAGGGCAAGCTCAAACTGGACGACCCGATCAACCGCTATCTGGGTGACAGCCCGGTGCAAGACCGGCTCCAGAGTGAGAAGCCGGTGACCTTCACCCACATCCTGTCCCACTGGTCCGGGCTCATCAGCGGTGCCGCGACCGAGCCGATCTGGGGTCGGAAGCTGCCGAAGACCCTCGATGAATTTACTTCCAAGCTCTACTCGATCCGGGCGCCCGAGACGAAGTGGGAATACAACAACTTCGCCTACGGGACGGCGGGCCTCCTGGTGCAGAAGGTCTCGGGCACGGAGTACGAGAAGTACATGGTCGACAACGTGCTCAAACCCCTCGGAGTGAAAACGCCCCATCCGGTGTATCCCTCGCCCGAGATGGTCGAGGTGATGGCGCTGCCGTACCAGGCCGGTGGTTCCCTTGGCAAGCCCGAGCCGGAGGTCCAAGTGCACTTCGACGTGTATCCGGCCGGCGACATCTATCTGACCGCCGAAGACATGGCCCGGTACCTCGGCGCGCAAATCAACGGCGGCGTCTTCAACGGTCACCGGATCCTGTCGGAGGAGTCGGTGCGCGAGATGCACAAGCCGCGCTTTGGCGGCGACTATGGGTTCGGGTTCTGGATGATTCATGACAGCGCCACCGGTCACACCCTGATCCACCACGGTGGCGCCATCGCCGGCCAGCGGGCGTTCTTGATCGGCGACCTCGACGCCCACGTCGGGGTCTATTACATGACCAATTCCGACTTCCTGCCCGATGCGGTCCCGCACTCGGAGCTCTCGGCGACCGCGCTCAAGCTACTGCGCGGAGAGAACGTCGTCCTCCCGCCCGAACGCAAGGGCATCGCGGTGGACGAGAAAGTGCTCAACAGCTATGTCGGCACTTACGACCTGGGCCGGGGAACCATCGTCATCAGCCGCGAAGGCCGGGCCCTTGTGATCCAGCAGAACGGCCAGCCGGCCAAGAACGAGCTGCTCGCCGAGACGCCGGTGCGCTTTTTCCAGCGCGGCACCAACGGCACGATCACCTTTGAGGGAGACGGGGGCAGCATCGACCGCCTGGTCCTGGAGGCCGGCAGCCAGCGCCGAACGGCGACCCGGCGCAAGTAGCGCGGCGTGATCATCGGGCCGAACAGCCTCTTCGGTTCCCGCTATCGCATCGAGCGGGAGCTCGGCCGCGGCGGGATGGCCGTCGTGTACCTGGCCGAGCCGGTCTCCAGCACCCTCACATCCTGCCCCGGTTCGATTCCGGTGAGACCGACGGCTACCTCTTCTACGTAATGCCCTTCGTCGAAGGGGGCACTCTCCGCGATCGACTCGACCGGGAAGGCCGACTGACCCTGACCAACGCCATCGGCATTCTGTCCGAAGTGGCCGGGGCCCTCGACCACGCCCGCGGGATCCTCCATCGCGATATCAAGCCGGAGAACATTCTCCTGAGCGGTGGCCACGCCCTGGTCGCCGATTTCGGGATTGCCCGCGCGTTGGCCGGCGATACCAGCACTCGGCTCACCGACGCCGGCCTGGCGCTCGGCACCCCGGCCTACATGAGCCCGGAGCAGGCCTTCGACCAGCAGGTCGGCCCGGCGTCCGATCAATACAGTGTGGCGTGCCTGCTTTTCGAGATGGTGACCGGGACGGTTCCGTTTGCCGCGACCACCGCTCAAGCGATGCTGGCCCGACGCCTGAGTGAACCCCCGCCAACGCTCGCCTCGGCGGGCATCGAGGCGCCGCCCCAGGTCGAACAGGCTCTGGCCCGTGCCCTGGCCAGTGAGTGGGGGGCTCGCTTCCCGTCGGTCACGGCGTTGGCTCATGCCATTGGGTCGGGCGAAACGATGGCGGTGGCCCGGGTCCCGGACCGGTCGGTCGCGGTGCTCGACTTCGCCAACATGTCCGGCAGCACCGTCCACGACTGGCTTGCCACCGGGATCGCCGAAACCGTGTCGGTCGACCTCCGGCGCGTGGCCGGCGTCCGGGTCGTGCCGCGGGACCAGAGTGCCCGGGTCGCGCTAACCACCCCGCAACGACCCACCGAACTGGGTCGCGCTCTGGGGGCCCGGTGGGTCGTCACCGGCGCCTTTCAAGTGTTAGGCAACCGAATCCTGATCACGCCCGAGTTCTTCGACACCACCACTGGTGCCTCGGTTGGTGCCAGCAAGCTCGACGGCGTGCTCGATGATGTCTTTGCCCTCCAGGACCGGATCGTGGCGGAGTTGTTGGCGGCGCTGGATATCGATCCGACCCGCGCCGAAGCCGACGACATCGCCCGACCGGAGACCGGAGCGCTCGAGGCCTATCAGTGCTATGCCACCGGCCGCCAGTGTTTCAACCGGTTTGGCGACAAGGCCTTTGCGGAGGCCTCGAAACATTTCGAGCGGGCCATTGAACTCGATCCCGACTACGCCCTGGCCCATGCCGGTCTGGGAAGCATCTTCGTGTTTCGGTTTATTGCCACCACCGACCCCGACGACTTGGCCACCGGCATTGCCCGACTCCGTCGCGCGGTGGAACTCGATCCCGGCCGAGCCGAGCCGCTCCAGTGGCTCACCTACGCCTACACTCGGGCCAACCGGATTGACGAAGCCGAGGACGCGGGCCACCGGGCCACCGCCCTCGAGCCCGACAATGCCATGGCGCACTATTTTCTCGCCCTGGCCAGCTGTATCCAAGGGGAACGGCGCCGTGATTGGGATCGGGTGGTGCAAGCCGCCGCGAGCTTCCAGCGTTCGATCGAGACCGAACCCGCGTACCTGATGGCGTACGGTGGGCTCGCCGACCTGTACCTCCAAAATGGCCAATACGCTGACGCAAGCCGGGTCCTGGTTCGGGCGGTCGAGCTCGAGTGGTCGGGAAAAACCCGCGGGCCGGCCATCCTCGGGTCGGCCACCTACTTCACGATCCGGCTCGCGATCCGGGAGGGACGCCTGGCCGAGGCCGAGACGGGAATCGGCGAACTGCTTGTCAAGATGGAGCGCGCCGAGCACGTCTATACCCAGGTCTATCGCGGCCTCGCGATGCTGGCCCGGGCGGATCTCGCGGCGCTGGACGGTCACTGGGATCGGGTCGTGGCCGAGAACCTCCGGGTTCGGGAGCTGGCCCTGCAGCACCGGCACCGACTGGGGATGGGGCATCTCTACGTTCGCGCCCAGGTCGGATTGGCCAAGGCCTTTCTTGGTTTGGGCGATCGTCAGGAGGCCGCCCGGGCTTTCGAGTTGGGCTGGGCCGTGTTCCGGAATCCAGGCGAATGGGATCTCAGTTGGGGTCTCGACATGAACGAGGCGACCGGCTGGGTCAATCTGGCGGGATACTACGCCTCGGCGGGACGGCGTTCCGACGCAATCAGTTCTCTGGTCGAGGCTGTCGATCGAGGGTGGGGTGACTTCCAGTCGCTCGCTCGCGACCCCGCGTTCCTTCAACTGTACGATAGTGCCGAGCTTGAAGGCCCCCGGGCCCGGGTTCGGGGCCGGATCCCGCTCCGGTCGTTCTAGTCTGCGACCCGGCCGAGATTGGCAATCGTCCCAAACGAGTATCTTAGGGGGAGGCTTGCCCCCCACGGCGGGCAAACAAGGAGACGTTATGCGAATGTACCGAGGAGGAGTCGCGACCCTGGCCATCCTCATTGCGGCCGGCCGGCCGGCAACCGCCAAAGCGCAGTCGCGCGACAGCACGCTGCTCCGGGCGACGAACGTGACGGTCGACATCACCGCCGACCCGACCCCCGCCTACAACGGCAGCTACAGCGCGGGCGGCATTTCCACCAAGTGCGGCCTCGCGGATTACGGGTATCCGCACCGGCTCCACTCGTTTGCCGTCATGTTTCCCGACGACACCGCCACGATCGCCGTAACGTCAGTGAACTTCGACGCCGACACCCTCATTGCCGGAACGCCGACCGGGAGCTTCTACCTCTCGGTCGGGATCAGGGTCGGGCGGACCGGGACTCCCCCGGCGTACGTCATTCGGGCCAACGATCCCAAGTACGGCGAACCGGGGAAGGCGACGCTCACGAGGCTCAAGAACGGTGCCGACAGTCTCGAGGTGACCGGAACGGCGACCAAGGGCAGGAAAGTCAGCGTGAAGATGGTGCTCGTTTGCCAACCATAGCGACCAGAGTGGCAATGCATCGACTCGTCCTCACCGCCATCCTCATCCTGTGGCCCGGGGCGGTAGTCGCCCAGGCGTGGCGAGCCATTCAGGTCCAGGGGGCTCGGTGCGCCAAGGGCACGCCCTGGAACTTCTGGGTCCATCGCGGCCGCCCTGACCGCCTCCTCGTCTATCTCCAGGGCGGCGGCGGCTGCTGGGATAAGGCCCACTGCGACCTCAAGGATCAGCCGACCTTCGACCCGACTGTGGATCAGAAGGACGACCCCGCCAGTTCGGACGGGATTCTGGCCGTCGATCGGGCGGGGAACCCGTTCAAGGGCTGGACCGTGGTCTTCGTCCCGTACTGCACCGCCGACGTCCATCTCGGCGCTCGTCGGGTCGACTATGCCGGCGTTTCGATGAACCACCGGGGTGCCGCCAATGTCAAGGCGGCGCTTAAGTGGATCGCCCGGGAGGTCAGAGGGCCGAGCGACATCGTGGTGACCGGCGGCAGCGCCGGTGCCATTCCGGTTCCGGTCTATGCCACGCGGCTCGCCCGGCAGTTCCCGAAGGCCAGGGTGACTGGAATCGGCGACGGCGCCGGCGGATACCGCGCACCGAGACTGCCCGGCATCCTGGCCGGGTGGGGCGTCCGTCAAGCCGTTGCCGATATCCCGGCGTTCGCGGCCATCGACTCGGCCGGCCTCACGTTCGAGTCGCTCTATATCGCCGCCGGCCGGGCCAATCCCAAGCTCAGGCTGGCGCAGATCAATCAGGACCACGACAAGGTCCAGTTGCAGTTCCTGGCACTACTCGGCGTAGCCGATCAGACACTCGCCCCGTTGCTCGAGGCGAACCTGCACGACATCGAGACCGCGGTCCCGACCTTCCGCCGATACCTGATTCCCAGCGAAGACCACACGATTCTCACTCGGCGCGGGTTCTACACGACGACCGTCAACGGCGTCACCCTGGCCGACTGGCTCACGGCCACCATCGAAGCCAAACGGTGAGCCTCGGCTAGTCCGCGACGATGAGGCGGCGGTGCGGATGCCAGTTCCACGCCCGTCCGGTCTTCAACCGCGCCGGCCGAGGCGGTAGGTTTGATCGCTAGAACGTGCATCCCACATAGTCGCGAGGGGGCCATTTGTCCGAGGTGGTGGACAGCTGGACCGAGGAGCTCGCTCTCCGCTATCGAATCGAGCGGACGCCGACGGGCGAGCTGCGCCTCCTGGGTAAGGGCGGCATGGCCAGCGTCTACGCGGCCATCGACCTCAAGCATCACCGCAAGGTTGCCCTCAAGCTTCTTCGGCCGAATGTCGCAGCGGTGGTCGGCGCGGAGCGGTTTCTTCACGAGATCCGGGTCACCGCCAACCTTCAGCACCCCCACATTCTCGCCTTGCTCGACTCCGGCGTCGTCACCCAGGACGCGGCGGGTGCCAAGCAGACGCTGCCGTATTACGTGATGCCCCTGGTCGAGGGCGAGTCCCTTCGAGACCGACTGACCCGGGAGATTCAGCTCCCCGTCGAGGCGGCGCTGGAGATCACCAAGGCGGTCGCGAGCGCGCTGGACTACGCGCACCGGCATGGGGTGCTCCACCGCGACATCAAGCCCGAAAACATCCTCCTCGCCGACGGGGATGCCCTGATCGCGGATTTCGGGATCGCCCTCGCCCTGAGCGCCGCCGGCGGTGCCCGCCTGACCTACACCGGGATCGCGATCGGGACCCCCCATTACATGAGCCCCGAGCAAAGCTCGGGAGAGCGGGCCGTGAGCGCCCGAGCCGACATCTACGCTCTCGGGTGCGTGGTCTATGAAATGCTGGCCGGAGAGCCGCCGTTTACTGGTCCCACCACGCAAGCGATCGCTGCCAAGGCCGCGACGGACACCCCTCGGCCGCTCGTCGTGGGACGCCCCACCGTGCCGACCTGGGTGGACAGGGCGGTGGCCAAGGCCCTGGCGAAACTGCCGGCGGATCGGTTCGAGACGGCAGGGCAGTTCGCGGCGGCACTCGTCACTCCGGGGCCGAGCGACTTTCATCCTACAGACATTCCAGCTTCGACGACGGGTGGCCGACGGGCGCGTATCACCCGCGCAGCCGCGGGACTGGCGGCGGTGATGGCGCTGATGATCGGCGCCGGCGTGCTCGGCCGCATGAGCGTCGATCGCGCGCAACGCGCTCACGAGCGCGTCGAGTTCTCCCTCGAGGCGGACTCGAATCAGATCGACGAGCACTATCCGTTCCCCGTTCGCATTTCGCGGGATGGCCGTCGCATCGTCTATGTGGCGCAAACGCCAAACGGGACGCTGCTCTTCATTCGCGGCCTCAGCGATCGACAGGCCCGGCCGATCGCCGGGACGGAAGGGGCCTCGTCGCCGGCCTTCTCGCCCGACGGCGACAGTGTGGCGTTCGTGGTCAACTCGACCCTGCGAAAGATGTCGGTGGATGGCGGGCCTTCCGTCTTGTTGGCGGAGCACTTGGGAGGCCCCGAGTTCTTCAACGGCCTGGACTGGGGAGCCGGCGGAACGTTGGTTTACGCGGACGGCAGGCCGACGCGTCTTTTCACGGTCTCGTCGGCCGCCGGTGCGTTACCCCGGTTGATCGTCGCGGATTCCGCCTGCGGCTACTACGCACCGACGCTTCCCCCCGGCGGACGGGTAATACTCGCCGAGTGCGACACGGATCCCGCCGCCGAACTCGCTGCCGTGCCGCTTTTCTCTGGCACTCCGAGACGGCTCGGCATTCACGGAGGAGGTGCACACTATGTCGCCGGTCAACTTCTCTATGCGGACCCCGAGGGCACCCTACGATCCCAACGGTTTCGTCCCTCGACGCTGACCACGGAGGGGACCGCCGTCGCGATCGGCCGCGTTGGGAAGGGCGGCCATAGCTACGACGTGTCAGAGTCCGGTACTTTGGTCAACGTCGTCGGGCGGGACCAGACCAGATTGGTCGTGGTCGACCAGAATCGCTCCGAACGGGTCCTCATCATCGGTGACCTCGCATACCCTCGCTTTTCCCCCGATGGCACCCGGCTGGCTTATGTCAAGAGGGGAGGCCCGGCCATCGCCGGGATCTGGATCCACTCTCTCAAGCAGGGCACTGACCAACGGGTCGTGGCTGACGAGAACCCGTTCAACCCCGCCTGGTCACCGGACGGCCACCGGATTGTGTTCTCGAGCAACAAGCTCGACGATTGGGAACTCTGGATCGTGGGGACCGATGGCATGAGCGCGGCCCAGCGTCTCCTCGCGAGACCACAATGGCAATGGGACGCTGCGTTCACCAGGGATGGTAAATGGATCATCTTTGCCGAAGGGGGAGAGCAATCCGAGGCGGACATCGCGGTGATGAGTACGAAGCCACCCGTGCGACCCGAGATCCTCGTCAAGACGCCGGCCTTCGAATCGGAACCGACCGTGTCGCCTAACGGTCGCTGGTTGGCGTACGTCTCGAACGAAACTGGTACCCACGAGGTCTATGTCCGTCCGTTCAAAGGTGAGGGTGAACGGCAGCTCATCTCGGTCGGCGGTGGTGATGAGCCGGTCTGGTCAGGTGACGGCCGAAGCATCCTCTATCGCCAGGGGTCGAAGCTGGTAAAGGCCACCGTAGTCGCCGGTGACTCGTTCCGAGTTAATGATAGGCAGGTGCTCTTCGACCGTCCGGACGATCTGGTCAGACCGGTGCAACGCCACTACGATGTTTCCGCCGACGGCTCCACGTTCGCGTTCATTACCAACCCGGGCGTGCGGCGAATCGTCGTGACGGTGGGGGCGCTCGACCACAAATAGCCGCTCTGGCGGCGGCGATCAGAGCTTGATCAGACCTTGATCAGACCTGGATCAGAGCTCAATCACGGGCGACGGGTATTGATAATCCGCGTGAGTGCTGCTGGTGGCGAATTCATTCGCCACTCAACCCAATGCGGAGGTTCCAATGCCCAACCGGCTTCACAGGTTCTCGACTATGCTCGCCGTCGCGATGTGTTCGCTCATTCTCGCAACGGGCTGCTCTGGCGACTCAGGCATTACCCAAGGCACTGAACTTGGCTGCGACCCGTGCACCGCCCAGTTGACCGTGCAACCAAACCCGGTGACCCTGGCGGTCGGCACCACCGTGCAGTTGACTGCTGCCGCCCGGAATCTCGGCGGCGTCGGCGTGCCCTCCTACCGATGGTCGACCAACAACGCGCAGGTGGCCGCCGTGTCGTCGACCGGCTTCGTGCGCGCGCTATTGGCTGGTTCGGCTGTCATCACCGTAGCCGCCGCCGGACGGACGGCGATCGCGTCGGTGACCGTTAGGCCTTGAAACCGTGACGCGAGATGCCGTTCGGCAATGCCCCAGCGCTCATCGCCCGAGGATCCGCGCGATGAGCGCTTGGATTTCATGCGACGGCGCCACTTGAAATTCGTCTTTGAGCCGCTGCCGAATGTCCTCGTATACGCGAAGTGCCCCGGCCCGATCGCCACTCTGATCCAGTAGCCGAATCAGCCGAGCGGCGAGCAGCTCGTCCCCGAGTGAGATGCTCGCCGCGCGCCGCGCCCACTGCACAGCGGCTGGGATGTCCGCGAGAAGCTCGGCCCGTTCGGCCAGGAGGAGCGCGGACGCTTCCGCCCGGCGGCGAAGCGTCGTCCGCTCATTGGTCACCCATTGCTCATACTCGGACCCGGCATCGGCAAGCGCGAACCCGTCGAGAAACGGACCCTGGTACAGGTCGAGTGCCGCCTCGAGCTGATCGGCATCGGAGAGTCTCAGGAATTCACTGGCGTCACACCGGACCATCTGCCCATCCAACCCGACTTCTTCTTCACCTTGGGTTAGAACCGCGCCCGCTCCGAGCGCGTGCCGAAGGTATCTCAGCGCCTGGCTCAGCGCGGCTCGAGCATGCTCCTGATCAGTTCCGGGCCAGAAGAGTACGACGATCTGGTCTCGCCGGCGGAGCCGTCGGCGGGGTGCGCGCGCCAGGTAGATCAGGAGCGCCAAACGCTTGGGTTGAACGACCTGGGCGTGAGATTCTCCGCCGTCGCGAATTCGAAGGCCGACGGTGCCGAACGTCTGGATTTCAAGCATCGACGCGGACCTCGATGGCGCACGTGCCGAATACCACGGTTAGGGCGACCGTCTCGTGAACGTTGAACCAGGAGCCGAGACCGGCCTGCTACCGTTCAAAGCTAGCTGGTAAGAATTCTTCGGCACGCGGCACCTCTTCGGCGAGCCCAGAACGAGACGACACGGCGCCAATCCCTTGGGTGCACGGATCCGCTCAGCGACGAGCGACCGCCGGGATCATCCGAGTCCAGCCCTCCACCACATTCAAGTGCCCCGAATCGGTCCCGGCATTCACCAGCATGACCGGACGGCGACCCGGCGCAAGTAGCGCGGAGTCGCAGGCGGATCGGCTCGAAGCACTCAGCGTGGCGACGAAAAGGCCCATTTCGGGGGCGCCCTGCTAGCGGACGGCTCTGACCATTAACACCGGCACCGCGGTGATGTGGCGCAGCTTGTTCGCGACGGTGCCCCGGACGACGTCTTCCAGGCCCTTGTGCCCGTGCGTCGCCATCGCGATCAGGTCGCACTGCTCCCGGACCGCGGCCTCGGCGATCTCTTTCGCCGGATCGCCGGCCGCGAGGAGGCCCTCGGCCACGAGTCCTTCGGCCTGGAGGGCGCTGGCCATTCGTTCGAGGTAGGCCCGGTCGGCCTTCATTTCCTCGGATTCGCGGAGCGCGAGCGGGCCGATGTTGCGGGCCGCCCAGCCATCGGCCACGTGAATCAGGACCAGCGCGGCCCGGCACTCGCGCGCGATCGGACGGATGTATTGGAGGATCGTCTCGTCGGTGACGCTGTTCTCGACCGGCACCAGGATGCGGTGAAACATCAGGCGAGCCACGAGCCGACGGTCTGGACCAAGAGCCAGATGTTGAGCCCGGCGATCACGAACGCCACCAAGTAGGCCAGCACCTTGAGCCACGTCGCGTTGACGAACTCACCCATCTTGACCCGATCCGAGGTGAAGCGGACCAGGGGAAACACGGCAAAGGAGAGCTGGAGACTCAAGATCACTTGGCTCAGAATGAGGAGCTTGGCGGTCCCGCTGTCGCCGAAGAAGATAGCGACCAGCGCGGCCGGCACAATCGCAATCGCCCGGGTAATCAACCGGCGAAGCCAGGGCCGGAGCCGGATGTTGAGGAACCCCTCCATCACGATCTGCCCGGCCAGGGTGCCGGTCAGGGTGGCGTTCTGGCCGGAGGCCAGCAAGGCCAGGGCGAACACGGTCCCGGCGCCGGTGACGCCGAGCAGCGGGGTCAGCAGATGGTAGGCCTCCTGGATTTCGGCCACCTCGCCGTGCCCGGACCGGAAGAACGTGGCGGCGGCTACGATCAGGATGGCGGCGTTGATGAAAAGCGCGAACGAGAGCGCGATGGTCGAATCGACAAAGGCGTAGCGAACCGCGGTTCGCTTACCCTCCGGGGTCTCGGCGTAGGCCCGGGTCTGCACGATCGAGGAGTGGAGATAGAGGTTATGGGGCATGACGGTGGCCCCGAGGATCCCGATCGCGATGTACAACTGAGCCGGGTCCGTGACAATCGAGGTCTGAGGCACGAACCCCCGCAAGACGGCGCCCCACTCGGGACTGCTGATGATGATCTCGAAGAGGAAGCAGAGTCCCACGGTGCCGATCAGGGCGACGACGAGCGCCTCGACCAGCCGGAAACCCTTGTTCTGAAGGTAGAGGATCAGGAAGACGTCGAGGGCCGTGATCGCAATACCCCAGGGCATCGGGATCCCGAACAGCAGATTCAAGGCGATCGCCGTGCCGATCACTTCGGCCAGGTCGCAGGCGGCGATCGCGATCTCGCAAAGGATCCATTGGGCGAACGCAACGGGGGGCGAATAGTGGTCGCGACAGGCCTGGGCGAGGTCGCGGCCGGTGACGATCCCGAGCTTGGAAGACAGACCCTGGAGGACGATCGCCATCAGGTTCGAGATCAGGACCACGCTCAGCAGCGTGTAATTGAACTGGGATCCGGCGGCGAGGTCGGTGGCCCAGTTGCCCGGATCCATGTAACCCACCGCGACCAAGTATCCCGGGCCCGCGAACGCCAGCATCTTCCGCCACCGGCTGGTGTGGTCGACCGGCACCGACCGATAGACCTCACGCAGGCTGGGGGTGACCCGGGCTTGGCGCCAGCCGGGGTCGATCGGGTCGGCCGGAAGCGGGGCGCTCACGCGGCCGCCGGCCGGCAGAGGAGCACCTTCGCCAATTCGGTCCCCACCACCTGCCGGGCTCCGGTGGGCCGGAACGTGACGGTGGTCGGGCCGCCAAACGGCTGCCGATCCGACACGGTCAGATGGAGGCCGGGGACCAGCCCGTGGCCCGCGAAAAACCGGAGCCGGTCCGGGTCTTGAGTGTCGACCTGGCGAAGCTCGAGATCCGCCCCGACCGGGGCGCTCGCCAAGGGGATCAGATCGATGTCTTCGATGGTGCCGTCGGCCCTGGGGATCGGATCGCCGTGGGGGTCGTATTGAGGATTGCCGAGGGCGGTGGCCATCCGCTCGATGACCAGATCGGAGGCCGCGTGTTCGAGCCGCTCGGCTTCGGCATGCACCGTGTCCCAGTCAAAGCCCAGATGGCGGGTGAGATAGAGTTCGAGCACTCGATGCCGCCGAATCGTCTTGAGAGCGGCGTGGCGGCCTTCGCGGGTGAGTTGGGCTCCTTGGTAGGGCGCCCGTTTGACCAGGCCCATGGTGGTGAGCCGTTTCAGCATCATGCTGACCGACGGGGCGGCCAGGCCGAGGCGGACCGCGAGGTCTTTGGTGGTCGCGACACCTCCGTGACGGGAGAGGTGGTAGACTGCTTTGAGGTAGTCCTCGACCGACCGGCTAAGGATCGGCTCGGGCTGGTTAGAGACCGAGTGGTGGACAATCATGGTCGGGATTCCGGAACGATGTTTAGTTGACACTAATTTCTAGATTACTAGTAACATAACAACCAGACTAGCGCAAGCAGTCATCGGGTCACCGGCTCATCGTGCCATCGGATGGTATGAATCCGTTGCCACGGCACGATCTCCGTTACCCCGCGTGACTGCGCCATACTCCCACCATAGATCACCCGAGAGATCACGGTGCGCTTCGCCTTTCCCCCGGCGACCGCCGCCGCCAGTCGCTCCACCGCCGCGGTGAAATCGCTGGCCACCGTCGCTCCCGATTTCACTTCGGCGAGGATCACCGCAGGGGTCGTCTCCGACACCAGATCCACCTCGACCCCGGTTGCATCGCGGTAATGGAACAGACGATGCGGCACGCCCTGGTGCGCCGCCTGCTTCATGAGCTCCGACGCCACCCAGCTCTCGAACACCGCGCCCCGCAGGGGATGGGTGCGCAGCTGCTCCGGTTCGCGAATACCGAGCAGGTAGCAGGCGAGTCCCGAATCCACGAAGTGCAGCTTGGCCGACTTGACCACCTGCTTGCGCACCGTCGGATGCCAACCGGGCACGCGAAAGAGAAGGTAGCTTGCCTCGAGGACGGAGAGCCACGCCTTCGCGGTGTTGTGCGAGATGCCCGCGTCGGCACCGAGCCGGGAGAGGTGGGTCTCGCTGGCCGTACTCCCGGCTGAGAGGCGGAGAAAGTCGGTGAAGGCGCGCAGGTCACCGACGTTCAGCAGTTGGCGGACGTCCCGCTGCACGTACGTTGCCACGTAGTCCGCGAGCCATTGGTGCGGGGGAATCGAGCGATCGAAAATCCGGGGATAGGCTCCCGCCCATAGCACCTCGAACAGCGTCGTTGGCGCTCTGGGGAAGCGCTGCAGCTCCGACCAACTCGGCGGATAGAGCTCCACGGTGCCGGTGCGCCCGGCGAGTGATTGCGAAACCGCCGCCGTCGTCGCGAGTTGCTGCGAGCCCGTGAGCACGAAACGGCCCGGCGCCGGGTGCTCATCGACCTCGACCTGGAGGTAGCTCAGGAGGTCGGGCGCCCGCTGCACTTCGTCAATCACGGCGCCGCGCGGAAGGGACGCCAGGAAGCCGCGCGGGTCGGCGATCGCGAACTCCCGCACGTCGAGCGGCTCGAGGTTCACGTACGGATGATCCGGAAACGTTGCCCGACAGAGCGTGGTCTTGCCCGATTGCCGAGGGCCGGTGATGCTCACGACGGGATAGAGCGTGGCCAGGTACCTGAGTCGGGCACCGGCGTCACGAGTAATCATTCCCAAGTCTAGTCCAGGGAATAGTTTTTGGCAATTCAATTGCCAAAATACATTGCCATCCTAAGTCGTTTATATACAACCAGTTCGTCGGTCTTGGCACCGAGGCGCCGCAAGGTGCCCGTTCTAGAGGCTTTCAATCGCGAGCACGCCGAGGTCCAAAGCGCCGTGACCTTCCGCGATCAACGTATCCATCCGTGCCGCGATCCCGGGGAGGACCGCCAGGGGCAAGGCGGCCGCGGTGTCGAGCATCAGTTGGACGTCTTTCCTCGCCATAGTGAGCTCGAAGCTCGCCGTGAAATTGCCCGCGGCCATGTTCTTTCCGCGCCCCGCGACCGCGGCGGCGAGGTTCAGGTATTCGAGCGGCTTCAAGGTCTCGAGCGGCTCGACGTCCGCCCCGCGTCCGATCGCGAAGACGTCGGCGACCAACGCCCCGACCCCAAGCAGGAAGGCGTTACCGCAGAGCTTGTAGACCGCTGCCAGGTCGGGTCGATCACCGAGGTATTCGACCCGGGCCGCCTGCTGCTGAAGGGCCTCCTTCACCAACTCGAACAGGGCCGCCGGGCCGGAGACGAGAATCGTCCCTTGGGCCTTCCGGGCCATAGCCGGGCCGATGAACACCGGACAGTGGAGATAACGGATTCCGGCGGCGGCGAGCCGGCGGGCCCGCTCGGCGGTGAGAGCCGGCTGGGTCGTGGTGTGGTCGACGATGATGGCCGCCGGGTCGAGGGCTTCGCGGCATTGTTCGATCATGGCGTTCACGACGGCGTCGTCTTTAAGGACGAGGTAGACCCGTTCGGCGCCCCGCACCGCGTCGGCGGGGGTGGCGGCTAAGCGGGCCCCGATCGCCTCAAGGGCCTGGGCTTTGTGGGGGGTCCGGTTCCAGACGGTGACGGTGTCGCCGCGGGCCACGGCGGCTTCGACGAAGGCGCTGCCGAGCAGGCCGGTTCCCAGGAAAGCGATAGCGGTCATCAGCGGGCTCCAAGAAAGTGGTGCATCGAATCGTTCCAGGTCGTAATGATCCGGCCCATCAGTCTATCGGGGCCCGTCATCATAAGTATTTGTCAGTCAAGCGGTTGGAATGTTGGAGATCGAGGCCTTGGGATTGCTCTACCAGGGTACGAACCCCAGCAACGGAGCCCCAAATGTTGAACCGAAAGATCGCTACCATCGCCGGCCTTGTCATCTCGAGTGTCTCCGGCTGTTCCGACGGGACCGGACCTGCCGCGGTCGAGCCGATGGCCATCACCCTGCGGGTCGGGACCACGCCGCTGGCGCCATCGGCCCAGGCGCCCGAGTCACTCACGGTTGGGGGCCACACCCTGGTCCTGACCAAAATCGAGTTGGTGCTTCGGGACATCAAACTCAAGCGGGTGGATACCGGAACCGATTGCGAGGACGAATGCGAAAAGTTCACGACCGGCCCGATGCTGCTCGACCTGCCGTTGGGCGGCACCCTTGAACGGGTGGTCACCGTCGCCATCGCTCCCGGAACCTACCGGCAGGTTGAGTTCAAGATCCACAAGCCCGAGGACGATAAAGATGATGCGGCGTTCTTGACGGCCCATCCCGACCTGAAACGGGTCAGTGTCAGGGTGACGGGCCGGTATGACGGTCGCGGGTTTGTCTACCTCACCGATCTTAGCGCCAAGCAACGGAATGACCTGGTGCCGCCGCTGGTGGTCGGGTCCCAAGCCGCCACGGACGTTACCTTAAAGGTTGATGTGTCCACCTGGTTCGCGAGCGGCGGCCGGCTGATCGATCCGGTCTCGGCCCTGAAGGGCCAGCCGAACGACAACCTGGTGCGCGACAACATTCGCCGCTCGTTCCACTGGTTCAAAGATGAGGATCATGACGGCAAAGACGACCGTTAGGCGTTCGGAGCGATGAGCGAGGGGAGCACCCGGGTGATCGTCGTGAAACTCTCCGACAGTTTCGCCGATTCGGTGCTGACGCTGGGCGCCGCGGCCGGGGTCGCGATGGTGGAGCGGGCCTTCGATGAGGAGGCCCCGCTCCCGTCCGCGGCGGGCTGTTTTGTCTTGGCGGGCGGCGTGGAAGCCGACGGTCTCGACTGGTTGAGCCGGACCAAGGCCGGGTCGGTGCTCCCGGTCTACCTGGTGGGCGCGACACCTGACCACCGGCTCGCGGTCGGCGCGATCACCCGGGGTGCCCGTGATTACCTCGCGCTTCCGGCCGATCTTGGCCTCTTCAACCGGACCCTGGAGCGGCTGGCCCGGGAGGGCGCCGCGTCGATCGCCCAGGCGAGTTTTGTTAAAGCGGAGCTGGACAGTCTGGGCTTCGGGGCCATGATCGGAGCCAGCGCCGCCCTCACCGCGACCCTGACCCACGCCCGGCGGGTCGCGGCGGTTCGCGACGTCACCGTCCTGATCGGGGGCGAGACCGGGACCGGCAAGGAACTCCTGGCCCGGGCCATTCACTATCACTCGCCCCGCGCCAAGGCGCCGTTCGTCGAGATCAACTGCGCCGCGATTCCGGCCAACCTGATCGAAAGCGAACTCTTCGGGCACGAGCGCGGCGCCTTTACCGGTGCCGTCGCGGCCAAGCCCGGCCTGTTCGAGATGGCCGACGGAGGGACGGTATTTCTCGATGAGATCGGCCACCTTCCGCTCGAGCTCCAGCCGAAGCTGCTCCGGGCGCTCGAGTCGCGCGAGATCCGCCGGGTCGGGGGACAGGCGACGAAGCGGGTGGACGTCAGAGTGATCGGCGCCACCCACGTCGACCTGGCCGCGGCCGTGGCCAACGGGACGTTCCGGGAAGATCTCTACTACCGTCTCAATGTGGTCCAGCTGGTGCTTCCCCCGCTTCGCGACCGGGGTGACGACATTGGCCTGCTCGCCGAATCGTTCTGTGTCCGCCTGGCCGCCCAGCATGGTCTCGTGGTCCCGGCACTGACCCCCGAAGTTCGGGCCGCCCTCAAGGCCCATCCCTGGGCGGGCAACATTCGCGAACTGCGGAACGCGATCGAACGGGCCCTCGTGTTGTCGCCGCCGGGGCGGCTCGAGATCGGCCAGCTCGTGGTGGCGGGTCCGCTTCGGGAAAGGGCTGGGCCGCTCCCGTTTCCGGCCCCGCTGGGTACCATCATCCGCGCGGCGGTGCTGGAAACGCTCGCCGCCGCCGACGGGAACAAGAGCGAGGCGGCGCGCCGGCTCGGCATTTCGCGACCGCGGCTCCAGCGAATTCTCGACGGCGACACCGACTGAGAAATGGAATGACGACTATGGGTTGCTTGACACTCCGCCGACTGGCGCTGCCCCTCCTGGTGATCGCGGCGTGCACGTCGGGCCCCGATCCGATCGACCCGGCGACTACCATCGTCAAGATTCCCGGCACCGCCGCCGCGCTCTTCAACGACTCGGTGGTGTTCTACGCCAAGGTCAATCGCGACGACGAAGGATTCATCTACTTCAAGACGGCCACCGGCGGTCGGGGGGAGAAGTTCGCCCGGATTCGGATTCGGCAACGGAGCCTCGCGGCCCGGCCCGACGGCACGCCGTACGGGCCGAACGATTCGGTCCTGATCGTCATGAAGGTGGTCAACCCGCTGGAGCTGGGCGTGGAGCTGTCGCCCTCGGGGATTCGCTTCAATGCCTCAGATCCGGCCGAATTGCGAATCGAGTATACCGTGACCGGCGGTGATCTCAATGGCGATGGCAAGAAGGACGGCGACGATGACAAGATCGAACAGAAGCTTGCGCTCTGGCGCCAGGAAAAACCCGGCGACCCGCTGGTCAAGATCGGCACGGTCAAGACCGACGGGTTGAAGGAGCTCAAGGCCGACCTGGTTTCCTTCAGCCGTTACTACATCGCCTACTGACGAGCCCGAACTTCGATGATGCCCGGCCCGGCCGCTGACCTGCTTCAAGCCCTTCGGGCGCTCCTCTTGGAGGGGCGCTACCAGGAGGTCTTGGACCAATTTGCCAAGCGCGAGGCCGCTGCCGACCCCACCGACCCAATCTTGCTCCTCACGGTAGGCGCCGCCGCCACTCGGCTTGGCCGTCTCGACCAAGGCCATGCGTTTGCGCTCGGGGCGGTGACCCTGTGCCGGCAGCGGGCCGACGATGACGGCCGGGTTCGATCGGAGAACCTGTTGGGCGCCATTGCCTTTGCCCGAGGCCAGATCGACCCGGCGATCGCCCACTGGCGGACGGCCCTCGATCTGGGTCGGGCCGCCGGTGATACCCTCACGGTGGCCCGAGCCAGCAACAATCTCGGCTCCGCGTTCCATCTCCGAGGCGAAGTGCTGATGGCCCGCGGCCTCTACCGGGAGTCGTTGGCGGCCTATCAGCGGCTGGCCGATCGGCGAGAGATCGCCGGGATTCTGGCCAACTTGGCCTTCACCTTCCGGTGGGCCGGCGACCTGGCCACCGCGGCGGATCTGGGCGAAGAGGCGGTCCGCCATGCGGAAGTGGTGGGCGACCCGACGCTGTTGGCGTTGGTCTTCGCGAGCCGGGCCGAAACCACGATCGAGGCGGGCGACTTCGCGGTGGCCGAGCGGCTGCTCAACCGGAGCGAGGAACTGGCCAGTGCGGCGGGTGACGACGTCGGCGTGGGCGAGGTGTACCGGGTCCGGGCCGAACGGGCGCTCCGGTTGGGCGAGCCCGGCGCGGCGTTGGAGGCCGCAGTAGCCGGGGTGGCGGTGGCGGAGCGATGCCGGCAGCCGTTGCTTCTGGCCGAGTGCGCGGCGGTGGCCGCTCGAGCGGCGCGCCGGTTGGGCCGGGGGGCCGACGCCGATCGGTACCAGGCCGAGGCGGAGGCTGGGTTCGTGGCGTTAGGCGCGGCGTTGCAGCTGGCCAGACTCCGCGAGGAGTAAGGCCATACCTGCGCGGTTCCGCATTAGCATCGAGGACCGTTAGGCGTCCGTCGCCGCGGCGATGTCCGTGTGGCGGAAATCTTCACCAAGGAAAAGGAGCGGGCGGTCGGCCAGGCAGGCGACCGCGTAGGCCATGCAGTCGCCGAAGTTGAGATTGGCGCGGTGGCGGCCCTTGCCGTACCGAAGAAATGCATCGACGGCCACAATGCTGTGATCTTCCGAGAAGGGCACGATGTCGATTCTGCCCTCGCGCATCATGGTGGCGGCGAGGTCGCGACTGGGCGGGCCGAGGCGGGCGGCAACCACCATACTGCTTTCGACCAGCGTCGGCGCTCCGATCGCGACCTTCGGGGCGGTCCCGATGGCTTCCAGCAAATTCAGGTATCCAGGCTCTCGGAGGAGAATGGCCACGACGGCCGAGGCGTCGAGAATCATATGCCGTCCGGTCCGTAGCCAAGGATCTTCTCTCGCTCGGCTTTGGTGACCGGTCGAGGCTTGGTCGTCAGGAGTGGCCAGGCGCGGCGCTCGAGGAAGAGGGTAAGGCGGCGGGCCCTCGGGGCGCGGGTGTCGTGGTGAGCCAGTCCGGCCCGCCGGGCCAGGAGCGCCTGGCGAATGGCTTCGGTCTTGGATTCGCCGGTCAGCCCGGCGACCTCAGCGGCGAGGCGTTCGACCTCGGCGTTCTTGATGTTAAGCGGCATGGCGACCCTTGTGGTGTAGTCTACACCATTATTACACCACGGGCGACGATCCGCAAGAGGGCGGGGCCGCGACCCCGACGTTAGGCGTTATCGTGGGTCACGTGAGGTCGCCGAGCCGACCGAACCGCGGCGAGGACGTTGAGCCGCCCGGTTCCGACTTGGTCGTTCCGGCTTCCATGGTAGGGCGCCGGACCGATCTTGTCGGCGGTATCGCATAGCAATGCTCGAACCTCGGCCTCGGTCAGGTCAGGATTGACGGACAACAGCAGCGCGGCCGCCCCCGCCACGAGCGGCGTGGCCGCCGAGGTGCCGCTAAAGCCTGGGTCATTGAGGTCCATCTCGCCTTCATCCGGATCCGGAATCGTGCAGGTGTAGTTGTTGACCCCCGGCGCCCCGATGTTGACCTGCGGCCCACTGTTCGACACCCAAATCGAAGTCCGGTCGATCTTGGTTTGGGGCTGGTCCTTCCGATTGGTCGCTCCGACGGCGAGCACGAAGGGGAGCGAACCGGGGAACTCGACCGGCTCGCCCGGCTCGGCGGCATTTCCGGCCGCCGCGACGAGAACGCAGCCCTTGCCGCCCCGCCCCCGGCGGCGAGCCCGTTCCAGAGCCTTGACGACCGGCGCCGACCGGGGCCCCCCGCCGAAGCTCATGCTGATGACATCGGCGCCGTGTTGCCAGGCCCAGTCGATGCCCCGTCGAATCCAGGCCGTCTTGCAGAGATAGTCGCCATCGCGGGTGGGCGTGTACCCGACCCGAACCGCCATCAGGCTGGATCCGGCGGCGACCCCCTTCACTCCGCAGCGAACCCGGTTCGGGCCCACCGCGAGTCCGGCGCACCCGGTTCCGTGGCTGTCCCAGGGCTTGGGGTGGGGAGCGCCGCGACCCCCGGTGGCGTCGGCGTTGGCCGTCAGGCAGCCGCGAAGGTCGGGATGCTCGGCCATGACCCCGTCGTCGACGATCGCGACCGTGATGCCGGCCTTGCCCCGGATCAGCTTCCAGGCGGCCGTGGTGCGGGTGACCCGGACGCAGAACTGACCGGTGGCGGAACGGGCGTCCTCAGCGGATTGGCTGGAGTGCTTCCGGCCCAGCACGACGAAATCGGGCTCGGCGTACCGGACGGATGGGAGTTTCGCCAACCGGACACAGGTCGCGGCGGGATCGGCCCCGCGGGGCAACTGGACCAGGAATTCGCGGCCCTCGACGGTCTCGAGAATCCGGGCCCCCCGGCCGAGCACCTTCCGGACCCGGGCCGAGTCGATCCCCCCCGCCGTTTCAAGCCAGACCCGGTCGGTCGCGAAATAGCGAACTCCGTGGTGCCGGTGCACCAGCGCTATGCCGGCCACATCGGGGTGCTTCGACAGCGCGGCGACCGAACGGGCGTGCCGGGTGCGCCGAGGGTCGGCGGTTGGGGCAACGGCGAGGAACGCGAAATCCTCGCCGGGTACGTGGTGCCGTCCGGAGAACGGGAGCAGATGGCACCGGTCGGCGATCGCCCGTCGTTGCGATGGCGTTAGGGTTCGCCGAAATCGGACGGCGATGTGATCGAAGTGGGGACGCGGCATGGCACGGATCCGATCGGCACGACCACCATGGCAGGTTGGCAAACGGATGATGGTTAAGGTAACATCGCTCGATGGACGATCCCCTGGCCGAGTTGAACGAGCGGTTGACCCGGGACCGGGGGGCGATTGCCGCGGTTTTCCAGCCGATCGGCGACCTGGGCCCGGTGACGGCGATTCGGTCGCTCGGCGATCCGCACCGGGGCGGGCGCCGAGTCGCCGCGGTGGAGTTTGGCGGCGGGCTGTCAGTGATCTACAAGCCCCGGCCGGTTGGCCCCGAGCGATGGTGGGCGAACCTGATCTCCTGGATTCTTGGCGGGCTCGCGCCCGCGGTGCTCGACCAGGGTGGCTATGGCTGGGTTCAGCGGGTTGCCGCGGCGCCGGCCCGGGATCAGGCCGCCGCGCGGCGCCGAGCCCGCCACGCCGGCCGGTTGTTGGCGCTCCTCGATGTCTTCGAGGTCCGGGACGCCCACATCGACAATCTGATCTATGCCGGCGACCAGCCGGTTCTGGTCGACGCCGAGACCATCGCGCATCCTCGATTCGGTCCCTGGATGGACGCCGAGTCGCTGGTCCTCACTGGATTCCTTCCGTGGAACGGACTCAGCCCCCTCGGCCCCTCGGCCACCGCAGGCGTCCTTGGAGCGATCGGTTCGATGGATCCGCTCGACGGGGCTGATGTGGTGGTTGAAGGCTACCGGGAGGGTTACGGGGCGGTGCTTCGGCTCCGCGATCAACTCGGTCGCGAGGGGGGGCCGCTCGAGTCGCTTGCCGAGCTAGTGGTCAGGGTCGTCTTGAGGCCAACCCGTCAGTATGCCGCCGGCGGCGGTGGGGCGTGGTCCCCGCGATCGTTTCCCATGGACATTCCTCTCCGACCGATGGCGGCGGCCGTCGTGCTGGCGAGCGAGCGAAGCGCGATCGCCCGGGGGGACATTCCGGTCTTTTCCGCCCGAGCCGGCGGACGCGATCTGGTGACCGAATCAGGGATCGTTCCCGATTTTTTCGCTGAAAGTGCGGTGGCCCGAATTCGGCGCCGGCTCGCGGTGTTAGGCGATCACGACCTCGAGCGGAACGCGCGCCAGCTGCGGAGCATCATGCTGGTTGCGGGACTGGCCGCCGGGACACCAGCACCACGTAGATGAGGTCGGCGACGAACACGGAGAGGAAGAGGAAATAGAGGAAGCCGGGGTGGATGGTCGAGCTCCCGATGGTGCCCATGTCTTGCCAAGGGGACGAGTCGCTTCGCCGGATCTGAACTTGGTAGGCGATCGGCGGCAGATGAAAAATGGAAATGGTGTTGGCCAGGGAGACCGCGCCGGTTCCCAGCATCTTGCACCAGGCAATTCCCTTGGAAATGCCCCGGCCGTCCGGCCGATCAAAGAACAACTGAATGAAGAGGATGCTCATCACCAGGTTGATCAGGTAGGCGGAAATTACCCCGCCCCGGTCGGGGAAAATCGAATTGGCGGTGACATTGAGGTAGAAGGTCGCGTGGCCCAGAACGGCCACGACCACACCGGCCAGCACCGCCCATCGAAAGGTTTGCCGCCCCTCGGGCGTGGTTTGACCTTCGCGACCGGGCCGGAAGAGCTGGATCAGGATGACCAAATCGAAGGCGAGCCAGAGCAGGGTGGCCATCAGGTCGATCGCCGCGGGCGGCGGAAAGATGACGCTGTGGACGAACTCCCAGGTCACGTTGAGAACGATCGCAGCGGCGGGGATGGCGTAGGTTTGTTGCCGGATCGCGATTCGGATCGCCAACACATAGACGACCAACCACAGCAGGTCGCCCAGGAATCCGAGTCCGTACGCGACGGGCGGGGTGTTGGCCGCGAGCAGCTGGTTCAAACTCGGGAGGGTGCCGCGCGGAGTTTGGGTCTCGACCTGCTGGAGGAGAAGGAGCATCAGGGATTGAGCCCGGGGTCAATCGAGGAACCCGCCCTGGCGAGGAGCCAGGGCGGGCGAAGCGCGGAGCGCTTGCGGCTCAGGTAAACGTGTCCGGGTGGACGCCGGTGCTGAAGCTGCTATACACTCGATCGAGACTATTCCAGTCGATCGCTTTGAGGGCCGCGACCTGCGCCGCCGTTGGTTTGACTTTGATCGCCTTGAGGGCCTTGGCGGGGTCCTTGATGACGGCGGCCCGAAAGGTGACGTCGCCGAGCATCTTGGTGACCAGTTGATGAACCGTGAACTTTCCTGCCATGGCAGACTCCTGTAACCAGCGGTGTGAGACGGGGCACTCGCGAATGGAGCGATAGAGAATGTAAGGTTCGGAGCGAGTACGTCAAGCAAGCTCGCCCTTCCAGGCCCGAGCCAGCCGGTCGAGTTGGCGCACGCCGGGCTCCAGTTCGCGGCGGGTTTCCGCGATCAGATCGGCTCGGTGGTCCAGAAAGCAGCCCGCGGTTTCGCTTCCGAGCGCCGCCGCCTCGGCTCGGAGGGGCGCCAGGCTTCCCGCGGCGGAATCCAGCGCCCAGAGCAGTCCCTCGCGGATCACCCATGCCTCGGCCGGCTCGTCGGGAGTCACGTGCCGAGCGCCTTCGGCAAGCAACACGTTGCTCTGGCCTCGTTCGGCATCATGGTGCCAATCGGTCAAGTCGTCGAGCAGCTGCTCCACGCGTGCCAGGCCCAAGGTGAATCGGCACCACGGGTCGATCAGTTCGGCCCGGCCCGCGTGCCAGAGCACGGCGGCGAGCGGAATCGTGGCCGGCCCAATCCGGGCGACGGCGCGCTCACCCAACTCCGCAATCGTCAAGGCGCGACCCGGCACCTCGATGGCGGCGTTAGTGGCGGCGAGCCACCGGGACCGGTAGTACGGCCAGAAGGGAGCCTCAGCCGGGAAGTGGCGAAGGTACGGGTACAGGCATTCGGTGTGGAGCACCGCGGTGGCCGGAATGAGTTCGAGTCCGGGCTCGCCCCGCCGATCGACCACGTCGTCCATCAGGCGGACCTGGCAGTAGGCGCACATCGTGCTGTACACGACGTCGCCGTGGAAATCTTCGGCTCCTTGCGATCCCGCCACCTCGGCGGCCCACCATGGCAGGAGGAGCATTGGAAACCGGCGGGGATGGGTGAAGTAGTCGACCAGGCGACCCGACGTGGTTAGCGTTTGCAGCCAAGGCAACAGCGCGCTGGCCACGGCTGGGGTTTCGCGCTCGAGCGTGTCGTTGAGTCGCTCGGCCGATCGGGTAATCAACCGGGTCAGCACTTCGTCGTAATGAATGGCGGTCATATGGTCCTTTCCAGGCGAGCGAAGGCTCGGTCTTCCAAGTTACCAAGCGGCTGGGCCGAGCGCGAAGGAGCCGAGGACGAACGGCTCGACCTCCAGGCCCGGGCGTGGAGCGAACCCACCGGCGATTTGCTCGCCGCTGTCGGGCTCGGCGCCGGTGCCTCGGTCATCGACTTGGGCTGTGGACCCCGGGGCATTCTCGATCTCGCGAGCCGCTTGGTGGGGCCGGGCGGCCGAGTGGTCGGGGTCGATTCGGTGCCGCGGCGGGTGCTGACCGCCAAGTTGAACGCCATTGCGGAGGGGTGGCCTGCGGTTCAAGTCGTCCTGGGTGACGCAACCGCCACTGGGCTTCCGGATGCCAGCTTCGACCTGGTCCATGCCCGGTTCCTGGCCCAACAGTGCGACCCGGCCCGGTTGGTGGCCGAGATGATTCGGCTGGCCCGCCCCGGCGGCGTCATCGCGCTCCAGGAACTCGGCCGATGGCCGTGGGAGGTCGAGCCGGAGCCGGCGGGATGGCCGGAATTGGCGGCCGTGGTCCACGGGATGTTCGTGAGTCGGCCGGGGGCGGGCGGCGAGTCGATGGCAGCCCGGCTGGCGGCGACCAACCTCGACGGGGTTCGGGCCCGCGACGTCCGGCTCCGGATTCCGGGTGGGCACGAGTATGCCGGGACGTTTCAATTTGCTTTTGCGAGCGCTCGGGCCTCATTGCTCCGCTCGGGAAGGCGCACCGGTGCCGAGTTGGCCGACTTGGCCCGAACGCTGTCCCGGATCGCGGCCGATCCCAGCCGGCGTCACTGGAGTTTTTCCGTGGTCCAGGCGTTCGGGCGGAAGGGACCTACGGTTGCGGGAGGTTCAGCCGGCGAAGGAGCGCCTGGAATCGGGGATCCCCACGGATCGGGTCGTAGAGGAACACGAGTTTGATTCCGGGGAGGGTGCCGGTCCGGTCGCGCGCCAGTTGTTCCAGCAATGGGATGGCCCGGTCGGCGTCACCGGCGGCGGCAAAGGCCTGGGCCTGCATTTGGAGGGGATACCGCGCCAGCGTGGGCGCGAGCCGGGCCAGCTCCCGGCGAGCCGTTGGTCGGTAGGATGAATCGATGGCGGCCCGAATCCAGAGCTTGGTGACGGCCGACGAATCGCCGATGCGGGCCAAGGTCGCCATCGCGCCGAGCGAATCGCCCTTGCCGGCCAAGGCCAAGGCGGTGCCGTAGATCGAATAGCCGATGAGGAGTGGGTCGCGGGACCCGAGCGAGTTGATGATTTGCTGGACGCGGGCCAGTTGCGTGATGGCGTCGTCGAACTTGCGGGCGCTTAAGAACGCCATCGCAAGGGCGTTGCCCGCTGCGGCGGAAACCGGGTCGAGTTGGACCGCCCGGCGCCCGGCGTCGATCGCTTCGGCCGGCCGGCCGGTCAGGGCCAGCAGCTCGGCATACCACTGATGGGCGGTGGCGTAGTCGGGGTCGTGGCGGATGGCCTCGTTGAAACGCCGTTCGGCGTCGGGCCAGTCCCAGTCGGAGTAGAACTTGATTTCTCCCAAGGAAGCGTGGGCCTCGGCCAGGGTGCTGTCGAGCGCGAGGGCTCGTTCAGCGGCCTGACGGGCCCGGAGCCAAGCAGTGGCCGGCGGCACCTCGGTCACGCCGTATTGGCCGTACAGCACATATGAGTCGGCGAGACCAGAGTGAGCCCGGGCGAACAGCGAATCAAGCCGGAGCGCGGCTTCGAAATGCCCCACGGCGGCAACCAGGCTCTCGGCGGTACGTCGTTGCCAGAGGGCCCTTCCGAGCGCGTATTCGCGGTAGGCCTCAGCGTTTTGGGATCCGCTGGTCTGGAGGCTTTGCTGGTCGGTCGCGCCCAAGCTGATCGGCAAGCGTGCCGCCACTTGCTGGGCTACGGCAGCCTGCGATGCGAAGACGTCGTCGACTTTGCCGGTGTACTCGGTGAGGGCGATTTCCGTTCCGTCGGCCACCCGGACCAAGTTTGGAATGATCCGAACCCGGCGTTCGCCCCGCACCGACTGCCACTGGATGCTGCCTTGCACCACGTAGTCGACCTCGAGGTCGCGGCCAATGTCCCGGATGGCATGGCCCGAATCGCCATAGGCGATCGCGTTGTTGCGGGCCACCACCGACAGGCTCGCCAGCTTGGCCAGGCGGAAGGTGATTTCGTCGGTGAGCCCCGCGGCAAAATTGCGCTCCTCTTCGCCCTGGCCGATGCTTCGAAGCGGGAGCACCGCAATCCGGACTTTACCTGGTGCAACCGTTCGGCCGGAGCTGGGTTTGAAGAGCCGGGGCCCCGCGAACACCAGCACGGCGACGGCACCGACGGCGGCCAAGCCGGCGGCGAACTTCCGCCACGGAGAGGTTGCGAGGCGGGCCGGCCGTGCCCTGGTGGCGCCGGTTCGGCGGATCTCGTCGAGCACCGCCCCGAACTCCCCGGCGGAAGCGAACCGATCGGCCGGTTCCTTGGCGAGGGCCCGGTGGAGAGCGCTTTGCAATCGATCGGACAACATGGCATCGGTGGCCTGGACCGACGGGGCGGGCTCGAGGGCATGCTTGGCCAGCACTTCCATGGTTGACCGGCCGGCGAACGGCGGGTGTCCCACCAGCATCTCGTAGAGCACGCAGCCCAGGCTGTAGATGTCCGATCGGGTGTCGATCGATCCGCTTCCGGTGGCCTGCTCGGGACTCATGTACGTCGGGGTGCCGATGATGATCCCGGTGCCGGTCAGGTTCTCGGAGCCGGTGGGCACGGTGGGCCGCGCGATCCCGAAATCGGTGACGAACACCTCCGACCCCGACAGCAGGATGTTTTCTGGCTTGATGTCCCGATGAATCAGGCCCTTGTCGTGGGCATACTGGAGCGCGCCGGCCACGTCGCCCGCCCATCGAATGGCTTCATCGACGGGGATTCGGGGTTCCCGTTTCAGGCGATCCCGAAGAGATTCGCCCTCGACGAACGGCATGATGTAGTAGTGAAGGCCGTCGGCAAACCCCGAATCGAAGAGGTTGACGATGTGGGGGTGGTTGAGCGACGCCGCGATCTGGATCTCGCGTTCAAACCGTTCAGTGGTGGCCGGGATGCCGAGGTCGGGATGGACGACCTTGATCGCCACCTGTCGCTTGTGGCGACGGTCGTCGGCCAGGAACACGGTGGCCATTCCGCCCCGCCCCAATTCGCGGACGATGGTGAAGCCATCGCCGACGGCGGCTTGGAGCCGGTCGGGAAGGGAGGTCGCTGGGATCGGCATGAATCGAGCGGGAATTTAGCCTATCTGGCGACCGGTGGGGAACGGGTGATTGCGCTGGAAGTCAGGGTTTTCCGGGCGACACCGAGACCGGCTCCCGTCCGTCAATGAGCGCCGCTATTGCTCCTACCGACTGGCCGTGGCACATTCACGTCGGTAGCCTGTGCGCCACGTTTGGGCACCATGTGTTTCCCACGGCTCGCTGCACGAGTTCGTTCACCTTACACGCCGGGCGACTGAATGATTCGCACCTCCGTTCTTCTCGCGGCCCTTGCTGCCCCGCTTGTCGCTCAGAGCCCGTTCGAGGGCTCGGTGACCCTCAGGGTCGTGGGTGGTCGCGGCGAGGTTCTCAGCCTCACCTATCTGACCAAGGGCGGAAAGACCCGCATCGAGCAGCTTGCCGGGAAGGGGGCGATGATCCTCGATTCGGGCTCGAGGAAAATGTTGATGATCATGACCGCGCAGAAGATGTACATGGAGATGGAGATGAAGTCTCCTGCCGACGCCGAGAAGGCCATCGTAGCCGGGAGCCGAACCGGCGTGGAAGGCATGGGCGAGGCTGGGAAGAAAATGCAGAGGCTCCTCGCCGCGCAACCCAAGAACGGGGTGTTGGCTCTCAAGGACTCCGTTGACGCCGCGAAGAGGGCAGCCCCGAGAATAACCAACGTCGAACCCACGGGGAGAATGGAAATGATCGCGGGCTATCGCTGCGAGCATGTCATGGTGACCGATGACGATGGCGCTGTCGTGGACGTCTGCGTCTCGACGGAGTTGGGCCCGTTCCGCATGCCCATGGTCGGTGGCCCCACGTCACCGCCGAAGGAGTCGGGCTGGGCCAGCAGCCTCGGCCACAACAGCTTCCCGCTCAAGGCTCAGAAGGGCGACAAGGTCATCTTCGAGGTCACGGCCATCGAAAGAAGGTCGCTCGACGCCGCACTCTTCGAGGCGCCGGGCGGATTCACCAAGTTCGAGATGCCGTCAATGCCGAAGCGTCCGCCGGAGCGCTGACCCGGCCCGATTCAGATTGGCGACGGGGTTCAGCGCGCTCGGGCTCAACCCGGGTCTTCCCAGCGCTTGGCCCGCGCGAGGGCCTTCTGCCAGCCAGCCAGTAGTTTCTGGCGCCGCGCCGGCTTCATCGACGGGAGGAAGCGCCGGTCCGCTCGCCACTGCGCGGCAATCTCGGCGGTGTTCTTCCAGTAGCCGACCGCCAGGCCGGCGAGGTACGCCGCGCCGAGCGCCGTGGTCTCGGACACCTGGGGACGCACCACGGGTACGCCGAGGACATCGGCCTGGAACTGCATCAGGAGATTGTTGGCGCAGGCCCCGCCGTCCACCCGCAACTCCTTGAGCTTGATACCGGAGTCGGACTGCATCGAGGCGAGGACGTCGGACACCTGATAGGCGATGCCTTCGAGTGCCGCGCGCGCCAGGTGCGCCGCAGTCGTGCCGCGGGTGATACCCGCCACGAGTCCGCGGGCGTACTGGTCCCAGTGCGGCGCGCCCAGTCCCGCAAACGCCGGCACGAGATAGACGCCGCCGTTGTCGTCCGCTTGGGCGGCCAGTGACTCCACTTCGGCCGCGGTCTTGATGAGGCCAAGGCCGTCCCGCAGCCATTGGACCACGGCGCCGGCGATGAAGATGCTGCCTTCGAGCGCGTATTCGGTGCGGCCGCCCACCCGCCACGCGACGGTGGTGAGGAGATTGTTCCTCGAGACGATCGGCGTCGTGCCGGTGTTCATCAGCATGAAGCAGCCGGTGCCGTAGGTGTTCTTGACCATGCCGGGCTGCGTGCAGACCTGGCCGAAGAGCGCGGCCTGTTGATCGCCCGCGATGCCCGCGATGGGAATCGCGCCGCCGAAGAGATTGCACTCGCCGTAAATTTCGCTGGAGTCGCGC